>NZ_JBFTRJ010000010.1:0-315774 GCF_056399465.1 Variovorax sp. 01N425 | reverse complement strand
GAGCGCACGGTGCACTACATCGGGCGGGTGGGGCTGGACCATGTGAAGAAGAAGATCCTGGAGGACACCGAAGGCCGCAAGGCGCTGTGGGAGCGGCTGCAGTTCGCGCTGGATGGGGAGCCCGATCCGTGGTTCGAGTCGAGCCAGGCGTCGGTGGACGTGCGGCAGTTCACGCCGGTGGCGGTGGTGGATGACAAGGCGAGCCAGGCGGCCTGAAGACGAGGAGCAACAGCAAATGAGCAACAACAACAGCAACCCCAACAACAGCGGCAACGAGTGGCAGGTGATCTGCCGGGTCGAGGACATCCCGGTGCTGGGGGCGCGCCGCGTGGCACGGCCGGTGGGCGTGGACGTGGCGGTGTTCCGCAATGCCGAGGACCAGGTGTTCGCGCTGCTGGACCGCTGTCCGCACAAGGGCGGGCCCTTGAGCCAGGGCATCGTGTTCGGCACCAGCGTGGCGTGTCCGTTGCACAACTGGGCCATCGGGCTGGACGATGGGTGTGCCAAGTCGCCGGATGAGGGGTGTACGCCGAGGTTTGCGGTGAAGCTTGAAGACGGCCAGGTCATGATGAGCATGGTCGAACTGAAGACGCATGCCCTCGACCTGGCACCGCCGCGCGCCGGCCCCGGCGCCGCCACGGCCGGCAAGCTGGGCGACGAGACCTTCGACGTGCAGGCGCCGCACGGCAGCTAGACGCGAAACAGAGGCATCGATCCATGGCTGAGACTCGCTCCACCTGCCCCTATTGCGGCGTCGGCTGCGGCGTCGTCATCGAATCCGATGGCGCCCAGATCACCGGCGTGCGCGGCGACCCCGATCACCCCGCGAATTTCGGGCGCCTGTGCACCAAGGGCTCGACGCTGCACCTCACGGCGACAGCCACGGTGACGCGGCAGACGCGGCTGCTGCAGCCGATGCGGCGCGCCGAGCGCGGCGCCACGCCCGAAGCCATCGGCTGGGACGGCGCGCTCGACATGGCGACGGACAAGTTCGCCCAGGTCATTCGCGACCACGGCCCCGACGCCGTGGGCTTCTATGTCTCGGGCCAGCTGCTCACGGAGGACTACTACGTCTTCAACAAGCTCGCCAAGGGCCTCATCGGCACCAACAACATCGACACCAACTCGCGCCTGTGCATGAGCAGCGCGGTGGCCGGCTACAAGCAGACGCTGGGCGCCGATGCGCCGCCCGCCTGCTACGACGACCTCAAGCATGCGCAATGCCTTTTCATCGTGGGCAGCAACGCCGCGTGGGCGCATCCGATCCTGTTCCGGCGTATCGAGGATGCGAAGGCCGCGAACCCGGGGCTCAAGATCATCGTGGCCGATCCGCGCCGCACCGACACGGTCGAGATCGCCGACCTGTTCCTGCCGATCCAGCCAGGCACCGACGTCATGCTGTTCAACGGCATGCTGCACCTGATGCTGTGGGAAGGCTGGACCGACAACGGCTACATCGCCGCCCACACCAGCGGCTTCGATGCATTGAAGACCACGGTGCGCGAATGCACGCCCGACAAGGTGGCGCAGATCTGCGGCATCTCGAAAGAAGACCTGCTCGCCGCGGCGCGCCTGTTCGCGACCTCGCCGGCCACGCTGAGCCTCTATTGCCAGGGCCTCAACCAGTCGTCGAGCGGCACCGCCAAGAACGCGGCGCTGATCAACCTGCACCTGGCCACCGGCCAGATCGGCAAGCCCGGCGCCGGCCCGTTCTCGCTCACGGGCCAGCCCAATGCGATGGGCGGGCGCGAAGTGGGCGGCCTGGCCAACCTCTTGAGCGCGCACCGCGACCTGGCCAATCCCGCGCACCGGGCCGAAGTGGCGGCGCTGTGGAATGTGCCCTCGGTGCCCGAAAAGCCCGGCAAGACCGCGGTCGAGATGTTCCAGGCCGCGGCCGACGGCGAGATCCGCGCGCTGTGGATCGCCTGCACCAACCCTGCCCAGTCGATGCCCGACCAGGCCACGGTGCGCCGCGCCCTCGAGCGCGCCGAGTTCGTGGTGGTGCAGGAAGCCTTTTCGACCACCGCCACCTGCGCCTTCGCCGACCTGCTGCTGCCCGCAACCACCTGGGGCGAGAAGGAAGGCACCGTGACCAACAGCGAGCGCCGCATCTCGCGCGTGCGCCCCGCGGTGGCGGCGCCCGGCGAGGCACGGCACGACTGGTCGATTGCCGTGGACTTCGCGCGCCGGCTCGAACAGCGGCTCGGCGCCACGCCCACGCTGTTTCCCTACGAGACCGCCGAGTCGGTCTGGAACGAGCACCGCGAATCCACGCGCGGCCGCGACCTCGACATCACCGGCATGAGCTACGCGATGCTCGACAGCGCGGGACCGCAGCAATGGCCGCTGAAGGAAGGCGAGGCCACCGGCCGCGCACGCCTCTACGAAGACGGCATCTTCCCCACGCCGGACGGCCGCGCGCGCTTTGTCGACACCGTCTACAAGCCGGTGGCCGAGGCGCGCGAGGCGCGCTATCCGTTCTCGCTCAACACGGGGCGCCTGCGTGACCAGTGGCACGGCATGAGCCGCACCGGCACCGTCGGCCGCCTGTTCGGCCACGTGGCCGAGCCGCTCGTGCAGATGAATGCGCAGGACATGGCGCGCCGCCAGCTGAAGGACGGCGACCTCGTGCACCTGACCTCCAAGCGCGGCTCGATCCTGATGCCTGTGCAGGCCAGCGCCGAGATCGGCCTGAGCCAGGCCTTCGTCGCCATGCACTGGGGCGAGGAATACCTGAGCGGCTGCTCGTCGACCGGCACGCCGCTCGCGGGCATCAATGCGCTGACCACCTCGGCCTACTGCCCCACCTCGAAGCAGCCCGAGCTCAAGCACACGCCGGTCAAGATCCTCAAGGCCGAGCTGCCCTGGTCGCTCCTGGCCATGGCCTGGCTGCCGCCCGACGCGGCGCTGGCCGCGCACCAGGCGCTCAAGCCGATGATGGCGATGTTTCCGTTTGCCACCTGCGTGCCGTTCTCGGGCAACACGCCGGGCGAGGAACGCAGCGGCATCCTGTTCCGCGCCGCCGCGCACGATGCGCCGGCCGACGAAACCATCGACCGCATCGAAGGCCTGCTCGGCCTGCGCGGCAGCGATGCCCTGCGCTACGCCGACCGCCGGCGCGGCCAGCGCCGCGTGGCGCGGCTGGTGCGGCGCGCCGACGGCAACGCCGGCCTCGAAGCCTTCCTGCTGGGCGGCGACACCAGCGCCGAGGCCTGGATCGGCACCCTGCTGCGCGAGGAGATTCCGGCGCAGAGCTACGGCCGGCTGCTGCTGTCGCCGGGCGCGCGCGCGCCGGTGGCGGTGCAGTCGCGCGGACATCCGGTCTGCACCTGCTTCAACGTGACCGACCTGGCGATCCAGGCCGAACTGGGCCGCTGCACCGGCACGCCCGACGAGCGCCTGGCCGCGCTGCAGGGTGCGCTCAAATGCGGCACCAACTGCGGCTCCTGCCTGCCCGAGCTCAAGCGCATGGTGCGCGCAACGCCCGCCGAGACCGTGGCCGAGGGTGCATAAGCCGACTTGCATTCCGGCATAAGCATTGCGGGACAATCGGCGCACCCATGGGAATCAGCCAATACATCAAGGAAATCGGCCGCGGCGCGCGAGGCGCCAAGCCGCTCACGCGCGAACAGGCCGCCGACCTGTTCGGCCAGGTGCTGGACGGCACCGTCACCGACCTGGAGATCGGCGGCTTCTGCCTTGCCATGCGCATCAAGGGCGAAACGCCCGAGGAGATGGCGGGTTTCCTCGATGCCACGCATGCCAGGCTCAACCGCCTGCCCGCGGCCGACCGCCCGCTCATCGTGCTGCCAAGCTACAACGGCGCGCGCCGGCTGCCGGTGCTCACGCCGCTGCTGGCGCTGCTGCTGGCGCGCGAAGGCCTGCCGGTGCTGGTGCACGGCAGCGCCACCGAAACCTCGCGCGTGCTGGCGTCGAACGTGCTGGAGGCGCTGGACGTGCCCGCGCTGCCCGCCATCCGCAAGATTCCTTCGGGCGAGGTGGGCTTTGCGCCGACCGAGCTGCTCAACCCCGCGCTCAAGCGGCTGCTCGACGTGCGCCGCGTGGTGGGCCTACGCAACCCTGGCCACAGCGTGGTCAAGCTGATGCAGCCGACCACCGGCCCCTGCGTGATCGTGGCAAGCTACACGCATCCGGAATACGCGCGCACCATGGGCGAAACCTTCGAGCTCATGGGCATGACCGCCCTGCTCTCGCGCGGCCTCGAAGGCGAAGTGGTGTCCGACCCGCGCCGCACTGCGCAGATCGACGGCTTCGTGCGCGGCGTGCGCAGCGAACTGCAGGCCCAGGAAAGCGGCACGGCAAGCGAAGTGCCGGGCCTGCCGAAGGAGATCGACGTCGCGACCACGGCCGCGTACACGCGGCGTGTGCTCGATGGCGAGCTTCCCGTGCCGGAGGCCATCGCAACGCAGGTGAGGCACATCACGCAACTGGCATCCCACGCATGAACAAAGCCACTTCTTCATCCACCGCCGGCAGCTGCACGCTGGTGGGCGCCGGCCCCGGCGACCCCGAACTGCTGACCCTCAAGGCCGTCAAGGCGATCCAGGCCGCCACGGTGCTGCTGGTGGACGACCTCGTGAGCGACAGCATCCTGGCCTCGTATGCGCGGCCCGATGCGCGCATCGTGCACGTGGGCAAGCGCGGCGGCTGCAAGAGCACGCCGCAGGCCTTCATCGAGCGGCTCATGATCACCGCGGTGCGCGAAGGCGAGACCGTGGTCCGGCTCAAGGGCGGCGACCCCTTCATCTTCGGCCGCGGCGGCGAAGAGGTCGAGCACCTGCGCGAAGCCGGCATCGAATGCACGGTGGTCAACGGCATCACGGCCGGCCTCGCGGCCGTCACCTCGCTGGGCGTGCCGCTCACGCACCGCGACCATGCGCAGGGCGTGGTGTTCGTCACGGGCCATGCCAAGACCGGCGCCGGCGCGGCCGAAGACCCGACCGACTGGCGCGCCCTGGCCGCCACCGCGCACAGCGCGCGGCTCACGCTCGTGATCTACATGGGCGTGGCGGGCGCCGGCCACATCGAACGCGAACTGCTGCACGGCCTGCCCGGCGACACGCCCGTGGCCGTGGTGCAGCACGCGAGCTTGCCGCACCAGCGCCACGTGGCGACCACGCTCGGCAAGCTGCAGGCCGGCATTGCCGAAGCCGGCATCGCGAGCCCCGCGGTGATCGTGGTGGGCGACGTGCTGCGCGGACTGGCCGCGGCGACGCTGCCGGCCGACGCGAACCGCTTCGGCACCTAGGCTTCCGGGGTTCCGCGGCGGGGGCCGCCGGGCACCGCACGCGCGGTGCCTCGGGCCGCAAGCCACCGACGTGGCATGGAGCGTGCTTAACGCCAGCATGCTCGCCTTCCGATCATTTTTCGCCCCCCGGGCCCCTCGATGAGCGCCGCCGCCATCGCGCCCCCGCCCGCCGCCGTCGAGGTCGTCGCGCTCAGCAAGCGCTATGCCGCGGGCACGCCCGCCGCCGTCGACCAGATCGACCTGCGCATCGCGAGCGGCAGCTACTGCTGCCTGCTGGGCCCGTCGGGCTGCGGCAAGAGCACCACGCTGCGCATGATCGCGGGCCATGAGTCGGTCACGAGCGGCGACATCCTGCTGGACAACCGCAACATCACCAACCTGCCCGCGGCGGCGCGCGGCACCGCGATGATGTTCCAGAGCTTCGCGCTGTTCCCGCATCTTTCGGCGCTGGACAACGTGGCCTTCAGCCTCAAGATGAAGGGCGTCGGCAAGGCCGAGCGCCAGAAGCGCGCACGCGAACTGCTCGAGCGCGTGGCAATGGGCCACCTGGCCGAGCGCAAGCCCGGCGAACTCTCCGGCGGCCAGCAGCAGCGCGTGGCGCTCGCGCGCGCGCTCATCACCGAGCCGCGCGTGCTGCTGCTCGACGAACCGCTGTCGGCGCTCGATCCGTTCCTGCGTATCCAGATGCGCGCCGAACTGCGCCGCTGGCAGAAGGAACTGGGGCTGACCTTCGTGCACGTCACGCACTCGCAGGAAGAAGCGATGGCGCTGGCCGACACCATGGTGGTCATGAACCACGGCGTGATCGAGCAGGTCGGCTCGCCGCACCAGGTCTACAACCATCCGGCGAGCGAATTCGTGGCGCGCTTCATGGGCGGCCACAACGTGTTCGACACGCCCGCCGGCCAGGTCGCCGTGCGCAACGACCACATGCGGATCGCCCGCGGCGATGCAGCCGGCGGCTTGGCCGCCACGGTCACCGACGTCGAATACCAGGGCACCTACGTGCTGCTCGGCCTCGCGCTGCAGGACGCCGCGCCCGGCCGCGGCAGCGTCTCGGTGCTGCTGGGCGAAGCCGCCTTTCTTGCCAGCCCCCATGCGCCGGGCGATGCGGTGCGCCTGTCCTGGGCCGAAGCCGATGCGCGCGTGCTCGGCCCCGGCGCCAAGCCGCCCGCCGAGCGCGTGCCGGTGCCGGCCGCGAGCGGCAGTCGCCCCGCACGCGACGACCTGGCCGCGCTCGCGAGCATGCCGCTGTGAGCGCGCGGCCGCTCATGCATTGCCTGCATTTCCGTTTGCTTTTTTTCACGTTCCCTCCCCTGCTTTTTTCTTCCACGGAGACTCTTCCATGACCGACCCCATCGACTCGTCCGCCGGCCTCCAGCGTCGCACCCTGCTGCAAGGCACCGCCGGCATCCTGGCCACGGGCATTGCGCCCTTCGTGCATGCGCAGGAAAAGATCGTGCTGCGATACCTGGGCACGGCGGTGAACCAGGACAAGGCCATTGCCGAGAAGTTCAAGGCCGACACCGGCATCGAGATCCAGTACGTGGCCGTGACCACCGACGACGTGACCAAGCGCGCCGTCACCGCGCCCAACAGCTTCGACCTGATCGACACCGAGTTCTTCTCGCTCAAGAAGATCGTGCCCACCGGCAACTTGAAGGGCATCGACACCAAGCGCGTGAAGAACGCCGGCAAGATCACCTCGCTCTTCACCAAGGGCGAAGTGGGCGGCAAGAAGGTCGGCGACCAGGGCACGGCGCCCATCAAGGTGATCTATCTCGAAGGCGAGAAGAGCAAGGCCTTTGCCAAGTCGCCCACCCAGTTCATGTCGCTGATCCCGACCACCTACAACGCCGACACGCTGGGCATCCGCCCCGACCTGATCAAGCGCCCCATCGGCTCCTGGGCCGAACTGCTCAATCCGGAATTCAAGGGCAAGGCCGCGATCCTGAACATTCCGTCGATCGGCATCATGGACGCCGCGATGGTGGTGGAGGCCAAGGGCATCCACAAGTACGCCGACAAGGGCAACATGACCAAGGCCGAGATCGACCTCACGATCAAGACCCTGATCGAAGCCAAGAAGGCCGGCCAGTTCCGCGCGCTGTGGAAGGACTTCAACGAATCGGTGAACCTGATGGCCTCGGGCGAGGTGGTGATCCAGTCGATGTGGTCGCCCGCGGTCACGGCCGTGCGCGGCAAGGGCATCGACTGCACGTTCCAGCCGCTCAAGGAAGGCTATCGCGCCTGGGCCTCGGGCTTCGGGCTGCCGGCCACGCTCTCGGGCAAGAAGCTCGACGGCGCCTATGAGTTCATCAACTGGTTCCTCGATGGCTGGGCCGGCGCCTACCTCAACCGCCAGGGCTACTACAGCGCCGTGCTCGACACCGCCAAGACCAAGATGGAAGCCTACGAGTGGGCCTACTGGATGGAAGGCAAGCCCGCGGCGCAGGACATCAAGAGCCCGCAGGGCGACGTGATCGCCAAGGCCGGCGCGGTGCGCGACGGCGGCAGCTACGAGCAGCGCATGGGCGGCATCGCCTGCTGGAACGCGGTGATGGACGAGAACGAGTACATGGTCAGAAAGTGGAACGAGTTCGTCGCCGCCTGACCCCGTGAGCGCCCCCACCGCCAGCGCGCATGCGCCCAGCCCGTCCGTCCACGCCGTCAAGGCATGGTGGCAGGCGGCGCCGTTCGCGCTGGTGTTCCTGCTGTTCTTCCTGGTTCCGCTGGCGCTGGTCGCGATGGTCAGCCTGTGGAACTTCAACGAGTACGAGCTGATCCCCGCGGTCACGCTGCGCAACTACCTGAGCCTGTTCGAGGGCTGTTCGCATCTCACCGACAACGGCGACCTGTGCGTCACGCTCAACACCTACCTGAGCACCTTCAAGTTCTGCCTGCTGGTGTGGGGCATCACGCTGGTGGTCGGCTTTTCGGTGGCCTACTTCCTTGCATTCCACGTCCGCTCGCCGGGCATGCAGACGGCGCTGTTCGTGCTGTGCACGGTGCCGTTCTGGACTTCCAACGTGATCCGCATGATCTCGTGGGTGCCGCTGCTGGGCCGCAACGGGCTGGTGAACCAGGCACTGATGGGCCCGGGCGTGGTCAATCAGCCGGTCGAGTGGCTGCTGTTCTCCAATTTCTCGGTGGTGCTCGCCTTCGTGCACCTCTACACGATGTTCATGATCGTGCCGATCTTCAACAGCATGATGCGCATCGACCGCTCGCTGCTCGAAGCCGCGAGCGATGCGGGCGCCTCGGGCTGGCAGACGCTCTGGAACGTGGTGGTGCCGCTGTCGCGCACCGGCATCCTGATCGGCTCGATCTTCGTCATCACGATAGTGATGGGCGACTTCGTCACCATCGGCGTGATGGGCGGGCAGCAGATCGCATCGATCGGCAAGATCATCCAGGTACAGACCTCGTACCTGCAGTTTCCGCTGGCCGCGGCCAACGCGGTGATCCTGCTGGCGGTGGTGCTGATGATCATCTGGGGGCTCACGCGGCTGGTTGATATTCGCAAGGAGCTTTAGGGTGAACTTGGGCTCTTTTGTTCGATTCGGGTTTCGTTGTTCAGGGCGCGCTCCCGCCGACGGGGTACCTTGCTCCGCGAATGTCCCCCGCGCTTCGCGCTCCTCCTTTATTTCGCTGCGCAAGGCACCCCATCGACGGAAGCGTTGCAAAGAGCGGTGGTTGATCAGCGGTGCACAACGAGCGTGCCCTCGTGCACAGAGCATCGGGTGCTCCCCGCAGCGAAATCAAGGAGGAGGCCGCAGGCCGGGGGACATTCGCGGAGGGGAGTACCCGGTGATCTGTGCACGCGCCCTGAACGACAGCGCCCTGAACAACAGCCCCCCGAAAGAAAAACACAGATGAGCCAACGCATCGGAGAACAACGCGCCCCCGGCTTCTGGCCCTTGGCGATCGTGTTCGCCCTCTTCGTGCTGTTCCTCTACGGCCCGATGATCACGATCTTCATCCTGAGCTTCCAGGGCCCCGAAGGCGGGCTGACCTTCCCCTTGCGCGGCGTCTCTCTGCACTGGTTCCACAAGCTGGCCGAAGGCCTGGGCACCGTCGACATCGGCGCGGCCTTCCGGCGCTCGCTGGCGCTGGGCGCCGTGGTCATGGGCTTCACCGTGGTGCTGTCGGTGCTCGCCGGGCTCGCGTTCCGCAAGAAGCTCAAGGGCAGCAACGCCCTCTTCTTCGTGACCGTGGCGAGCCTCATCATGCCGTCGATCATCATCTCGCTCGGCATCGGCCTGCAGTTCCGGCTGCTCGACACCGGCATCAAGAGCCTGCTCACGGCAATGGACGCCACCACCCTGCTCGAAGGCTACGGCACCGCGCTCGGCCTCTTCAGCTCCGCGCTCGGCGCCCACCTGACCTGGACCCTGCCCTTTGGCCTGCTCATCATGTTCGCGGTGTTCAACCGCTTCAACCCGGCCTACGAGGAAGCCGCGCGCGACCTCGGCGCCACGCCGTGGCAGGCCTTCCGCTTCGTGGTGCTGCCGCTGATCGGGCCGTCGATCGTCGGCATCGGCATGTTCGGATTCACGCTGTCGTGGGACGAGATCGCCCGCACCTCGCAAGCCATCGGCGACGTCAACACGCTGCCGCTCGAGCTGCAGGGCCTGACCTCGACCGTCACGACGCCTTCCATCTATGCGCTGGGCACGGTGACCACCGTCGTTTCGCTGCTGGTCATGGCCGTGGCGCTGGGCACGGCCGCGCTGCTGCGCCGGCGCGCGGTCCGGCCGCGCTGATACCGGAGACCGGCGGCCGCGTCTAGACCTTTTGGTCGACGTGAGCGTTTTCCTACAGCCGCCTAAAATCGCGCTCCAACAAAAGCGCAAGCAAAAGAGAGAGAGGCGGGCATGCTGGACATCGACAAACTCAACGAATTCACACAGAACCATGGCGAGCTGCAGCGCGGCCGCGGCCTCGTCACCGGAACCATCGCCCTGAGCCTGGGCATCCTGTGCTTCCTTGGCGTGCTGGCCTTCCACTTTCCGCAGTACCTCACGACGCCCGAGCTGCGCAAGAGCTACAACGTCGACGTGATGCGCTTCATCCTGCTGGCGGCCATGGTGGTCTCGGGCGGGCTGGCGCTGGTGAACATCATCTTCAACCGCTCGCGCTGGCTGTCTTCGGCCGCCTTCCTGCTGGTGGCCGCGGCCGCGCTGCTGGGCGGGCACAAGGTGCCGGTGAACGACTTTGCCGACAACACGCCCTACATCGGCCTGGACTGGTTCATCCTGGATCTGCTGGGCTCCTCGCTGATCTTCATCTTCATCGAGAAGCTGTTTGCGCTGCGCAAGGACCAGCCGGTGTTCCGCGCCGAATGGCAGACCGACTTCCACCATTTCGTGGTCAACCACATGATCGTGGGCTTCGTGCTGCTGGCCACCAACCTGATGGTGCACAAGTTCTTCGGCTGGGCCGCCAACGACGGCGTGCGCGGCTGGGTGGGCAACCTGCCGTTCTGGGCCGGGCTGCTGCTGATCGTCCTGGTGGCCGACCTGGTGCAGTACTGGACCCATCGCGCCTACCACGAGGTGCCGGTGCTGTGGCGCCTGCATGCGGTGCACCACAGCGTGAAGAGCATGGACTGGATGGCCGGCTCGCGCCAGCACATCCTCGAGCTGCTGATCACGCGCACGCTGGTGCTGGCGCCGATCTATGTGCTGGGCTTTTCCAAGGAAGTGATCGACGCGTACATCGTGGTGGTGGGCTTCCAGGCGGTGTTCAACCACTGCAACGTGAGCGTGCGGCTCGGGCCGCTGCGCTACATCATCGTCACGCCCAACTTCCACCACTGGCACCACAGCCAGGACGTGGAAGCGCTCGACAAGAACTATTCGGCGCACTACGCCTTTCTCGACTATCTCTTCGGCACCGCCGTGAAAAGCACCAAGCTCTGGCCCGAGAAATACGGCGTGCTCGGCGACTACGTGCCCAACGGCTTCTTCAAGCAGTTGAAGTTTCCTTTCGTCTGGAAGGGATGATGGCGCGGCGCCATCTCCGCGCGGCGGCGCTTGCCGCTTGCGCATCGCTGCTGCTGCTGCTGTCGGCCTGCGCCACCCGCGTCGACCTGCCGTCCAAGGACGCGGGGCTGCGCCTGCGCGTGCAGAGCTCGGTCATCGCGCCCGGCAACGGCGGCGAGCTCATTGCCGCCGATGCGCTGCAGCCCGGCGACATCCTGCTGACCTCCATCGCCACGGTCAATTCCTTCGGCATCCGGCTGGGCACCTTCTCGCCCGTGAGCCATGCCGTGCTCTACCTGGGCGACGGCCTGATCGCCGAGGCGGTCGGCAGCGGCGTGCGCGCGCGGCCGCTGGCCGACGTGGTGGACGAGGAGCAGATGGTCGTGGCCTTCCGCGTGCCCGGGCTCGATGACTCGGGGGCCCGGAAACTGCGCGCCTGGGCCAACTCGCAGGTGGGCATCCGCTACAACACCACCGGCGTGCTGCTGAATGCGCCCTTCGTGCTGAACCGGCGCCTGTGCGAGCTGCCGCTCATTCCCTCCGCCGTGAGCCACTACTGCATCAGCGGCATGGCCATGGTGCAGCTGGGCGCGAGCCGCGACGACCAGTTCTTCTGCTCGCAGTTCGTGCTCGAGGCCTACCGCCAGGCCGGCCTGCCGATCACCGACGCCGACCCGCGCTGGGTCAGCCCGGCCGACCTGCTGCACATGCGCGAGGGCGATGTGCCCTCGATTGCCGCCACGCAGCCGCTGCGCTACGTGGGCCACCTCAAGTACAACGCGCCGCCGCTGCTGGCGGCCGATGGACCCTGACCGGCTTGAGCGCTCCTTCTCATTTCGACGTGGTGGTGGTTGGCGCGGGCGCGGCCGGGCTGTTCTGCGCGGGCCTGGCCGGCCAGCGCGGGCTCAAGGTGCTGCTGGTCGACCACAGCGAAAAGATCGCGGAAAAAATCCGCATCTCGGGCGGCGGCCGCGCCAACTTCACCAACCGCGACCTCGACGTGCGCGCGCCGCAGCGCCACTTCATCGGCGACAACCCGAATTTCTGCCGCTCGGCGCTGTCGCGCTATGCGCCGCAGCAGTTCATCGACCTGGTGCACAAGCACGGCATTGCGTATCACGAAAAGCACAAGGGCCAGCTGTTCTGCGACGGCTCCTCGCAGCAGATCATCGACATGCTGCTGGCGGAGTGCGAGGCCGGCGGCGTCACGCGCTGGCAGCCGTGCAAGCTCGGAAAGATCGTGTTCTCGGCCGCCGGCGACGGCGCATCGGGCGCAGGCAGCTACCGGATCGATAGCACCCGGGGTCCCATCGAGACGCCCAGGCTGGTGGTCGCCACCGGCGGCCTGTCGATTCCGCAGATCGGCGCCAGCGACTTCGGCTACCGCCTGGCCGAGCAGTTCGGCCTGCGCGTCGTCACGCCGCGCCCGGCGCTGGTGCCGCTGACCTTCGGCGGCGAGGCCTGGGCACCGTATGCCGAACTGGCCGGGCTGGCGCTGCCGGTGCGCATCGAGACCGGCGCCAGGAAGGAAAAGATGGCCTTCCTCGAGGACCTGCTGTTCACCCACCGCGGCCTGTCGGGCCCAGCGGTGCTGCAGATTTCGAGCTACTGGAAGCCCGGCAGCCCGCTCACGCTCGACTTCGCGCCGGGCGTGGACGTGGCCGAGGCCCTGGGCGAAGCCAAGCTGCGCTCGAAGAAGCGCATCGCCAACGAGCTGGCCGCGCTGGTGCCCTCCCGGCTGGCGGATGCCTGGGTCGGGCAGGATCCGGCGCTGCAGCGGCCTGTCAACGAGGCGGCCGACAAGGCGCTGGCCGCCCTGGCGGAGCGCATTGCCCGCTGGCAGATCACCCCCAGCGGCACCGAGGGCTACAAGAAGGCCGAAGTCACGGCCGGCGGCGTCGACACCCGCGACCTGTCCTCCCAGACCATGGAATCGAAGCAGCCGGGCCTGTATTTCATCGGCGAAGTGGTCGATGTGACGGGCTGGCTGGGCGGATACAACTTCCAGTGGGCCTGGGCCAGCGCGCACGCCTGCGCCACCTCCTTCTGAAAAGGCCGCGAGGCGCGCGAGGCCTCGCGGAGTGCTATACTCGCGGGCTAACTTCTGGCCTTCCCTCAACGGCCGCAAAAATTTTCAGTTGAGGAACCCCGGCTTGGGGCCTCGATCTCCCCAGGCCAAATTCAGTTCAACGATTCATCAATGACCACCATCCGCGTTAAAGAAAACGAGCCTTTCGACGTCGCCCTGCGCCGCTTCAAGCGCACCATCGAAAAGCTCGGCCTGCTGACCGACCTGCGTGCCCGCGAGTTCTACGAAAAGCCGACCGCCGAGCGCAAGCGCAAGAAGGCAGCCGCCGTCAAGCGCCACTACAAGCGCGTGCGCAGCATGCAGCTGCCCAAGAAGCTGTACTAAGCAACACCCGGGCCCGGCCGCCGACGAAAGTCGCCGCCAGCCCCGTTGCCCCAGCCGCGCCAGGGAAACCTGCCGCGGCTTTTGTTTTTTCCGAAAGGTTGTGCCGAATGACACTCAAAGAACAGATCACCGAAGACATGAAGACCGCCATGCGCGCCAAGGACTCGGAGCGCCTGGGCACCATCCGCCTGCTGCTGGCCGCGCTCAAGCAGAAGGAAGTCGACGAGCGCGTGGAGCTCGACGATGCCATGGTCGTTGCCATCGTCGACAAGATGGTCAAGCAGCGCAAGGACTCGATCGCCGCGTTCACCACCGGCGGCCGCGCCGACCTGGCCGACAAGGAATCGGCCGAGATCAAGGTGCTCGAGGTCTACCTGCCGCAGCGCATGAGCGCCGACGAAGTGGCCGCCGAAGTGAAGGCCATCGTGGCCGAACTGGGCGCCAAGGGCCCCGGCGACATGGGCAAGGTGATGGGCGCGGTCAAGACCCGCCTCGCGGGCAAGGCCGACATGGGCCAGGTGAGCGCCGCCGTCAAGGCCGCCCTCGCGAACAACGCCTGATGAACGACAGCAGCAGCGGCCGCACCAGCCCGATCCTGAAGGCCTGCGCCTGCCTGGTCGACGCCAGGGGCCGGCTGCTGGTGTTCCGCCACCCCGGCGACGGCAACATGCAGCTGCCCAAGGGCACCGTCGAGCCCGGCGAATCGCCCGAGGTGGCGGTGCGGCGCGAGCTGCTGGAGGAATCGGGCATCGACCACGTCGGCGAGCTGCAGCCGCTCGGCACCCTGCAGCGCGACTGCGAAGCCGGCATCGAAGGCAATACGCTGCGCCACCCCCAGCTGTGGCACCTGTTCCTGATGCGCGCCGATGGTCCGCTGCCCGAAACCTTCGACCACGTGGCCATGGGCAGCCCCGAGGAAGACGGCCTGGTGTTCTCGTTCAGCTGGCTCGCGGGCGGCGACGACATCAGCAGCTTCACCCTGCCCTACCGGCAGGCCATCGAGCGCGTGCGCGCGGCCCTGCTCGCAGCGTAGGGCTCGTCGCCAGGTGCTTCGGGCTCACGCCAGCGCGCGAACCACCATGTAGAGCCCCAGCAGCGCCAGCCCGGCCAGGAAACAGCGCCTGAACACCGCCACCGGCAGCCGCTTGCGCAGCCAGGTGCCGATCGCCATGCCGCCGAGGGCCGGCACCAGCATGGCGAGCGATCCCCCCACCGCCGCCACCGGATAGCCGCCGTTGCCCGCGAGCCCGATGGCAAGCACCACGGTCGAGGTGGTGAACGAAATGCCCATCGCCTGGATCAGCGCATCGCGCTGGAAGCCCAGGGCCTGCAGATAGGGCACGGCCGGCACCACGAACACGCCGGTCACCGCCGTCACCAACCCGGTGGCGGCGCCCACCACCGGCCCGAGCCAGCGCTCATGCGCCGCGGGCACCTGCAGCTGCCGTCCCGTGAGGCCCCAGAGCGCGTAAGCCACCAGCGCCACGCCCAGCGCCACCGAGGCCCCTTCGCCCGCCGGCACGCCGAGCCACAGTGCGCCGCCCAGGGTGCCCGCCACGATGCCCGCCTGCATGCCGCCGATGCGGCGCAGCACCGGCCAGAAGCTCGCGCGCGGCCCGGTCTGCCAGAGGTTGGTGACGAGCGACGGCGCGATCAGCAGCGCCGCCGCGCGCACCGGCGGCATCCAGAGCGCAAGCAGCGCCATCGACACCGTCGGCAGCCCGAGCCCGATCACGCCCTTGACCACGCCGGCCAGCAGAAACACCAGGGTGGCCGCCGCCCAGTGGCCCGTTGCCAGTTCTGCAAGATCATTCGAAATCGTCATGGCGGCGCAGTCTGCCGGCCACGGCCGCGCCTGGAAATGCGGCATTCGCGCAGCCGGCCTCAGGCACAGGCTGAGGCTCCCGTGCTACCTTGCGGCCTCACCATGCGATTCGATCTCACCGACCTGCGGCTTTTCCTCCATGTGGTCGAGGCCGGCAGCCTCACGGCCGGCGCGGCACGCTCGCACATGACGCTCGCCTCGGCCAGCCAGCGCGTGCGCGGCATGGAAGACGCCCTCGGCAGCCCGCTGCTCACGCGCCATGCGCAGGGCGTGCGCCCGACCGAGGCCGGCCGCACGCTGCTGCACCATGCGCGCGTCGTGCTGCAGCAGATGGAGCGCCTGCGCGGCGAGCTCGGCGAGTACGGCCAGGGCCTCAAGGGCCATGTGCGGCTCATGTGCGGCACCTCGGCGCTGACCGAGCACCTGCCCGAGGTGCTGAGCCGCTTTCTCATGCAGCATCCGCGCATCTCGGTCGACCTCGAGGAGCGCCCCAGCCCCGACACCGTCGATGCACTGCGCGGCGGCCGCTGCGACATCGGCATCGTCTCGGACGCCATCGACACCGAGGGCCTCGAATGCCATCCGTTCCGCCGCGACGACCTGGTGCTGGTGATGCCGCGCGGCCATGCGCTGGCCGGGCGCCGGCGCGTGATGCTGGCCGAGGTGATCGACAGCGAATTCGTCGGCCTGCCCGCCGACAGCGCGCTGCAGCTGCTGCTCACGCAGCATGCCCGCGCGCTCGGCAAGCACCTGGCCTACCGCGTGCGCGTGGGCAACTTCGAGGCCGTGTGCCGCATGGTGGCGCATGGCATCGGCGTGGGCATCGTGCCGCAGACGGCGGCCGAACGCTGCGCCCGCTCGATGAAGATCGCGCGCGCCGCGCTCGGCGACGCCTGGGCCGAGCGCACGCTGATGGCGTGCGTGCGCTCGTCGCAGGAACTGCCGCTCAACGCGCGGCGCATGCTTGAGCACCTGGTGGCACCGGTGGAACAGGTGGCGGCGAAGTAGCCGCGGCGCCCTTCCCCGGGCGGCTCAGCGCGCCGGTGCGGCGAGCAGTTCCGCCATCTTCTGCAGCGCCGCTTCCGGCGTCGGCGCGATGTGGATCGAGCAGGCCAGCATGAGGTTCAGCGGCTGCCCGAAGTCCTCCACCGCGATGCCGCTGCCGCTCTCGCGCAGCACCCCGGCCGCATCGGGCGCGCATTGCAGCGCCTCCCTGGCGCGGTCGGCATAGCTGCCCGCGGACACGCCGTAGGCCACGACCGGGATCTGCAGCGCCACCGCGGCGCCCACCTCGAACACCGTGCCCGAATCGGGCTCCAGGCCGCGGAAGCACGCGAGGTTGGCCACCACGCCGTCGGCGCCGCGAAGGCGCTGCATGTTGGCCTGGAAGATCTGCATTTCCGGCGCCTGTGCAGCCGGCTCCTCGTTGCCGTCGGCCGGCAGCAGGGCCGCCAGCCCCAGCGCGTCGCAGGCCGCCGCGAGCCGCACGAAGTGCTCCCTGGCGTCCGGGCGAAAGACATCGGGGCCGGCAAGGTAGATCCGCGGGCGCGCCGGGTTGTCGGGGGATGTGTCCATGAAGGGCACATCTTAGGTTTTTGCGGCCCGCCGTACTACGATGGCACTTCCTCACGACGAAGGAGCCGCCATGCCTCTCTACCTGATCGAGCGCAATTTTGCGGATCAACTCGAGGTCTCGCCCGAGGCCGCGGCCGGCATCATCCGCGTCAACGACGACGTCGGCGTGCGCTGGCTGTATTCGTTCCTCAGCGCCGACAAGAAGAAGACCTACTGCCTGTACGAAGCCCCCGGCATCGAGCCGATCCGCGAGGCGGCACGGCGCAACGGACTGCCGGCCGATGTGGTGGTCGAGGTCGGCGAGCTGCGCCCGCCGCCGCTGCCGGCCGACCTCCTGTCGGCCTGAAGTTCATTTCGCCCGCGGGTCGTCCGCCGGATTGACGTAGGTCACGCCCCAGGGGCCGGTGCCGTGCAGTTGCACCACCGTTTCCTCGCTGGTCCAGGCGAAGTGCGGCGTCTTGGGCTGCAGGATCATCATGCCGCCCGCAACCACCGGCATCGACTTCTGCATGTCGAGCTTGTCGCCCAGGCCCATGTGGAAGGTGCCCGAGAGCACGGTCACCCGCTCGACGGCCGGATGCCAGTGCGACGGAATCCGGTAATTGGCCGGCACCTTGAGGCGCACCGTGAAAGGCACGGCCTCGCTCATCGGGCCTTCGATCACCGCGAGCTTCGCGCCGGGCGGCAGCGAGGGAACATCGGCCCATTTGAGGTCGGCGGGCGAGACCATCCGGTGATCGCCGGACTGGGCCCAGCTGGTGGCGATGCCCGCGATCAGGGCGGCGCCGATCGCCCAGGCGGCAAATGGCTGGCGTGTCATGGTGAGCTTCCTTTCCTTCCGTGTCACCGGCGAAGCGCCGCCGGGGCGCGAGCGAGAGCTGCGGCTGCGTCTACAGCCGCACCACGTCGCCCTTGAGCGAATAGAGGATCGCGACCACCTCGTTCTTCTCGGCCTGGTCGTAGCCGTTCTTGGTCATGGCCGCGACGATGTCGTCCATTGCGGCGACCAGTTCCTGCTCGCTGATGTTCATGCCCTTGTGGGCCGACACCAGGTCCTTGCCGGTGTAGCACTGCGGGCCGCCGCTGCCGGAGCAGAGGAACTCGACCACATGACGCTCGACCTCGGCGCGGTTGCTGTTCGCAAAGCGCGAACGGATGAGCGGGTTGGAGTAGTGGTTCTCGACGACGTCGGTGACGAGCCGCTGGATGCGCTCCTCTCCACCAAGTCGTTCGTACAGGGTTGCAGGCATGGGGCGCACTCCTTCGGGTTGAGGGGCCCGGCGGCGCCGAGCCCGAGAACCGAAGTTAGGCCTGGGCGCGCGGCCGCGCATCGCCCGAATTGACCATTTCGCGCCGGTCCGCCCCGGCGATCAGGATGGCTCCAGGCCCTCGGCGACGCGGTGGCGGTGCGCCCAGGCCGCGGCTTCGGTGCGGCTGCGGCAGTCGGTCTTGGAGAGGATGTGGCGCACGTGGTGCGCCACCGTGTGTGGGCTGATGAACAGGCGCTCGGCGATCGCCTGGTTGCTGCAGCCGGCGCAGAGCAGCCGCAGCACGGCAAGCTCGCGCCGGCTCAGGCCCTCGGGGGACGCGGACGGCATCGCGCCGGCGCCTGCCAGTTCGCGCTGCAGCGCCTCGCAGCGCCGCGCCAGGCTGGCCATGCCCAGTTCGCGGTCGAGCGCGAGTGCCGCATCGAGCTGCGTGCCCGCGGCCGCTGCATCGCCGCGCGCGGCCAGCCAGCGCGCCCACTCGAAGCGGCTGTACGCCAGCCAGGGGCGGCCGCCGCAGCGCTCGTCCAGGGCAACGGCGGCTTCCAGATGCACCGCGGCGTTCGCATCGTCGCCGGCCAGTGCGGCGAGCATGCCGCGGTAGCGGTCCACGGCGCCGAAGCAGGCAATGTTGGTGCCGGTCACCACGTTGCGGCCGGCGTAAGGCGCGAGCAGCCGGTACAGCAGCGCCGCGCGCGGCCGGTCGCCGAGGCGGGCGCAGACCTCGGCCGCAAAGACGGTGTTGGTCAGCCACATGCCGTCGCGCGCAATGCCGGCAAAGCCGTCGGCCGCGAGTGCCTCGTAGGCCTCGCGGGCCGGCTCGTGCAGGTCGAGCTCGGCGCAGATCAGTGCGAGGCCGGGCTGCCAGAGGCTGTCGCGCGGCACGCTGCCGACCAGGCCGCGCAGCACCGGCAGCACCTCGCCAAGGCGGCCCTGGTGCCGCCGCAGCACGAAGATCTGCAGGCTGTAGGCGCCCTGTGCGTTGCCGGGCAGGAAGCGCTGCCCGATCGTGAAGGTCTGGCCGGCCAGCCGCTCGGCATCCGCGAAGCGGCCCTCGTAGGCTGCGAGCAGCGTGAGGCTGGCCAGCCCCATGGCCTGCATGAAGGGCTGGCGGATGGCATCCGCCACCCGCGTATGGACCTGGGCCAGCGGGCGCGCCGCGGCGAGTTCGCCCTTCTCGACCAGGTCGCCGAAGTACCAGCCGGTCAGCGCGTCGACCCACTCCATGTGGCCGGCACGCTCGGCCACTTCGAGTGCCTCGCGCGCGCAGCGCAGGCGCTCGTCGAGCTGGGTGGGATCGGCGCGCGCCGGCAGGATTGCCGCCAGCGCCTTGAACAGCGGGTGCGGCATCGCCAGTTCGCGCGCCAGCGCAACGGCCTGGTGCTGCGCCGCGTTGGCCTGCGGCTGGCGGCCGCAGAAGATGCAGGCGCGGCACAGCGCGGCCAGCAGGTCGACCCGCAGCGCGGCGTCGAAACCGTCTGACGGCGCCAGCGCCTCTTCGAGCAGCGCCGCCGCCTGCTCGCCCGGGTGGCTGATGCGCCAGCCGTTGTTCTCGAAGCCGAGCGCCGCCTGCGCGAACAGGTCCGCGTCGCCGAGCGCGCGCGCCAGCGTGGCCGCTTCCAGGAAGGTGGCGGCACTGGCATCGTTCTCGCCGGCATGCATCTGCACCGCACCGAGCGCCAGCAGCAGCGCGCCATGTCGCGCGCGCTCGGCCGGCAGCCAGCGCTCCTGCAACTGCAGCGCGAGGCGGTAGCAGCGCAGGGCTTCTTCGTGCGCCATCAGCGCCACGGCGCGCGCGGCGGCCTGCTGCGCGATGTCCAGCGCGCGCGCCGCGTTGCCCGCGGGCAGGGCCGCGGCCGCATGGTAGGCGAGCTGCGCCAGCACCGCGTCGAGCCGCCCGGCGTGGCGCGCCTCGAGCGACTCGGCGATGCGCCCGTGCAGCGCGACGCGGCGCGCCGCGGGCAGCTCGTCATAGAGCACCTCGCGGATCAGCACGTGGCTGAACTGGTACTGCGGCCCGGGCGGCACGGCCTCGATGACGCGCTGCGCCAGCGCCTCGTCGAGCCTGCCCAGCAACGCGGCCTCGCTGCCGGCGCCGGCCAGCTCTGCCAGCAGCGGCAAGTCGAAGTCGCGGCCGATGCACGCGGCGATCGCGAGCAGTTCGCAGCACGGCGCCGACAGCTGGTTGAGCCGCTGGCCGATCACCGCGCGGATGCCGCTCGGCACGGTCTCGGCCCGCGCCGCGGCGGCGTGCGGGTCGTTGCCGCAGGGGCCCTGCTGCAGGAAGCGCAGCGTCTCGACCAGGTACAGCGGATTGCCCTCGGTGCGGCGATGCATGGTCGCGATCACGGCGGGCGGCGGCGTCACGGCGCTGGCCGCGGCCACCATCCGCTCGGTTTCCTCGAGGCTCAGCCCTTGCAGCGGCAGGCGGCAGAACTGCCGGGTGTTCAGCAGCTCGGCCAGGGTGGCAGCCAGCGGATGCTGGCGCGACAGGCCGGCCTCGCGGTAGGAGCCGAGCAGCAGGATGCGGGATTCGCCGACGTCCTGGGCGATGAAGGCCAGCAGCCGCAGCGACGAGGCGTCGGCCCAGTGCAGGTTGTCCAGGATCAGCAGCAGCGGACGCAGCGTCGCCACCTGGCGCCAGAAATGCGTGATCGAGGCAAACAGCCGGAAGCGTGCCTGGTCGCCCTCGCCGATCGCCGGCAGCGCGGTGCCGGGGGGCAGCCGCCCGGCAAGCTCGGGCGCGATCTCGACCGCCGCGGCGGCCTCGCGCCCGAGCAGCGCGGGCAGGCGCTCGTCGCGGCAGGCACGCAGGCAGGCTTGCATCGCGCGGGTCCACGGCAGGAAGGGCGGCGCGCCGGGTTCCTCGAGGCAGCGGCCCCACAGGGTCAGCATGCCGCGCCGCAGGGCCAGCGTCGCCACCTCCTGGGCGAGCCGCGTCTTGCCGATGCCGGCCTCGCCGCTCAGCATGACGACGCGGCCGCGCCCGGCCAGCGCCCCGCCGAGCGCATCGTGCGCCAGCTGCAATTCGCCGCGGCGCCCGACGAAGGGCTCGCTCGCGCCCGCCACCGCCGCTCCCGCAGCAGGCGCCGCACCGCAGGCCGGACATGGCGCATCGGCATGCAGGCGAACGCGCCCGCAGCGATGACAGCCGATCCGGTCCAGTGCAGCCATGCCGCTCCTTGTGCTTTGCCGGCCACGGGACCGGCAAGCGCGAGTCTGCGCGCGGCGAATGCCTATAGGACTTAGGACTTACGCGACGGTGAAGGGAGGCTGTCGGCCCGGCGGCTCCGGTCCGGCGGCGCCGCCGCCGCCGCCAGCCCGGCATCCGCCTGGCTGCGGAACTGCCGCGGCGTGACGCCGCTCTGCAGCCTGAAGCGGCGGCTGAAGTACACGGCGTCGCCGAAGCCGCACTGCCGCGCGATGTCGCCGATGCGGGCGTTCGAGGTCACCAGCAGTTCCTTCGCGCGCTCCAGGCGGCGCTCGGTCACGAGTTCGGTGAAGGTGCGCTGGGTCTGCTTCTTGAGCAGGTGCGCGAGGTAGTTGGGCGACAGCATGGCGGCCGCCGCGGCGTCGTTGAGCGACATCTCCTCGGCCAGGTGCTCGCGCACGTAGCGCATCACGCGCTGCAGCGCATCGTGGCCCGCGCTGCGGCCGCTCTGCAGCGCCGCCTGCGCGAGGAGCGGCGCCTCGTGCCGGTGGCAGGCCAGCGCCATCAACTGCAGCAGGATGCCGCGGATCGCACCCACGGCACCGAAGCGCCGCTCGCGGTTCAGCGCGGCAAGCTCATCGAGCCATCCGAGGATGCGCGCGAAATCGGCATCGCCGAAGTGGAAGTCCATGTATTCCTGGAACAGGAAGGGTGCGAGCTCCGGCTGGCGCGCGGCCGGCACCTCCTCCAGGTCGAGCGCCTCGACCGCGAGTTCGGGCCAGAGAAAGCCCTGGTCGAAGTTCACGATGGCATAGCGCGCGCCGGGCGGATGCGGCACCACGTGCACGCGGTAGGGCAGCACGAAGCTCAGGTGCCCCGCGGTGAACGGCCGCACCGCGCCGCCAACTACCTGTTGCGAGCCGCCGTGGATGCTCACCTGGATCTGGAAGTACTCGTGCCGGTGCGGCCGCGCGAGCACGTCGCGCGCGCCTTCGAAGCGGATGTCGAAGTCGAGGTGGTTCGCGCGCTCCTGCATGCCATAGAGGCGCAAGCTGCTGGATGGAAGAGCCGACGACATGGCGCGATGGTAAGCCCCTCGCCCAGGGCCGCCCCGACAGGCGGGACGGTGTTGCTTTCGTCCTGTTTTTGCGTAGATGCGTGCGCAAGCGCCGCCGCGGCGCGCTCCAGAATGGCCCGGCCGGCTGCGGCCGGCGTTCATCGCCTTTCATCAAAGATCCAGGAGACAAAGACCATGTCCAATTCACGACGCGGCCTGCTGGCCGGCTCCGCCGCCGTGGCCGCCAGCGCCATGGCCGGCTGCGCGCTGCCGGCCGGCGGCGCATCGCGCCCGGCGCCCACGCCCTTCACGGTCGCACAGGCCACGGTGCCGATCGTCGGCAGCGAGCAGGCGTTTCCGGTGCGCCGCATCTACTGCATCGGCCGCAACTATGCGGCCCATGCGCGCGAGATGGGTTCCGACCCGAGCCGCGAACCGCCCTTCTTCTTCCAGAAACCGGCGGACGCGATCCAGGTCGTCACGCCCGGCACCGTGGCCGACCATCCGTACCCCTCGCTCACCAAGAACTACCACTACGAGGTGGAACTGGTGGTCGCGCTCGGCAAGGGCGGGCGCAACATCGCGGCGGCGGATGCGCTGGACCTGGTCTACGGCTACTCGCTCGGGCTGGACATGACCCGGCGCGACCTGCAGCGCGAGATGGGCGACCAGAAGAAGCCCTGGGAGATCGGCAAGAGCTTCGACCGCTCGGCGCCGATCGGGCCGATCCATCCCGTGGCCAAGGTCGGCCACTACACCGACGGCGCGATCTGGCTCAAGGTGAACGGCCAGACCAAACAGAACGCCACGCTCAAGCACATGATCTGGTCGGTGGCCGAGCAGATCAGCCGCCTGTCGCAGGCCTTCGAGCTGATGCCCGGCGACATCATCTATTCGGGCACGCCCGAGAACGTGGGTCCGGTGGTGCGCGGCGATGTGATCGAGATCCACATCGACGGCCTGCCGAAGCTGTCGGTGCGCATCGTCTGATGGATGCGCCGGCCGGCTAGCTGCCGGCCACCTTCATGCGGTTGACCAGCACCGAACCCGTGGTCTTGGCGCCGAAGGTGTAGGCATCGGCGCCGATGGCCTCGATGCCCATCAGCATGTCCTTGAGGTTGCCGGCAATGGTGATCTCATGCACCGGGAAGGCGATCTTGCCCTTCTCGACCCAGAAGCCGCTCGCGCCGCGCGAGTAGTCGCCGGTCACGTAGTTCACGCCCTGCCCCATCAGCTCGATCACGAAGAGGCCGGTGCCGAGCTTGGCGAGCATGGCGTCGAGGTCGTCGCCCGGCTGGGTGAGGCGCGAGCTCAGCGTCAGGTTGTGCGAGCCGCCAGCGTTGCCGGTGGTCTTCATGCCCAGCTTGCGCGCGGAATAGGTCGACAAAAAGTAGCCTTCGAGCCGGCCCGCGTCCACCACCTTGCGTGCACGGGTCACCACGCCTTCGTCGTCGAAGGGCGAGCTGCCCTTGCCGCGCAGGATGTGCGGGTCTTCGGCCACGTCGACGTGCCTGGGCAGCACCGGCTTGCCGAGCGAATCGAGCAGGAAAGTGCTCTTGCGGTACAGCGCCCCGCCGCTCACGGCCTGCACCAGCCCGCCCAGCAGGCCCACGGCCAGCGGCGACTCGAACAGCACCGGGCATTCGGTGGTCTTGATCTTGCGCGACTTGAGCCGGCTCAGCGCCCGTTCGGCGGCATAGCGGCCCACGGCTTGCGGACTGGCCAGCTCGCCGGCCGAGCGCATGGAGCTGTACCAGGAGTCGCGCTGCATGTCGTCGCCCTTGCCGGCGATCGGCGCAACCGAGATCGAATGCCGCGAACTCGCGTAGCCGCCGCGGAAGCCGTGCGTGTGGGCGCTGAAGAAGTGGCTCTGCTGGGCCGAGACGCCTGCGCCCTCGCTGTTGGTGATGCGCTTGTCGGTCGAGAGCGCCGCCTCTTCGCATTCGAGCGCGAGCCGGGCGGCTTCTTCGCTGGTCACGCTCCAGGGATGGAACAGGTCGAGCTCGGGGTGCTCCTTGGCGATGTCTTCCTCGTCGGGAAGGCCGCTGACCGGGTCCTCGGCGGTGAAGCGGGCGATGTCGTAGGCCGCCTGCACGGTCTGGGCGATGGCGGCCTCGGAGAAGTCGGAGGTGCTGGCGTTGCCGCGGCGGTGGCCCACGTAGACCGTGATGCCGAGCGACTTGTCGCGGTTGCGCTCCACGTTCTCGAGTTCGCCCTTGCGGACCGAGACGCTGAGGCCGCAGCCCTCGGAGGCCTCGGCGCCGGCATCGGTGGCACCGAGCTTCCTGGCGTGGGCCAGGGCCGTGTCGACCAGGTTTTCGAAGAAGGAGCGGCTGTAGGCGAAGCCGGAATCGGCGCGCGAGGAGGATGTCGTCATGTGGTGGCTATGATACTTGCGCCCCCCATATCCCGTTTTGTCCCGGCTTTCCGTTGCGCATTGCACGCGTTGCAACGCCGCACGGTGCGGCCCAGAATCCACCCCATGTCCCGCAAACCCAAAAAAGGCTATTTCGTCCGTGGCCAGTTCGTTGCCGAAGGCAGCGAGCTCGACCTGGAGCTCAAGCGCGAGCTCAAGGGCACCGACGAAGCCAGCCGCACCGATCTCAAGCGCGAAAGCGATGAACTGCAAAAGCTCGGCACCGAACTGCTCGGCCTGCGCGCCGGCCTGTTCGATGCGCTGCCGCTGGGCGAAAAACTGGTCGACGCCGTCGCCGAGGCCAAGCGCATCACCAACTTCGAGGGCAAGCGGCGGCAGATGCAGTTCATCGGCAAGCTGATGCGCAAGCTCGAACCCGAAGTACTCGAAGCCGTGAAGCTCGCCCTGACCGAGCAGAACAGCGTGCCCGCGGCCGAAACCGCCGCGCTGCACGAGGCCGAGCGCTGGCGCGACCGGCTGATTGCCGACGACGATGCGCTGGGCGGCTGGATCGAAACCCACCCCGCCACCGATTCCCAGCAGCTGCGCGCCCTGGTGCGCCAGGCCCGCAAGGACCTGAAGGCCGGGCCGGCCGGCGAGGCGCCGCGCCAGGGCAAGGCCTACCGCGAGATCTTCCAGCTGGTGCGCGCGCAGCTTGCGGTGCACGGTGGTGCGGACCATGCGGCGGCGGCAGCCGCGCAGGACCGGGAAGAGGACGCATGACCACGCCCGACCCCGTCCGCATCGGCATCGTCTCCATCAGCGACCGCGCCTCCAGCGGCACCTACGAGGACAAGGGCCTGCCCTCGCTGAAGGAATGGCTGGCCCGCGCGCTCAAGAATCCGATCGATTTCGAGGCCCGGCTGATTCCCGACGAAGCGGCCCTCATCAGCGCCACGCTGATCGAGCTGGTGAACGCCGGCTGCTCGCTGGTGCTGACCACCGGCGGCACCGGCCCGGCGTTGCGCGACGTCACGCCCGAAGCCACGCTGGCCGTGGCCCACAAGGAAATGCCCGGCTTCGGCGAGCAGATGCGCCAGATCAGCCTGCGCTTCGTGCCCACCGCGATCCTGTCGCGCCAGGTGGCGGTGATCCGCGACCAAAGCCTGATCATCAACCTGCCGGGACAGCCCAAGTCGATCGCGGAAACGCTCGAAGGGCTCAAGGACACCGAAGGCGTGCAGGTGGTGCCCGGCATCTTCGCGGCGGTGCCCTACTGCATCGACCTGATCGGCGGCCCGTACCTCGAAACGGACGACACGGTCTGCAAGGCCTTCCGGCCCAAGTCGGCCATCAGGCGCTGAGCGGGCCGGCCTCTTCCTCATCCGCATCGCGCCGGTGCGCGATGCGGTAGAGCAGCGGCAGCACCAGCAGCGTCAGCACGGTCGATGACAGGATGCCGCCGATCACCACCGTGGCCAGCGGCCGCTGCACCTCGGCGCCGGTGCCCGTGGCGATGGCCATCGGCACGAAGCCCAGCGATGCGACCAGCGCGGTCATCAGCACCGGCCGCAGCCGCGTGAGCGCGCCTTCGCGGATTGCCGCGTCGAGCGGCAGCCCGCCTTCGCGCAGCTTGCGGATGAACGAGATCATCACCAGCCCGTTGAGCACCGCCACGCCCGACAGCGCAATGAAACCCACCGCCGCCGAGATCGACAGCGGAATGCCGCGCAGCCACAGCGCGACGATGCCGCCCGTGAGCGCAAACGGAATGCCGGTGAACACCAGCAACCCGTCCTTCAGGTTGCCGAACATCGCGAACAGCAGCGTGAACACCAGCAGCAGCGACACCGGCACCACCACCTGCAGCCGCTCGGCGGCCGAGGCCAGGTTCTCGTACTGGCCGCCCCAGGCCGTCCAGTAGCCCGGCGGAATGCGCACCTTGCGCATCGCTTCCTCGGCCTCGGCCACGAAGGAGCCGAGGTCGCGCCCGCGCACATTGGCGCTCACCACGATGCGCCGCTTGCCGTCCTCGCGGCTCACCTGATTCGGGCCCGGCGCAAGCTCCAGCGTGGCGACTTCGCCAAGCGGGATGAAGCTGGCGCGCTGCGGGGCCTGCGCGCCCGCGCCCACGGGCAGCGCCAGCGGCAGGCGCTTGATCGCCTCCAGGTCGGTGCGCAGGTTCTCGGGCAGCCGCACGATGATGCCGAAGCGCCGGTCGCCGTCGAACAGCGTGCCCGCCTCGCGGCCGCCCACCGCAATGGAGACCGCGTCCTGCACGTCGCCCACGTTGAGGCCGTAGCGCGCGGTCTTGGCGCGGTCGATGTTCACCGTGAGCATCGGAAGGCCCGTGGTCTGCTCGACCTTCACCTCGGCCGCGCCGGGAATCTTGCCCAAGGTTTCCGACACCTCGGCCGCGGTCTTGTTCAGCACCTCCATGTCGTCGCCGAAGATCTTCACGGCCACGTCGCTGCGCACGCCCGAGATCAGTTCGTTGAAGCGCAGCTGGATCGGCTGCGAGAACTCGTAGCTGTTGCCCGGCAGCTTCTCGACTTCTTGCTGCACGGCGGCCAGCAGCTCGTCGCGCGTGCGGCGCGATGTACCTTGGAATACGGGCCACTGGTCTTCGGGCTTCAGCATGATGTAGCCGTCGGAAATGTTCGGCGGCATCGGGTCCGACGCGATCTCGGCCGTGCCGGTGCGCGCGAACACGCGCTCGATCTCCGGAAACTTCGCCTTCAGCGTGCGTTCGATCTGCTTTTGCATCTCGACCGACTGTGTGAGGCTGGTGCCCGGAATGCGCAGCGCCTGGATGGCGAAGTCGCCTTCGCCCAGGCTCGGCACGAACTCCGTGCCCAGGCGCGTCGCCAGCAGGCCCGAGAGCAGCACCGCCACCACCGCCGTGGTGATGACCAGCGGCCTGGCCGCCATCGCGCGCGCCAGCAGCGGCTCGTAGCCGCACCGGGCCCACTGCATCAGGCGGTTCTCCTTCTCGCTCACCTTGTGGCCGATGAAGAGCGCCACGGCCGCGGGAATGAAGGTGATCGACAGGATCATCGCGCCCAGCAGCGCAATCACCACGGTGAAGGCCATCGGGTGGAACAGCTTGCCCTCCACGCCCGCGAGCGCAAAGATCGGCAGGTACACGACCATGATGATCAGCTGGCCGAACAGCAGCGGCCGCCGCGCCTCCTGCGAGGCCGCGAACACCTCGTGGAAGCGCTCGCTGCGCGTCAGTGCCCGCCCGTGCCTGGCCTGCGCATGCGCGAGGCGCCGCACGCAGTTCTCCACGATCACCACCGCGCCGTCGATGATGATGCCGAAGTCCAGCGCGCCCAGGCTCATGAGGTTGGCGCTGACCTTCTGGTTCACCATGCCGGTGAAGGTGAAGAGCATCGACAGCGGAATCACCAGCGCGGTGATCAGCGCCGCGCGCATGTTGCCGAGGAACAGGAACAGCACCGCAATCACCAGCACCGCGCCTTCGAACAGGTTCTTCTTCACCGTGGCAATGGCCTTGTCGACCAGCACCGTGCGGTCGTACACGGTGACGGCCTTCACGCCCGCGGGCAGCGTGCGGTTGATCTGCTGCATTTTTTTATCGACCTCCTGCGAGACGGTGCGGCTGTTCTCGCCGATCAGCATGAACACCGTGCCCAGCACCACCTCGCGGCCGTTGTCGGTGGCAGCGCCCGTGCGCAGCTCCTGGCCGATGCCGACCTCGGCCACGTCGCGCACGCGCAGCGGCATGCCGGCCGCGCTCGCGCTGGAGCTCGCGAGGATCACGTTGCCGATGTCCTCCACCGACTTGACCTGGCCCGGCGCGCGGATCAGGTACTGCTCGCCGCGCTTCTCGATGTAGCCCGCGCCCACGTTGGCGTTGTTGCGCTCCAGTGCGCTGACCAGGTCGGCCATCGAGAGGCCGTGCGCCAGCAGCTTGGCGGGGTCGGGCGCGATCTGGAACTCCTTGGCATGGCCGCCGATGGAATTGATCTCGGTCACGCCCTTCACGTTGCGCAGCTGCGGCTTGATGATCCAGTCCTGGATCTCGCGCAGGTCGGTGGACGTGTAGGGCTTGCCGTCGGCTTTCTTCGCGCCCTCCTCGGCCTCCACGGTCCAGAGATAGATTTCGCCGAGCCCGGTCGATATCGGCCCGATCACCGGCGAGATGCCGCTGGGCATGCTCCCGCGCGCCGACTGGATGCGCTCGTTCACGAGCTGTCGCGCAAAGTAGATGTCGGTGCCGTCTTCGAAGATCACCGTCACCTGCGACAGGCCGTAGCGCGAGAGCGACCGGGTCTGCTGCAGCCCCGGCAGGCCGGCCATCACCGTCTCGATGGGATAGGTCACGCGCTGCTCGGCCTCGAGCGGCGAATAGCCGGGCGCGGCGGTGTTGATCTGCACCTGTACGTTGGTGATGTCTGGCACCGCGTCGATCGGCAGCTTCTGGTAGCTGAAGACGCCGAGCGTCGCCATGCCCAGCACGGCCAGCAGCACCAGCCAGCGCTGCTCGATGGAAAACCGGATGACTCGTTCGAACATGCGGCGTCCTCAGTGGGTGTGGGTGGCAGAGCTCTTGCCCTGCTGCGACTTCACGACGAAGCTGCCGCTCGCGGCATGGGCCGCGCCGGGCTTCAGGCCGCTCAACACTTCGATGCGCCGTCCGTCGCTGCGGCCGGTCTGCACCTGCTGCGGAATGAAGCCGCCGGGCACCTTGAGGAAGACGGTGGGCTTGTCTTCCACCGCCTGCACCGCGTCGGCCGAAACCGTCACCGGCGCCTCCATCTCCGACGAGACCAGCTCCACATTCACGAACAGCCCGGGCCGCCAGATGCGCTGCGGGTTCGTCACCGTGACGCGCGCCGTGGCGGTGCGCGTCTGCGCGCCGATCAGCGAGCCGACGTAGGACACCGTGCCGCTGGCCGCCTGCTCGAACGCGCTGGAGCGGATGCTCACCGGCTCGCCGACGCGCACCAGGTTCAGGTTGCTGGCGGCCACGCTGATCTCGGCCCACACGGTCGAGAGATCGGAAATGGTGAAGACGCTGGCGTCTTCCTTCACCGATTCGCCGAGCGAGATGTGCTTCTCGACCACCATGCCGTCGAAGGGCGCGCGCAACTCGTAGCGGCCCAGGGCCGAAGAGGCGGGCGCGGCGCCCAGCGCCAGCAGCTTCTGGTTCGCATTGGCCACGGCGATCTGCGCCTCCTGCATGGCCTGCTGCGCCTGCAGGTAGTCCTGCTGGGCCGAGATCTTTTCTTCCCAGAGTTTCTTCTCGCGCTGGTAGGTGGTGCGGGCCAGCTCGAGCCGGCGCTGTGCCGACCGAAGCTCGCTGCGCTGCTCCGACAGCGTCGGGCTCGAGAGCACCGCCAGCACCTGTCCGCGCTTGACCTCCTGCCCGAGGTTGGCCGGCACGCTCTCGACCACGCCCGCCACGCGCGGCACCACGTGGGCCGTGCGGTCTTCGTTGAACTTGATCTCGCCGGGCAACTGCAGCGTGGTCTTGATGCGCGCCGGGCCGGCACTTTCGATCGCCACGCCGGCGGCCTGGATCTGCGCGTCGGTGAAGGCGATCTTCTTCTCTTCTTCCTCGTTGTGCTCCTCGGCGGCATGGCCCTTGGCTTCGCCGTGGCCGTGGCCGTGCTCGTCCTTGCCCTCGGCCTTGCCTTCCTCATGGTGCTCGCCATCGGCATGCCCCTCGGCTTCCGAATGCCCCGCCGCTTCGGGCGCGGGCGGCGCGGTGCGCAGGATCATCGCGCCGGCGCCCAGGCCTAGCGCCAGCACGACCGCGATGGCGATCCACTGCTTCCTGCCGATGCGCTCGGCGAAAGGCTTGCGTTCTTCTTCGGTGTTCATGATTGGTGCATTCCTTGTCAGCGCACGGCGGGTGCCGCATCAGGGGTTTCTTCATCGGCGTCGATGCCGAGCAGCCGGTCGAGCTCGGCGGCCGCGCGGTGCGCCTCGGCCACGGCCAGCAGGTGCTGGTTGCGCACCTGGAACAGCGTGCGCTGCGCATCGAGCGCTTCTAGAAAGCTGAACTTGCCGAGCTCGAAGCCCCTGGCGGCGGCCTTGTAGGCGGCTTCGGCGCCGGGCAGCGCATCGCGCTGCAGCGTCAGGGCAGTGGCGCGCGCCGAGCGCAGGCGCTCGGTGGCCCGCGCCGCGTCGGCGCCCAGTTGCAGCTCGGCCGCGGCGAGCTCGTCGCGCGCCTTCTCTTCGCGGCTCAGCGCCTCGGCCACATTGCCGCGGTTGGTGTCGAAGATCGGCAGCGGCACCGACAGGCCCACCACGACCTGGTTGCGGCTGCTGCCGCTGCCCATGCCCTCATCGGCCGGCACGCGCTTGGCGCCCAGCGACACCGTGACGTCGGGCACGCGCCGGGCCTGCTCCAGGTCCGACAGCGCCTGCCGCCGCTCCACCTCGAGCCGCGCCTGCCGCAACACCGGCGCCGCGGAGAACCGGCCCTCCACATCCGCCGCAGCAGCATCGGCCGGCAGCCGGTCGAGCGCGCCGTCCGCCTGCGTGAATCGCGGGTTCGGGTTGCCCCAGAGCGCGGCCAATTGCTGGCGCGCCGAACGCAGCGCGCCTTCGGCCTGCAGCAGCTCGACGCGGATGCCGGCCTCGGCCACGCGCGCGCGGCTTTCTTCCAGCGGCGAGACCTTGCCGGCCGCCACGCGGTTGGCGGCGGCGCGGGTGGCCGTCTCCGCAAGCCCGACTGAATCCTGCGCCAGGCGCAGGCGCTCCTGCGCGGCCAGCAGCTCGAAGAACAGCGTGATCACCGATGCGCGCAATTCGGAGCGCCGCGCGAGCAGCGCCGAGGCGGCCTGGTCGCGCGCGCGCTCGGCCGCCGTCACGCGGGCCGCGCGCTTGCCACCCAGCTCGATGGGCTGGCTCAGCTGCAGCGTGGTGGTGCGGTTGCCGCGGCGCAGGTCTTCCACCTGCGCGTCGAACACCGGATTGGGCCAGGCACCGGCCTGCAGCACGGCCGCATCGCCGGCCTCGCGCTCGCGCGAGGCGGACGAGAGCCCGGGATTGAAGCGCAGCGCAAGCGCGAGCGCGCTGCGCAGGTCCAGCGGGCCGGCGGGCTCCGCCGTTGCCGCGGCCGTGTGCCGGATCGGCGAAGGGTTGGAACCGGCAGCGGGTTGTGAAAATGCCGGGGGCACCGCCAAGGCCATGACGGCCAGCGGCACGAAGAGCGTGCGCATCGAATTCTCCTGGGTTGCAAAACAACGGGCGGACGAATTCGGCGAGAGGGCTCAGCGGCTGATGTCGGGTATCAAGGGTGGGGGTGCTTGTTCTCTCGCCGAATCAAAGGGCGAGAGGCCACGCAGGAGGCACGGGCACTTCGGAGATGTGCGAGATGAAATGCTCGGCGGGCATGGCGCGCAGCGCCTGCCCGACGGGCAAGGACGCATGCGCGCGATCGGCCGCCGGCGGCAGGTGTTGCGCCTGCCCCAGGTGGCAGGCGGCGCAATCGCCGAGCACGGCATTGGGCTGGGTGCCGGAGCTCTTCTGCGCATCGTCGGTGCGCGAACCGTCTGCGCTGCGGTCCGGTGCGTGCTCGTGATGGCCCCAGTGGCCTGGCTGCGCGTCGCGCTCGTGCTGGCAATAGGCGGCCGAGGCCGCCCAGCTGAACTGGAACGGGAGCACAAGCAGCAGAAAGATCAGGAGCCAGCGGCGCATGGAGCAAAAAGTATATCGGCGGCACATGGCATGCGGGCCTGCAATGCCCCTGCGGTTTGCAGGTTGCGGCGCAATGTACGACAGGCGTGCGGGCTTTTGCCCGTCGCTCTCATTACGAATTCGTAACCTCCTGCGCTCCTGCCCCATCGTTAACATCCGTCGATGCGAATTCTGGTCATTGAAGACGAGCCCAAGCTGGGCGACTACCTGAAGAAGGGCCTGGAAGAGAACGGCTACGTGGTCGACATCGCGCGCGACGGCATCGAAGGCCGCTACCTCGCCACCGAGGGCGACTACGCGCTGATCCTGCTCGACGTGATGCTCCCCGGCATCGACGGCTTCGCGGTGCTGCAGGCGATCCGGCGCACCAGCAACGTGCCCGTGCTGGTGCTCACCGCGCGCGACAAGGTCGAGGACCGGGTCAACGGCCTGCAGCAAGGCGCCGACGACTACCTCGTCAAGCCCTTTTCCTTTTCCGAGCTGCTGGCGCGCATCCAGGCGCTGCTGCGCCGCGGCAAGCCGCAGGAGTCCACCGTGCTGCGGCTGGCCGACCTGGAGCTCGACCTGGCCAGCCGCAAGTGCTTTCGCAACCGCACGCGGCTGGACCTCACGGCCAAGGAGTTCACGCTGCTGGTGGTGCTGCTGCGCCGCCGCGGGCAGATACTTTCGCGCAGCACGCTCGCCGAGCAGGTGTGGGAGATGAACTTCGACAGCGACACCAACGTGGTCGAGGTGGCCATCCGCCGCCTGCGCAGCAAGATCGACGACCCGTTCGAGGTCAAGCTGCTGCACACGGTGCGCGGCATGGGCTACGTGCTCGAGGATCGTTCCTGGTCGTGAGCCCGGCACGGCCGCACTCGATCCGCAACCGGCTCACCTCCTGGTTTGCCGCGCAGGCCTTCTTCTGCCTGAGCGTGGCCTGTCTCGCGGTCTACCTGGTGACGGCGTGGAGCTTCGGCGAAAAGCAGGACGGCGAGCTCGAGCACAAGGCGCAGCTGGTGCGGCACCTGCTCGAGGAAGGCGAGAAGGACGGCGACCTTTCCTTCCTGCGCCACAAGCTCGAGGACTTCTTCTCGCTGCAGGACGACGTGCGCCTGTCGATCGCGCGGCAGTCCGACGGCAGCGTGTTCTTCCGCTCCGAGCCGCCCGCAGGCGGGCGTTGGCTCCAGCGCGACTTCGTGCACACATGGGGCGGCCAGGCGGGCGGCGGCACGCCGCTTTCGATCCGCATCGGCATCGACGTGGCACGGGACGTGGTGCTGCTGCGCCGCCTTGCATGGACGCTGCTGGCGGCCGCCGTGCTGGGCACGCTGCTGGTCTCGCTGACCGGCGCGCAGCTGGTGCGGCGCGGGCTGCGGCCACTGGAAGCGCTGGCCGGGCGCACCGCGGCGCTGACGCCGGACCACATCAACCAGCCCATCGACGCCTCGGCGTTCGCGCGCGAACTGCACCCGTGGATCACGCAGTTCAATGCCCTGCTCCTGCGCGTGCAGAAGGCCTATGTGCAGCTCGAATCGTTCAATGCCGACGTCGCGCACGAGCTGCGCACACCGCTCGCCAACCTGATCGGCACCACCGAGCTCGCGCTGTCGCGCCCGCGGCCGAACGACGAGCTGCAGGCCGTCCTGGCCTCCAATCTCGAGGAGGTCGGCAGGCTCTCGGGCATCGTCACCGACATGCTCTTTCTCTCGCAGGCCGAGCGCGGTGCGCCGCTGCGCGTGAAGGCCGGCACCAGCCTGGCCGCGCAGGCGCGCGACGTGATCGACTTCCACGAAGCGATGCTCGAGGAAGCCGGGCTCCGCGCCACGGTCACCGGCGAGGCCGTGGCCGACGTCGATGCCTCCCTGGTGCGGCGTGCGCTTTCCAACCTGCTGGGCAATGCGATCCGCTTCGCGGCGCCGGCGTCCTGCATCGGCATCGAGATCGGCACGGAACCGAACGAGGCCACGCTCACCGTCGTGAATCGCGGCGAACCGATTGCGGCCGAGACGCTGCCGCGCCTGTTCGAGCGCTTCTACCGCGCCGATCCCGCACGGGACCGGTCGGCGCGCCACCACGGCCTGGGGCTCTCGATCGTGGAGGCCATTGCGCGCATGCATGGCGGGCGCGTGTTCGCCTCCAGTGCGAACGGCGAAACCCGCATCGGCTTCGCGGTGCCGCTCGCGCGCTGACGTCGCATCAGGGCTTGGCGCGCGCCTCGGCCTCTTCGGCCACGGCGGGAGCCTTGGCGCGCCCCATCACCAGGTTGATCAGCGGCCCGGTCATCGCGGTGGTGACGAGCGCCATCACCAGCAGCATGGTGAAGAGCTCGGGGCCGATCAGGCCGGCATCCAGCCCGATCTTCATCACGATGAGTTCCATCAGCCCGCGCGCATTCATCAGCGAACCGGTGGCCAGGCTGTCGCGCCATCCGTAGCCCGCCATGCGCGCGCCGATGGCGCCGCCGGCCAGCTTGCCGATGGTGGCCACCGCCACGATCAGCAGCATGGCGCCGATGCTCGCGCCCGAGAAGGCATGGGTGGTGGTGCCGAGCCCGGCCAGCGCAAAGAACAGCGGCATCAGCACGACGATGGAGATCGGCTCGATGCGCTCGGTGAGCGAACTCAGCAGGCGGTCGTCGCGCGGCAGGCAGGCGCCGAACAGGAAGGCGCCGAACACGGCATGCAGGTGCAGCCATTCGGTCACCATCGCGCAGCCCAGGAGGCCGATCATGAGCGAGGCCATGACCGTGGTCGACGGTTCGCCGTCGGGTGCGCGCGTGCGCAGGATCCATGCGAAGGCCGGCTTCAGCCCGAAGAACAGCACGGCCAGCAGCACGGCCACGCCGGCCGTGGTCTTCAAAAGGCCCGCGTAGCCCTCTCCCGCCCCCGCGAGCGCCACCACCAGCGCCAGCAGGATCCAGGCGAACACGTCGACCACGGCCGCGGCGCCGAGCGACAGCTGGCCGAAGGGCGTGCGCGTGAGGCCGCGGTCCTTCAGGATGCGCGCCATCACCGGAAAGGCCGTGATCGACAGCGCCGCGGCCATGAACAGCGCGAACGGCCAGAAGCCCACGCCCGCGGGCGCCAGCGCCGGATGCAGCGCCGGCGAGATCGCCAGCCCCAGCACCATCGGCACGATGACGCTGAGCGCGCCCACATAGCCCGCCGCCTTCAGCTGCGCGCGCACGCCCTGCGTGGTCCGCAGCTCCAGGCCCACCACGAACATGAAGAGCACCAGGCCCACCGTCGAGAGCGAAGACAGGCCTTCGAGATGGCTCTTCGAAAAAAGCTGCGCATGCAGCGAAGGGAACAGCGCGCCCATGACCACCGGCCCCAGCATGAGCCCCGCCGCCATTTCGCCGACCACACCGGGCTGGCCCACGTGGCGCAGCACCCAGCCGCAGATGCGCGCGGTGCTCAGGATGACGATGAGTTGCAGCAGGAGCGAAGTGGCGGACATGGAAGCGGTGGCCTGGGGTGAGCGAAGCACCCGATGTTAGTTTTGTTCGGGCGCCTCGTCCGCAACGCCGCGCGGGCGCCGTTCCTCAGCCGCCCTTCGGTGCGCGCATCAGCCGCAATCCGTTGGCCACCACCAGCAGGCTGGCGCCCATGTCGGCAAACACCGCCATCCACATGGTGGCGCTGCCGAACACCGCGAGCACGAAGAACACGGCCTTGATGCCGAGCGCGAGCGTGATGTTCTGCCACAGCACCGCATGCGCATGGCGCGAGAGGCGGATGGTTTCGGGCAGGCGCCGCAGGTCGTCGTTCATGATGACCACGTCGGCCGCTTCCATGGCGGTGTCGGTGCCGGCGCCGCCCATCGCAAAGCCGATGTCGGCCTGCGCAAGCGCGGGCGCATCGTTGATGCCGTCGCCCGCCATGCCGGCCATGCCGTGGCGCTGCTGCAGCGTCTTGATGGCATCGAGCTTCTCCTCGGGCAGCAGGTTGCCGCGCACGTCGTCGATGCCCGCGTGCAGGCCGATCGCCCTGGCCGTGGCGGCGTTGTCGCCGGTCAGCATCACGGGCGTGACGCCCAGCGCGCGCAGCTCGGCCATGGCGGCCTTCGAAGAGGGCTTGATGGTGTCGGCCACCGCGAACAGCGCCAGCACGGCCTGGCCGGAGGCCAGCAGCGTGACGGTGCGCCCCGCTTCCTCATGCTGCTTCAGCTCGGCTTCGAGCGCGGGGCTGCACAGCCCCTGCTCTTCGATCAGGCGGTGGTTGCCAAGCACATAGCTGCGGCCTTCGTGCACGGCCTGCACGCCGCGTCCGGGCAAGGCCGTGAAGCCGCCGACCGGCTGGTGCTCGCGGTTCAGCCCGTCGGCAATGGCCTTCGACACCGGATGGTCGGAGCGGCCCGCGATGCTCGCGGCAATGGCAAAGATCGCGGCTTCATCCGCCGCGGGGTCGAGCAGGCGCGATGCGACCAGCTTCGGCTTGCCTTCGGTGATGGTGCCGGTCTTGTCGAGTGCCACGGCCTTGAGCCTGCGCGCCTCTTCGAGATAGGTGCCGCCCTTGATCAGGATGCCGCGCCGCGCGGCCGAGGCCAGCGCGCTCACCACCGTGACGGGCGTCGAGATGACCAGCGCGCACGGGCACGCAATGACCAGCAGCACCAGCGCCTTGTAGATGGCCTCGGTCCAGCTCCAGCCCATGAGCCAGGGCGTGAGCAGCGCCACGGCAATGGCCAGCACGAAGACCGCGGGCGTGTAGACGGCCGCGAACCGGTCGACGAAGCGCTGCGTGGGCGCGCGCGTGCCCTGCGCCTCTTCGACCGCATGGATGATGCGCGCGAGCGTGGTGTTGGCCGCCACCGCGGTGACGCGGAATTCGAGCGCGGCCGTCTGGTTGATGGTGCCTGCGAACACCGCGTCTCCCACCGCCTTGTCGACCGGAATGCTCTCGCCCGTGACCGGCGCCTGGTCGATGGCGCTCGCCCCTTCGGTCACCACGCCGTCCAGCGGCACGCGTTCGCCGGGCCGGATGCGCACGACGGCATCGAGCGCCACCGCATCGGCCTTCTCCGTCTTCCAGCGGCCATCGGGCTGCCTGACCTCGGCCAGTTCGGGCGTCAGCGCCAGCAGGCCCTGGATGGCGTTGCGCGCGCGATCGACGGCGCGCGCCTCGATCAGCTCGGCAATGGCATAGAGCGCCATCACCATCGCGGCCTCGGGCCATTGCCCGATCAGGAAGGCGCCCGTGACCGCCACGGCCATCAGCGCGTTGATGTTCAGGCGCCCGCGCAGCAGCGCGGCAAAGCCCTTCTTGTAAGTGTCGAGGCCGGCCAGTGCGATGGCCGCGAGCGCGAGCCCCATCTCCGCCGCCATGGACCCGGCGCCCTCCGGTGCGAGAAAGGCAACGGCCTCGGCCGCGATGGCGAGCACCAGCGCGGCAACGAGGCGCACGAGGCCGCTGCTCATGCCCGCGATGCCTGCAGAGGCTGCCACCGGCTGCGCACCATCGGCCGGGCTGCCTGCCGCGCCGTTCAGCGGTTCGGGCTTGAAGCCCGCCTTGCGGATGGCGTCGAGCGCACCGGGCAAGGCGCCTTCGTCGGCCGTGATGGCCATGGTGCGTTCACCGAGCCGAAAGCGCAGCCCCCGCACACCCGCGACCGGCTCGAGCGCGCGCCGGATCTCGGACTCTTCGACCGCGCAGTCCATCGTGGGAATGCGAAAGAGCAAGGCGCCCTTCGGAATGTCGGCAGCGGCCACGGCAACGGCCGGCGAGCCGCAGGCCGTGCTGCCGCAGCAGGCCGTTTCGGGAGCGGCCGGCGCATGGGAGTGGGCATGCGGCGCCATCGGTTTCAGGGCATTCTGGTTCGTCATGAATCCCATTGGAAACCCTGAAGCAGGTGTAGAGTCAAACGACCATTCCTCCACTCATTCATCTTGCCGCATCATGAAAATCGGAGACCTGGCCAAGGCCGCGAACACGCCGGTCGAAACCATCCGGTACTACGAGCGCGAGCAGCTGCTGCCCGCGCCCGCGCGCACCGAAGGCAACTACCGCATCTACGACGACGAGCATGCGCAGCGCCTGGGCTTCATCCGCCGCTGCCGTTCCCTGGACATGACGCTCGACGAGATCCGCAACCTGCTCAGGTTCCGCGATGCGCCGGGCGAAGACTGCGGCGAGGTCAACCAGCTGCTCGACGACCACATCGGCCACGTGGCCGCGCGCATCCGCGAGCTCAAAACGCTGGAAAAGCAGCTGAAGGCGCTGCGCCAGCAATGCTGCGGGCCCGAATCAGCACGCAACTGCGGCATCCTGCAGGAGCTGGACACCGCCGCGCCCGCGGCCGAGCCTTTCGGGCAGCATGCGGGGCATGTGCATGGGTCGCTGCACAGCGCGTCCGCGAAGCGTTCGGCTTGAGGGTGATGTAGTTCAGCGATGCACAACGAGCGTGCCCTCGTGCACAGGGCATCGGGTGCTCCCCGCAGCGAAATCAAGGAGGAGGGGCGTAGCCCCGGGGGACATTCGCGGAGGGGAGTACCCGGTGGCCTGTGCACGCGCCCTGAACAAGAGCGCCCGAACACAAGCAACCTGAACCGTCACTTCCCGATCAGCTGCGTCAGCTTCTCCGCCTCGAAGCTCTCATCACGCGCCGCGTCGCAGGGTACGCAGTCCTTGGTGCCGGGATGCGCAGACAGCTTCTCGATGGCCTGCCACAGCAGCGCGATCTGGTGCTCCTGGCCTGCGGCGTTGTCGATCAGCCCGCGCATCGCCTGGCTCAGCGGGTCGTCCTCCTGCGTGATGCCGTAGGCGGAGAACTTCTGCGGCGCGGCCACATCGGCGCTCTCGCCGGCCTTCGACGGGATGATGCGTGCGGGAATGCCCACCGCCGTGGCGCCCGCCGGCACCGGCTTGATGACCACCGCGTTGCTGCCGATCTTCGCACCGTCGCCGACGAGGAAACCGCCCAGCACCTTGGCGCCCGCGCTCACGACCACGTTCTTGCCCAACGTCGGATGCCGCTTGGTGCCCTTGTAGAGCGAGGTGCCGCCCAGCGTCACGCCCTGGTAGATGGTGCAGCCGTCGCCGATCTCGGCGGTCTCGCCCACCACCACGCCCATTGCGTGGTCGAAGAACACCCGCTCGCCGATCTTGGCCGCCGGATGGATCTCGATGCCCGTGAGCCCGCGCGCCACGTGCGCGATGAAGCGGGCCGGCCACTTGAAGCCGTGCGTCCAACAGGCGTGCGCCCAGCGGTGCAGCACCACGGCATGGAAGCCGGGATAGACCGTGATCACTTCCCAGGCGCTGCGCGCGGCCGGGTCGCGTTCGAGGATGCACCGGATGTCGGCGCGCAATCGAGAGAACATCGCAGCCTTTGTTGTCGTTATATCGATAGGGCCGCGAAGTCTAAGGCCGGCCGTCTTCGCGTATCGCCGATGGGGTTTTGTCAGCCCTTGCGCGGTCCGCGCGCCGCATCGGCCATGGCCTTGGCGATGCCGCGCAGGATGTGGATCTCCTCCGGCGTGGGCTGGGCGCGGTTGAACAGCTGCTGCAGCCGCGGCATCAGCTTCTTGGGCGCCGCCGGGTCCAGAAAGCCGATCTCCACCAGCGAACGCTCCCAGTGCTCGAGCATGCCGGCCACCGCCTTGGCATCGGCCGCCTCGATGGGCGCGGTGGCATCGCGCACCTCGTAGCCGCCCAGCGCAAGCCGCCATTCGTAGGCCACCACCTGGATCGCGGCCCCAAGGTTGAGCGAGCCGAACTTCGGATCGGTCGGGATGCTCAGCGCCACGTTGCAGCGGTAGACGTCTTCGTTGCGCATGCCGAAGCGCTCGGAGCCGAACAGGAAGGCCACGTGCTGCTCGCCCTGCTTGGCGAGCGGCTCCAGGTGCTCGCGCGGCGTGCGCGTGGGCGGGCCGAAGTCGCGCGGGATCATGGCGGTGGCGCACAGGTGGGTGACGCCGTCGAGCGCCTCGTCGAGCGTTTCGACGATGCGGGCATTGGTCAGCACGTCGAGGGCGCCGCTTGCGCGCTGGATGGTTTCCTCGCGCCGCAGCACGTTGGCCCACCTTGGCGCGACCAGCACCAGGTCGTCGAAACCCATGGTTTTCATGGCGCGGGCGGCGGCGCCCACATTGCCGGCGTGGCTGGTCTGGATCAGGATGAAACGGGTGCGCATGGCGGGGTTGGGAGACACGAGGCGGCGGAGCCGGTAAAATGCTTGATTCTCGCCGCCCGCATCGCCGGACCGCAGGGTCGCCCCCAGGGGACCTATCCCACCGTTCTTCCCACAATCCAGAATGTCGTCCCCCAACCTGCATCCCATGCTCAATGTGGCCGTCAAGGCCGCACGCGCCGCCGGCGCCATCATCAATCGCGCCGCCCTCGACGTCGAGGCCGTGCGCATCTCGCAAAAGCAGGTCAACGACTTCGTCACCGAAGTCGACCACGCCAGCGAGCAGGTCATCATCGAAACGCTGCTTGGCGCGTATCCGGGGCACGGCATCCTGGCCGAGGAATCGGGCACCGAGCATGGCGCCAAGGATTCCGACTACGTCTGGATCATCGATCCGCTCGACGGCACCACCAACTTCATCCACGGCTTTCCGGTCTACTGCGTGTCCATCGCGCTGTCGGTGCGCGGCAAGATCGAGCAGGCGGTCATCTACGACCCGAGCCGCAACGACCTGTTCACCGCCACCAAGGGCCGCGGCGCCTACATGAACGAGCGCCGCATCCGCGTTTCCAAGCGCACCCGGCTCAGCGAATGCCTGGTGTCCACCGGCTTTCCGTTCCGCAGCGGCGACAACTTCAAGCAGTACCTGGCCATCATGGCCGACATGATGCCCCGCATGGCGGGCCTGCGCCGCCCCGGCGCCGCGGCGCTCGACCTCGCCTACGTGGCGGCCGGCTTCACCGACGGCTTCTTCGAGACCGGCCTCAACCCCTGGGACGTGGCCGCAGGCTCGCTGCTGGTCACCGAGGCCGGCGGCCTGATCGGCAACTTCACGGGCGAGCCCGACTTCCTCGAGCAGCGCGAATGCCTGGCCGGCGCACCGCGCATCTACGGCCAGCTGGTGCCACTGCTCTCCAAATATTCCAAGTTCGCGGGCATCGACGACAAGATGCGCGCCAGCGACCGCGTGCGCGCCGTGTCGGCCGCCGCGCGGCCCGGTGCCGACGAATCGGTCGACCTGTACGCCCGCAGCACCGTGACCGACCTGACGGCCGCGCCGCTCGACGGCGAGGCGCCCGCTCCCGCCGCCCCACCGGCCGCGCCCGTGCCGCGCAAGCTCACGCGCGTGCGCCGCGACGCGCCCGCGGGCGGCGGCTCCCCCGAAGGCGACGCTTCCGCCAAGTGATGCAGGGGCCAGGCGCCGCCCTCCGCTTCCGTGCGGCGCTGCGCATTGCGCTGAGCCAGTACGTCGCCAGCGGCCTCACCGTCGCGCTCGGCCTGCTCGTGATCTCGGCCGGCGCGCACCTGTGGCTCGGCGCCGTCGCGGCCTCGGCCGCCGCGGTGGGCGTGATCGTCACGGCCCCGCCCGACCTGCCCGGCCCGCGCCGCGGCAAGTTCTTCCAGATGCTGCCGGCCCCGCTGATCGGGCTGCCGCTGTTCTTCCTGGTGCAGCTGCTGCACGCCGCGCCCATCCGCCTGGGCCTGGTGCTGGTGCCCGCCACCTTCGTCGCCTTCCTGGCGATGGCATGGGGCAAGCGCGGCATCCCCATTGCCATCGCGGTGATGTTCTCGATGATCTTCTCGATGGCCACGCCCGCACCCAGCGGCATGGCCGAGGCGCTCGAGCGCACCTGGCACTTCGGCATCGGCGCCGGGCTCTACGTGATCTGGGCCACGCTCGCCAACCATGCGCTGAATTCGCGCTTTCGCGTGCAGTCGGTCTCGGACGTGCTGTATTCGCTGGCCGCGCTGATGCGCACCGAGGCCAGCCAGTTCACGCCGCGCGACGACACCAGCGACATCCGCGAAACCCCCGCGCCTTTGCTGGGCCGGCTGCTGCGCGAACAGGCCGCGCTGGCCGACCAGCTGCAGGCCACGCGCGACATCGTGCTCGAATCGCCGCGCACCCCGCGCCGGCAGCGGCTGGCCGCCATGCTGGTGATCGTGCTCGAGATGCGCGACCAGCTGCTCGCGAGCGAGCTCGACCTGGACGCGCTCAAGAGCCATCCCGCGCACGCCGAGGCGCTCATCGAGATGCGCCGCGTGCTCGAGGAGCTGGCCGACGACACCACCGCGCTCGGCGACGCGCTGCTGATGGGCCGCCAGCCCGAGGCGGTGGCCGACCGGCGGCCGCGGCTCGCGTCGATCCATCTTTCGGGCGAAGACCACATCGCCAGCCACGGCCTGCCGGGCCCGAACGCCGCCATGCTCGCGCGCGGCCTGGCCAGCCGCATCGGCCACATCAACGACGAGGTGCTGCGCCTGTCGGCCATGGCGCGCGGCGATGCCGAGCCCAATCTTGCGGTGGTGCGCGCCAACTGGCAGATGTTCGTGAGCCCGACCGACTGGTCGCTGCGGCCCTTTCTCGCGCTGTGGCGCTGGGACGCGCCGCCGCTGCGCCACGCGATTCGCGCGGCCCTGGCCATTGCGGCCGGCTACACGATTGCGGTGTCGCTGCCCTGGGGTTCGCACGACTACTGGATCCTGCTGACCATCGTGGTGGTGCTGCGCGGCAGCCTTTCGCAGACGCTGGAACGGCGCAACAGCCGCGTCGCCGGCACGCTGCTGGGCAGCGTGCTCGCGGTGGGCCTGCTCTCGGCGCATCCGTCGCCGCTCGCGCTGCTGGTCATCCTCACGGTGGCGCAGGCCATTGCCCACAGCTTTGCGGTGCGGCGCTACCTGATCACGGCGGTGGCGGCCACGGTGCTGGGCCTGGTGCAGGCGCACATGCTCAACGTGGGCGCCGCGCCCATCTTCGCGCTGTTCGAGCGCATTGCCGACACGCTGATCGGCGCCGCGCTGGCCTGGGGCTTCTGCTATGTGCTGCCCTCGTGGGAGCGCGGGCAGATTCCGGCGCTGGTGGCGCGCACGCTCACCGCGCAGGCGCGCCATGCACGGCTGGCGCTCGGCCTCGGCCAGCTGCAGGCCGTCGACAGCAGCCCCGAGCTCGAATGGCGGCTCGCGCGCCGCGAGGCCTACGACAGCCTCTCGGCGCTGGTGCAGGCCACGCAGCGTTCGCTGTCGGAGCCGCGCGCGGTGCAGCCGCCGCTCGAGCCGCTCGAACACCTGCAGGCGCACAGCTATCAGCTGCTCGCGCAGCTCAGCGCCGTCAAGTCGATGCTGGTGCTCAGGCGCGACCGGCTCACGGCCGCCGAGATCGAAGGCCCGCTCGCGCGCACCGCGCAGCGCATCGAGGCCGCCATCGGCAGCGCGCCGACCACCGGCCCCTCGCTCCCTGAAAGCACCGGCTCCACCACCGTGGGCGGCCCGATTCCCCTGCCCGACCCGTTCGACAACGACATCAGCCCCTGGCTGCTGCGCCGGCTCGACCTGGCCACGGCACTCTCGACGCAGCTGCGCGACGACGCGGCGCGCATCCTTCAACACCTGGACGAGACAACAGAAGCAGCCACGACCCCCGCCTGATGACCCAAGAGATACTTGCCCACCCCTGGTTCGGCACCTGGATTGCCGTTCTCGTCGCCGTCCCGCTCGCTCTCCTGGTCCACCGCATCGGCGGCCTTGTGCTGAAACGCATCACCCGCCCCGCGCCCGCGGTGCACGCGATGGTGGTCAACTGCAACGCACCGGCGCGGCTGGTGCTGCCGCTGGTGGCGCTGCTGCTCATCTTCCAGGCCGCGCCCGAGGACCTGCGCTTCCTTGGCAGCGTGCGGCATTTCAACGGCCTGCTGCTGATCGCCGCGACCACCTGGCTCGCGGTGCGGGCCATCAGCGGCTTTGCCGACGGCGTACTCGCGCAGCATCCCTCCGACGTTGCCGACAACCTGCAGGCGCGCCGCGTGCTCACGCAGACGCGCGTGCTCGCGCGCACGGCCATGTCGGTGGTGCTGGTGGCCGGCGGCGCGATGATGCTCATGACCTTTCCGGGCGCGCGCCAGGTGGGTGCGAGCCTGCTGGCCTCCGCGGGGGTGATCGGCATCGTGGCGGGCCTCGCGGCCAAGCCGGTGTTCAGCAACCTGATCGCCGGGCTGCAGATCGCGCTGGCCCAGCCGATCCGCATCGACGACGTGCTGGTGGTCGAGGGCGAATGGGGCCGCGTCGAGGAGATCACGGGCACCTTCGTGGTGCTCAAGATCTGGGACGACCGGCGCCTGATCCTGCCGCTCAGCTACTTCATCGAGAAGCCGTTCCAGAACTGGACGCGCCATTCCTCGCAGCTGCTGGGCTCCGTCTTCGTCTACGTCGACTACGGCATGCCGCTCGCGCCGCTGCGCGAAGAGGTCGAGCGCATCGTGAAGGCGGCGCCCGAATGGGACGGCCGCTTCTTCAACATGCGCGTGACCGACGCCACCGAGCGCAGCATGCAGGTTCGCGTGCTGTGCACCGCCGCCACATCGGGCCTGGCCTTCGACCTGCGCTGCACCGTGCGCGAAGGGCTCCTCGACTTCATGCAGCGCGAGTACCCGCAGTTCCTGCCGAAGATGCGCATCGAGGCCGATCCGCTCCAGGGCGCGGCGGCGGCCTGACGCAGCGCGCCGCAGCGCCTCAGCCGGGCACGGCGCCCGCCGGCACCGCCACCGCGCGCGCCGGGATCGGCACCGACATGACGATCGATGTGCGCGTCTCGCCCAGGTGGTTGATGCTGCTCACGAAGGCCTCGAGATGCTCGATGTCCCGCGCGACCACCTTCAGCACATAGGAATCCTGCCCGGTGACGTGAAAGCACTCGAGCACCTCGCGCCGGCCGTCGAGCAGCTTCAGCAGCCGGGCCTTGTCGGGCTGCGCGGTCGTGATGCCGATCAGCGCCGTTACCGTGTAGCCCGCCTTGCGCGGCGGGACCACCGCGCGGTAGCCCTCGATCACGCCGGCCTCCTCGAGCCGCTTCACGCGCTCCGAGGTCGAGGGCACGGACAAGCCCACCTGCCGCGCCAGCGCCGTCAGCGAGGTGCGCGCGTCCTGCTGGAGCGCGTCGAGGATTTGCCAGTTCTTGGAGTCGATTTCCATGAATCTAAGGTGCAGTTGGGAATTTCACTTCCGATTTCAGGCCAGGCACGCTGCGCGCCTGAATTCCGTCATTCTCACCATGAAGGTGGCGCCGAACAATCGAAGGCATGGACTTTTCTCTTTTCCTCAAGGCCCTGGTCATCGGGCTGTCGATCGCCGCACCCGTGGGCCCCATCGGGCTGCTCTGCATCCAGCGCACGCTCGCGCACGGCCGTGCCATCGGTTTTCTCAGCGGCCTCGGCGCCGCGCTGGCGGATGCGTGCTACGGCGCCATTGGCGCGTTCGGCGTGTCGGCGGTGATCTCGTCGATGGTGGCGGCGCGCGTGCCGCTGGCGCTCGGCGGCGCGGCCTTCCTGGCATGGATGGGCGTGCAGCTGCTGCGTGCGCCGGCCGCCACCCAGGCCCGCGCCGCGCAGGACGCTGCCACGCCGCTGAAAGCCATGCTGTCGGTGTTCATGCTCACGCTCGCGAACCCGATGACGATCCTGTCCTTCGTCGCGGTGTTCGCATCGATCGGCACCGGGCATGCGAGCAGCGGCAGCGGCGCTGCCGTGACGATGGTGGCGGGCGTTTTCCTCGGGTCGGCGATATGGTGGCTGGGCCTGTCGACCGTGGTGTCGATGGTGCGGCACAGGCTCGGTGCGCAGGTGCTCCAGTCCATCAACCGGCTGTCGGGCGCACTGCTGCTGGGCTTTGCGGTGTTTCAGCTCTCGGCGCTGCTGTCGCGCTGATCCGCATGACGGCGCCGGCGCAGCGGCGGGCGCTCGAGGTAGGTGAACGCCCGCAGCAGCCACTCCGCCGGGCCGTAGGCGAAGCGCTGCATCCACCAGTGGCTCAGCGCCAGGTTGCCCGCAAAGATCGCGAAGGCAATTGCAAACGTGGCCAGCGGCCCGACGGTTCCGATCCAGCGCAGCCCGTAGGCCAGAAAGATCCACGCGCAGGCCGCCGATTGCAGCAGGTAGTTCGACAACGCCATGCGGCCCGCGGGCGCCAGCAGCTGCGCCAGCCACCGGCCGCGCCGGCCCTGGAACACCAGCAGCAGGCCGGCCGCATACGCAGCCGACAGGAACGGCGCCGTCAGCAGCGTGAGCGCGAGGCCCTGGATGTCGCGCACCGGGTCGTTCAGCCGCAGGGTCGGCCAGGCGTAGGCCAGCGCACCCGGCAGGCCGAGGGCAAGCCCCCACCAGAACACGCGCCACCACAGCGTGCGATGCGCTTCGGCCTGCGCGAGGAGCCCGCGCTTGCCGGCGATGAAGCCCGCAAGGAACATGGCCAGCGCCTCGGGCGCCTGCACCAGCGCCGTGATCCACCAGGTCTGCGAGAGATCGCGCAAGTGCTGCACCACCACCATGGCGGGCGTGGCGCGGTAGGCGGCCAGCGCCGCGGCGGCTTCGGCGTAGGCCGCCTGCGTGGCCATCAGCATGTCCATGTGCGTGTACATCTGGCCGACGGCGGCCCACAGCAATGAAGTGAGCAGCACCAGCGCGATGGCCGCGCACGCCAGGAACACATCGCCGCGCCTGCGCAGCATGAGCAGCACGGCGCCCAGCACGGCGTACGCGGTGAGGATGTCGCCGTAGTAGAGCAGCACGGCATGCGCCACGCCGAGGACCCACAACCCGAAGTGCCGCCGCACCATGCGCGGCACGAAAGGCTTGCCGTCGCGCTCGGCCGCGCGCATCTGCAGCGTAAAGCTGTAGCCGAACAGGAACGAGAACAGCAGGTAGAACTTGCTCTCGAACACAAGGGCCCGCACGAACGAGGCGCCGCGGTCAGCCGGCGAGACGGCCATCGGATCGGGAATGCCCAGGCCGTAGTAGGTCGATGCAAAGCTCGCGATGTTGACCACCAGGATGCCCAGCAGCGCAAAGCCGCGCAGCGCATCGACCATCTGCTGGCGTTCGCCCGGAGCGGTGTTCATGCGGGTTTCCCGATGCCGGCATTGGCCAGGTTGCCGCGCGCCGCGGCCGCGACGATGCCGCGGATCGCCTCGACCAGCAGCCGCGCGCCCTCGCCCGCTTCGCCGCCGCGCCGCACCGTGAAGCCCACCGGCCCTTCGGTGCCCGAGGTGTCGATGGCCACGCGCTTCAACGCGCCCTGTGCAATCAAGCCCTCGACGGCACCCTGCGGCGCAAACCACACCGCATCGCAGCGCTGCAGCAGCCCGACCACGAAGCTGGTGTCCGTCGCCTCCACCAGCCGGCTGGGCAGCGCCATGCCCTGCGCGATCAGGAAGGCATCGGCCGTGTGCCGGATCAGCGTGCCCGAGACCGGCAGCACCAGCGGATGGGCGGCCAATGCATCGAGCGTGGGCCTGCGCCGCGCGGCGAGCGGATGGCCGGGTCGCACCACCAGCAGCAGCGGTTCGCTGTAGAGCTGTTCGAACGCCAGGTCGGCCATGGCCGAGGCTTGCGCGAGGCGGCCGAGCACCAGGTCGATCTCGCCCTGGCGCAGCTGCGTCATCAGCTGCGCATTGGTGCCGCTCACCACGCGCACGCGCAGCGCCGGGTGCGAGGCATACAGCCGCGCGACGGCCTCGGGCAGCAGGTTGGCCGCCATGTTGGGCAGGGCACCCACGGCCACGCGCAGCTGGTCGGCTTCGGGCTGGTCCATGGCCAGGCCCATGCCTTCGCGCAGTCCGCGCAGCGCGGAGACGGCATGGCGCACCAGCACCTCGGCCGCCGGCGTGAGCTCGACGCCGCGGCGGCGGCGCAGCAGCAACTGGCGCCCGACGATCTCCTCGAGTTCGGCGATGGTCTTGGACACCGCGGGCTGCGTGAGCGCCAGGGCCTTGCCCGCGCGCACGAGGTTGCGCTCCTGCGCCACCATCACCAGGCATTGCAGGTGGCGCAGCTTGAGGCGTGCAAAGTTGTTCATGGCTGACATGGGTGTCTTCCCTGTGGAGCGGCCATCCAAATATAACCAGAAGGAATAGCTGGCAGAAGAGCTTTCAGTTGTGCGGGCCGCTTCCGCCTTCTAGAGTGGCCCCCGATACGGAGACAAGCAAAGACATGACCACCGGTTTCTCGAAGAAGAACGCCCCGGGCGCATCGCGCCGCCTGGCCCTTGCCGCCGCCGCCTGCGCTGCGCTTTGCCTCGCGCTCGGCAGCCCGGCCGCGCATGCCGACGCGGCCTACCCCGCCAAGCCGGTGAAGTTCATCACCAACTTCCCGGCCGGCGGTCCGCTCGACATCCTCGGCCGCGCGCTGGGCGACGTGCTGCAGAAGGAGCTCAGGCAGCCCTTCGTGGTCGACAACAGGCCGGGCGCCGGCGGCAACATCGGCGCCGACCTCGTCGCCAAGAGCCCGCCCGACGGCTACACGGTGCTGCTGAGCATCGACAGCACTTTCACCATTAACCCGCACCTGTACGCGTCGATGCCCTTCGCGGCCAGGGACCTGAAGCCGCTGATGATCTTCAGCTCCTCGGGCCTGAGCTTCGGCGTCGGGCCCGCCGTGAAGGCCAGGACGCTGCCGGAATTCATCGCCCAGGCCAAGGCCGAGCCCGCCACCTTCAGTTCCGCCGGCAACGGCAGCCCGGGCCATCTTGCGGCCGGCATCTTCTCGACCGCGACCGGCGCCCGGATCACGCACGTGCCTTACAAGGGCAATGCGCCGGCCGTGATGGCGCTGCTGGGCGGCGAGGTGCAGGCCGGCATCCTCGCCACGCCGGGCCTGCTGCCGCAGGTGCAGGCCGGCAAGCTGCGCGCACTGGCCGTGACCGGCCGCCAGCGCTCGCCGCTGCTGCCCGAGGTGCCCACGGTGGGCGAGCTCGGCCTGAAGGACCTGGAATTCGAGGTGCTCTACCTCGCAATGGTGCCGGCCGCCACGCCCGAGCCCGTGGTGCAGCTGCTGCGCCAGTCGCTGCAGAAGGCGCTGGCGCTGCCCGAGGTCAAGGCGCGCCTCGCTTCGCTCGACATGGTGGCGCTCGGCGAGACCGGCGCACCTGCGGCCGAGCGCCTGGCAGCCAACCAGGCGCGCTACGGCCGCATCGTCAAGGCGACCGGGATGAAGGTGGACTGATGCCGCCCGCGCCGCGGCGCCCGCGGTCGGCCTTGGGCAGCACGGCCTTTTGCACCATGCGCTCGGCCTGCGCCTGCAGGCGGTCCAGGAATGCGTCCAGGCGCGCCGCGTCTTCCTTGTCGAGCGCTTCCATCAGCTCGGCGTTGATCTGGGTGACCAGCGGAAAAAGCTCCTCGTACAGCGCCTGCCCGCTCTCGGTCAGGCCCAGCAGCACCTGCCGCCGGTCGCCCGCGCGGGCCACGCGCGAGACCAGCCGCTTTTCGACCAGCGAACCGGTCGTCTTGGAGGTGCGGGCGCGGTCGAGCTGGGCGTGCTCGGCCAGCTGCGAGGAGCCCAGTTCGCCGCGGCTCGCGAGCACCGCGATCAGCCGCCACTCGCGCCGCGTGATGCCGAAGCGGCCCTCGCACAGCCGGATCACCATGCTGCCCGCAACCCCGATCAGCCGCGCGAGCCGGTACAGCAGCAGGTCGTCGGGCGAACGGCGCGGCACGGTCATTCGGGGTTAGTCCGGGGGATGGTTGATTAGATCAATCGAATGTAGCGTCTCTAAAGTCCTTCGGGATCCAACGCCAACCCTATAAGACCCCGGAGACACCGCCCCATGCCCCGCACGCCCCTTTCCTTGAGCCTCGACCGCCGCCGCGCACTTGCCGCGCTGGGCGGACTCGCCCTGGCACCCCTCGCGCTCGACGCGCAGGCCCAGGTTTTCAGGCCCGGCCAGCCGATCAAGGTGCTGATCGGCGTGCCCGCCGGCGGCACGCAGGACGTGCTGACGCGCGCCATCGCGCAGCAGGTGCGCGATGCGCTGGGCCCGCTCATCATCGACAACCGCGCGGGTGCGGCGGGCCGCATCGCGGCCGAAACCGTCAAGACGGCCGCGCCCGACGGCCACACGCTGCTGCTGGGAACGGCCAGCATGATGACCATGTTCCCGAGCGCATACCGCAGCCTCTCGTACGACCCGATCAAGGATTTCGTGCCCATCATCAACGCGGCGCGCTTCGAGCTGGCGCTCACCGTCCACAAGGACGTGCCCGCCAACACGCTGGCCGAATTCATCGCCTGGGCCAAGGCGCAGGGCGACAAGCTGAGCTTCGGCTCCTACGGCGCGGGCACGCCTTCGCACTTCCTTGGCGAGATGCTCAACCGCGCGGCCGGGCTCAAGATGGTGCACGTGCCCTACCGCGGCTCCACGCCCGCGCGGCAGGACCTGATGGGCGGCACCGTGCCGGTGTACTTCGACACCGTCGGCGGCGCGCAGCAGATGCTGCCCACGGGCCGCGCGAAGGTGCTGGCCACCAGCGGCGAGAAGCGCTCGCCGCTCATGCCCAACCTGCCCTGCTTCGTCGAGGCCGGCTACAAGGACGTGGTGGCCACCGCCTGGTTTGCCTACTATGCGCCGCTCAAGACGCCGCAGCCCGTCATCGACAAGCTGCGCGCCGAATTCACCCGCGCCGTCAATGCCCGCGAGGTGCGCCAGCTGCTGCTGCAAAACGGCATGTACCCGATCGCCGACGGCAGCGAGGCCTTGCTCAAGACCATGCGCGAGGACACCGCGCGCTGGGCGGGCATCATGAAGGCCGTGAATTTCCAGGCCACCGACTGAACGACCGAACGAACGAACCGAGGAGGAACCCCCACATGCCCAAGACCGCCCCCATCACCCGCCGCCTTGCCGCGCTGCTTGCCGCAGCCGGCTTCATGGCGTCCATCGCCGCCGTGCCCGCCAGCGCGGGCGCACAGGCGCTCGACAGCCCGCTGCACATCGTCGTCGGCTACGCGCCCGGCGGCGCCACCGACCGCGTGGCGCGCATCGTGGGCGACAAGCTCGGCGCGAGGCTGGGCGTGCCGGTCGTCGTCGACAACAAGCCCGGCGCCGGCGGCCGCCTGGCCGCGCAGCAGGCCAGGAACACGCCTGCCAGCCAGAACGTGCTGATGCTCGCCAACCCGGCCGTGATGGTGGTGGCGCCGCTCGTCTTCAAGGACAACAACTACGACCCCGAGCGCGACTTCGTGCCCGTGTCGCACGTCAACAGCTACAACTTCGCGCTGTCGGTGTCGCCCACGCTGCCGGTGCGCGAACTCAACCACCTGCTGGCGTGGATGCGCGCCAACCCCAACCAGGCCAACGTGGGCGTGCCGGCCACCGGCAGCCTGCCGCACTTCTTCGGACTCATGGTGGGCGAGAAGGCCAAGGTGCAGACGCAGGTGATCGGCTACCGCGGCTCGGCCCCGCTGCTGAACGACCTGATCGGCGGCCAGGTGCCCATCTCGGTCGACACCGAGGACGTGGTGCTGCCGCTGCACGACACCGGCAAGCTGCGCATCCTGGCGATCTCGGGCGACAAGCGCTCGCCCTTCGCGCCGAACATCCCGACCTTCAAGGAAGCCGGCCTCGACCTGGCCGCCACCGGCTGGAACACCTTCTTTGCGCCGGCCAGCATGCCCAAGGCCAAGGCCGAGCGCCTGGCCGCCACCATCCGCGAGGTCATGCAGGATGCGGACACGCAGCGCAAGTTCAAGGACGCCGGCATGACGCCGGTGGTGAGCACGCAGGCGCAGACCGCGGCGATGCTCAAGGCCTACAAGGCGCAATGGGCGCCCGTGGTGCAAAAGTCCGGCTACCAGCCCTGACCTTTCCAAAAGACATGACCAGACCCAACATCATCTTCATCGTGGCCGACGACCTCGGCTATGCCGACCTCGGCTGCTACGGCGGCCGCGACGCCGCCTTCGGCCCCGTGTCGCCCGTGCTCGACGGCCTGGCGGCCAACGGCCTGAAGCTCACGCAGGGCTACTCGAACTCGCCCGTGTGCTCGCCCACGCGCTTTGCGATGATCACCGCGCGCTACCAGTACCGGCTGCGCGGCGCGGCCGAGGAGCCCATCAACAGCAAGAGCCGCGGCAGCACCACGCTCGGCCTGCCGACCGAGCATCCCACGCTGCCTTCGCTGCTGAAGGCCGGCGGCTACCAGACCGCGCTCATCGGCAAGTGGCACCTGGGCTATCCGCCCACCTTCGGGCCGCTGCGCTCGGGCTACGACGAGTTCTTCGGGCCGATGTCGGGCGGCGTCGACTACTTCACGCATTGCGACTCCACCGGCCGCCACGACCTGTGGTTCGGCGAGGAAGACAAGCAGGAAGAGGGCTACCTCACCGACATCCTTTCGAAGCGCGCCGTCGACTACGTGGAGCGCATGGCAAAGCAGGACGCGCCCTTCTTCCTGAGCCTGCACTACACCGCGCCGCACTGGCCCTGGGAAACGCGGGACGACGCCGACAAGGCGCCGCTCGTGAAGGACAACCTGTTCGACCTGGCCGGCGGCAACATCCACGTGTACCGCCGCATGATCCATCACATGGACGAAGGCATCGGCTGGATCATGGCCGCGCTGCGCAAGCACGGCATGGCCGACAACACGCTGGTGGTGTTCACCAGCGACAACGGCGGCGAGCGCTTCTCCGACAACTGGCCGCTGGTGGGCGGCAAGATGGACCTGACCGAAGGCGGCATCCGCGTGCCATGGATCGCGCACTGGCCCGCGGTGATTGCCAAGGGCGGCGAGAGCCGGCAGCTGTGCATGACCATGGACTGGTCCGCCACCATGCTCGATGCGGCCGGCGTCAAGGCCGATGCGGACTACCCGCTGGACGGCGTGTCGCTGATGCCCGTGCTGAAGGACGCCAGGCACAGCTTCCGCCGTCCGCTGCACTGGCGCATGAACCACCGCGGCCAGCAGGCCATGCGCGACGGCGACTGGAAGTACCTGAAGGTCGACGGCAACGAGTACCTCTTCAACATTCCGGCCGACGAGCGCGAGCGCGCGAACCTGGGCAAGAAGGAGCCGCAGCGGCTCGCGGCCATGCGGGAAGACTGGCTGGCCTGGAACGCAACCATGCCTTCAATTCCGGAGGATGCGACGGTGAGCCTGGGCTACTCGGTCAAGGACATGCCGCAGCGCTGAACCCAGGCGAGGGAACGGGCGGACCCGCCGCCGCGTCCCTTCGCCGATCCTTCACCTGTTCACGCCAAGCGAGGCCCTGCGAGCAGAAGCGGCCAGCTCGGACGCGGAGGCAGCGCCCGCCTCCAGCGAACACCATGCGGCCGCGGGCTTGCCCGCCTCGAGCGAACACCATGCCGCTGCGGGCTTGCCCGCCTCGAGCGAACACCATGCGGCTGCAGGCTTGCCCGCCTCGAGCGAGCACCATGCGGGCGCATCCTTGCCCGGCGCGTATCGGGCTGCGGCCGCCGGCTCGCCGAATTCCTCGGCGGTCAGGCGCTGCATCTCCAGGAAGGCCGCCTGCAGCGCCTTGGCGTCTTCCTCGCCGCGCAGGCCGAGGTACGGAAAGTGGTGCAGGAAGTAGCCGAAAGTGGTTTCGCAATCGGCCGCGTACTTTCTCGTGTCGAGGATGTGCATGTGCCAGAAGCGGTCGACGTCCTGCTCGGGAGCGAGCGTCAGCTCGGGGTGCCTGGCGTGCAGTATCAGGTAGCGTTTGTAGGCCACCTCCATCTGGTCCGCGTAGCCGGCCGACCAGCCGTAGCCGTCCTCTTTGCGGCAGGCCTTGAACTTGATCGGCGTGAGGTCGATCGCCTCGATGGCGGCGATCGTCTGCTCCAGTGTCTTGCGCTGGGTGGAATGGATCATGAATGCTCCTGTGAAGTTGCGGGAAGGTCCGAGCGAACGTGCCCGGTGACGATTGCTTCAGGAACTCGGCCGTCAGGCCGCCTCCGATGGAGCAAACTGGTTGCGCAGGTGGCGCGCCATGAAATTGCGCACCTCGTCGGCAGGCACGGGCTTGCACAGCCAATAGCCCTGGGCCTCGTCGCAACCGTGGCTGCGCAGGTAATCGAGCTGGGCCGTGGTCTCGATGCCCTCGGCGACCACTTTCATCCGCAGCCCGTGGGCCAGGGTGATGATGCCGTCGATGAGCGCCCGCGCGTCGGCGTCCTGCGACAGGTCGTTGATGAAGGAGCGGTCGATCTTGACCGTCGACAGCGGGAAGTGCTTGAGGTAGGAGAGCGAGGAATAGCCCGTTCCGAAATCGTCGATCGCAAGGCCGACGCCCATGTCCCGGATCGCCCTGAGCAACTTCGCCGCATGCTCGGGATTCGCCATCACCGCGCCTTCGGTGATCTCCAGCTCCAGCAGCGACGGCTCCAGCCCCGAGGCTTCCAGGACAGCCTGGATGTCGGCGATGAGCGTGCGGCTTTCGAATTGGCGCGGCGATAGATTGACGCTCATCAACACCTTCGGCAAACCGTATTTCTGCCACGAACGCGAATCGGCGCAAGCCCTCTCCAGCGCCCATTTGCCCAAGGACACGATCAGGCCGAGTTCTTCGGCGATTGGAATGAACTGCACCGGCGGGATCATGCCCAGGATCGGATGGTGCCAGCGCATCAGCGCCTCGACACCGACGATGCGCTGGGTCTGCAGATCCATCTTCGGCTGGTAGTGCATTTCGAGCTCGCCACGCTCCAAGGCATGGCGCAGCGCGCTTTCGAGCATCAGCTGTTCGGTATTCTGCGCATTCATCTTCGCGGCGTAGAACCGGAAGGTGTTGCGGCCTCTTTCCTTGGCCCGGTACATCGCCGTATCGGCATTTTTCAAGAGCGCTTCGGCGTCTGCGCCGTTGTCCGGATAGATGCTCACGCCGACGCTGGCGCTGACGTGCAGTTCGCGCCCCGCGAGGAAGAAAGGCTCGGCGCAGCAGGCCAGCACTTTTTCGGCGAGCCCCGCGGCATCGTTTGCGCTGGACAGGTTCTCCAGGAGCAGCACGAACTCATCGCCACCGAAACGCGCCACGACATCCGCCTCGCGCAGCAGCGCCGTGAGGCGCTCGCCGCAGATCTTGATCATCTCGTCGCCCACGCCGTGGCCCAGCGTGTCGTTGATGTGCTTGAAGCGATCCAGGTCGACGAATATCACCGCGAACTGCTTTTGATGGCGGTTGCTGCGCTTGATGGCGCGAGCAAGCTCGTGTTGCAGCGCAGCGCGGTTGAACAGGCCGGTCAGTCCGTCGTGGCTGGCCATGAAACGAAGGCTTCTCTCCGCCTGCTTGCGCTGCTTGTACTGGGCGATCTGCAAGGCGATCACACGCAGCGACTCCTGCGTCTGGGCGTCGATGGCGTACGGATTGGAGCCAAGGAGCTCCAGCGCCGTGATCGAATCGGTAACGGCCATCGGCACGACGATGCCGACGGCCAGCCCGGCCTCGCGGGCCATCGCATCGCGCGCGAAATGGCCCGGAGCCGCCAGCACGTCGATTTGCACGATGCCGCCGGTTTTCCAGGCGCGGCCCAGCGAGCCTTCGTCGGCCCGGTATTCGAACGACCGGCTGTCGGAGGCGAATTGCCGCACCGCCGGGGGAATGTGGTCGGCATGCCAGGCGGCGGCGCAGCGAACCACGCCGTCCTCGCCAACGCTCCACAACGCGCCGCAGTCCCAGCGCAGGTCGGTGCACAGGGCTTCCAGCGCTTGGGTGATCACCGTCTCGGCCCTGCCATCGCCGGCAAGCAGCCGGGCAATCCTGTATTCGAGCCCCTGGCGCAACGCATCCTTGCGCGGCCGCGTGGCGTCGCGCACGGTGCCGCGCACCATCGTCTTTCCGTCTTCTTCGGCCGACTGCGCGATGACGTGGAGCCAGCGCTCGGTGCCGTCGGGCAGGCACAGGTGATGCTCGAATTCGCTGCGTTCCATGGACCGGGAGGCCTGCGCGATCTGCTGTTCGACCGCGGGGCGTTCTGCGGCCGGAACACGCGAGAGCAGCGCGGGCAGCTCCGGCCGCAAGTGGCCGGCCTCGAAGCCCAGGATGCGCCGGGCTTCTTCGGAGCACTGCAGGGCTCCGGTTTCGGGATCGAGGATCCAGCTGCCCAGGCTTGCCAGGTGCTGGGCCTCCTCCAGCTGCCGTTCGCTCGTGCGCAGGTGGCGGGTCATCTCGTTCGCCAGGATCTGGGCTCGGCTGCGTGCGGTGGTCAACGAAAAGACGATGCCGGCAAGCAGCATGCTGGTGGCCAGGCCGCCAAGGACGATGAACCACGGGATCGCCTTGTCGAGCGGGCCGAAGACCTGGTTTTCGTCCTGGCCGACTTCCACGAGCCAGGAGTGGCCGCCCAACTCGAAGCCGAGCATGCGCTCCAGGCTGCGCGCAGGTGCGGCAGCGGGCCTGGCCAGGGCCGCGCTGTCGAACAGCAATTGCCGTTCGCCGAACGAGGCCGTCGTCACGAACCTGGTCTCGACCCGTGTCCCGATCGCTCCCCGGCTCGGCCCGGCATCGATCAGGCGCAACCGGAGCGTCCTCATGGCGTCGGTACCCACCACGTCGCTCAACATCCCTGCGACGCTGAAGCCCGAGCCGACCGAACCGATATAGGCACTGCGCCGCTGTTCGAGCGTATCGAGCGGTTGCCCGGGGCGGTAGACCGGCAGCCGCATCGCCAATCCGATGTCGGACTCGCGGCCCGCGATGCGGACCTTGCGGCCGGACGTGACGAGCCCGCCGGTGTCGCGCCCCTGCTCGAGCGCGTCTCCCCTGTCGGGCATCGCGCCCAGGTCATTGCCGAGCAGCCTCTCGTTGCCGGCCTGCGGTTCGATGTAGATCAGCGGGTAGTACGTGTCCCGCTCACCGGGCGGCTTGATGGCGAAGCTGGAGGCAACGCCGGTGTCGAGGCTGGCATCGCGGCGGACCTGTTCCTCGAAGGCCTGCCTGTCGTTGACCGTGATGCGGGGCGCATAGTTGACGGCCTGGAAACCGGGGTAGGCGCGCGCCAGGTCCAGCCCCGCGACGTAGTCCCTGAAATCGCTTCGCGTCACGGTCTCGGAGGTGTTGAATCGCGCACGCAATCCGATCAGGACGGCAACGTAGTCATCGAAGCGGGCCTCGACCTTGCGCGCCAGATCGAAGGCGGTGGCGTCGAAGCGCGCCTGGGCGCTGCGCCCGATCTCCTGGCGGGCGGAGACGCCGAGGGCGATCGACAGCACCGTGCCAGCCGCGAAAATCACCAGCGGCAAGCGAATCCTGACCCAGATGGACGATGACATCGGATTTGATCCTGTCGTCGGCACAGGCCGGTCGGTTCCGTGTGCAGCAGCGCGGCACGACAGAGAACGCAACAGGTTGTATCGTCCGCGAAATATATATGGCCGGAGCGAGAACGTCACGCGATTTGTCTCGACAAGGGTGAGAGCACGGGAAAACCATGCTGCGCGCCGCGGCCGCGGGCCGTGTTGAGATGGATCAAACACCCCGCGGAGAAACATCTACTTACGCGCCCGGGGTAGCCACCGCGCGGACCAGCGCGCAGCCGCATCGGTGTTGCAGGAAGTCTGCAACCAGGCCGCGGGAACCGGCCCGATTCCGAAGACATCAACATGTAACACTAAGGTTGCAGGACAATCCCGGGCAGCAAAAAACTACAGCCCGAGATCGCCATGACCCTGGACGAACTGTTTACCGACAGCCACTTGCTTCCCACGGTGCCCAAGGTGGTGTTCGATCTCATCGAGCTCCTTCGCAACGAGGACGCCGCGGTTTCCGTGGTGGCACGCAAGATCGAGCTCGACCAGGTGCTGACGGCCCGCGTGCTGCGCATGGCCAATTCGCCGTACTTCGGGCTGCGCCGCAAGATCCTGTCGATCCAGGACGCGATCCAGCTGCTGGGCTTCTCCTCGATCCGCTCCCTGGTGGTGAGCTCCGGCCTCACGGGCACCTTCCGCAAGGTCGAGGGCGTGAACCTGCCGGCCTTCTGGTCGCACAGCCTGCGCGTGGCCGCCGTGGCCCGCTATCTCGCGGGCAAGACGCGCCGTGTGGACCAGAGCCTGGCCTTCACGGTCGGCAGCATGCACGCCATCGGCCACCTGATCATGGCCGGCGCCATGAAGCAGCCGATGGCCGAGCTCAACGCCGCGCACCCCTTCGACCGCATGGGACGGCTCGAGGTCGAACGGCAGAAGTTCGGCTTCCATTACGGCCAGGTCGGCGCCCGGCTGGCCGCCCGCTGGGAATTCGCGCCCGAGTTCGTCAGCGCCCTGTCCTCCTTCGCCAACCCGATGGAGGCCGAGCAGGTCGACCCGCTCGCCAGCGTGCTGCACCTGGCGGTCTGGCGCGTCGCGCTGGAACGCGAAGGGCTGCGCATCGGCGACGCGCAGCATGTCTGGCCGGCCCAGCCGGCGGACGCGATCGGCCTGTCCGAAGACGTGATGCAGGACATGCCGGCACCACGCGAGCTGGCGTCCGACCTGGAATCGATGATCGCCTGATCACCGCGGCGGGCGCCCCGCCCTCGCTCATTCACAGCTAAGTCTTCTGCCTTTCGACTGACACGGGGCAAACCTAGATTCGTTCGCGGCCCCCAGTGCCGACGCAGCGCCGCGCCGCGCTGCGTCATGCCCTTCCACGTCGAAAGAACGAATTGAAAAAAGCCATTCCAAACATCAGATCCGGCTTGCTGTACCCCACTCTGAGCATGCTCGCAGCCTCGCTGCTGGCCGCGTGCGGAGGCGGCAGCCACGGCGCCGGACCGGCAGCCTTCCTGCCGCCGCCCGCGAACCAGGCCAGCAGCACCACCTTCAGCGGCGTCCTCACGGCCAGCGCCTTCAAGCCCGGCAGCAGCACCGACCCGGTGGTCACGCCGGGCTACTACGCCGGCGCCACCGTCTGCGTGGACAGCAACGGCAACGGCCGCTGCGACAGCGGCGAGCCCGCCGCGGTCACCGATGCCAACGGCAAGTTCAGCCTGTCGCTGTCCGGCGCGTCGGCACTCATTGCCGACATCGGCACCAACGCCAGGAACACCGCGAGCAACACCAACGTGGCCACGCGCGAAGTGCTGCGCGTCATGCTCGACCAAGTGCAGGAACAGGGCACGGCCGTGGTGGTCAGCCCGCTGTCCTCCGAAGTGGCGCGGCTGGTCGAGGCCAACGGCACGAGCTATGCCGCCGAGAAGCAGAACCTGGCCGCGCGCCTGGGCGTGCCTGTCGGTTCCCTGCTCGGCGACGTCAACGCCGCCAGCGGCGCCGTGCAGGCCGCCTTGCTCAATGAAGCCAATGCGCTGAACAACCGCTTCGCCTACGCCACCACCAAGCTCGACCGCGGCGACAAGTTCCCCGACGCGCTGGCCAACCCCGGCGGCGATCCGCGCCTCGCAGGCATGGCCGGCGTGACCGCGGCCACGGCGAGCGTCGCGGACAACCGCAAGCCCATCACCTTCCTGCAATCGCAGCAGGCGGCGTTCAATGTGGAGGGCATTCCGCGCTACGACAACATCTTCATCGTGATGCTCGAGAACAAGGCCACGATGTCGATCCTGAACTCGGCCTATGCGCCCAAGATCAACGGCTACCTGAAGGCCGGCAACCAGCTGGTGAGCTACTACGCCACCGGCAACCCGAGCGAGCCCAACTACACGGCCCTGGGCGGCGCCGACGACTGGGGCATCACGGACGACAGCCAGTGGAACTGCGACGCCACCGGCGCCAACGCCGTGCAGGACCTGCCCGTGCCCGACAACACCCAGCCGGGCCTGGCCAAGTCGCCCTTTGCAGCCACCTGCACGCAGGCCGCCGCGGTGAACCACAACATCGTCGGCAGGCCGAACCTGTTCAATGCGATCACCAATGCCGGCCTGACCTGGCGCACCTACAGCGAATCGATGAACCCGGGCCAGGACTTCCGCACCGACAGCGTGGCCGATGCCGCCGTCACCGCCAAGGACAACGTCTACGCGCCGGGCACGCTGGGCGGCAACACCACGGCCATTGGCGACGCCACGCTCACGCTGCCGCTGCCGGGCGGCCTGTACAAGACCAAGCACCACCCCGGCATGGCCTACCAGAACGTGCGCAGCGCGCCCGAATGGAAGTACAGCAACCGCACCATGGGCGGCGGCCAGTGGGACGCGGCGCTGAAGAACAGCACCGACTACGCCATTCCCGCCAGCTACGACTACGACCAGCTCGGCACCGACCTGGCCAGCGGCAACGTCGGCAACCTGAACTTCCTGGTGCCGGACCAGTGCGACGACATGCACGGCATCAGCGTGAAGGGCGCAGGCGGCGTCGGCACCGCGAGCGACTGCGCCAGCGTGGCCAACAACGTGTCGACCAGCGCCGTCTCGCCGATCATCACGCGCGGCGACAACTACGTCGACTACACGGTCAAGCGCATCCAGGCTTCGCCGCTGTGGCAGAACCCGCAAAAGCGCGTGGCCATCGTGCTGATGTTCGACGAGGGCAGCGCCACCAGCGGCTTCAACTCCTGCTGCGGCTGGAACGTGTCGAACAGCACGGTCGCCAATCCGGTCAAGCAGAACGCGGACGGCAGCTGGTCGGTGGACGCGAGCATCAACAACTACACCAAGGGCAACCGCGGCCACGGCGAGAGCATCTTCGGCATCCTGACCAACCAGGCTGGCGCGCCCAAGGGCGTGTCCGACAGCGATGCCTACAGCCACTTCTCGTTCGTGCGCACGCTGCAGGACATGTTCCAGCTGGCCGACCCGGCGGTCGACGGCACGTACATGAACCGCTCGAAGTACACCGAGGCTTTCATCGCCCAGAACATCGTGAACCTGCCCGAATACGCAGGCAGCGCGGACACGCACTTCGACAGCGTGCGGCCGATCAACCATGCCTTCGTGATTCCGGCGGGCTACACGCAGAAGCAGTCGGGCGACGTGTCGACCACGGCGCAGGTCGGGCCGGACGCCAACCAGCTCAATGTCTGGTCGCTGAAGCAATGAGGCTGCGCCGTTCAGGCCCGAAAGGGCCGGCGGCGGCGGCGCGCGCGGGTCGGCTCGCGCTGGCGGCGCTCGGCGCGGGCGCGTTGCTGGTTGCATGCGGCGGCAGCAACGGCAGCGGCTCTGCCGCCGTGCCGCCGGGTGCGGTTGCGGCCGCCGCGGCTGCCGGTGCCGCAGCGACGCCGCCCGCGCTCTCCAGCACGCTGAGCCTTGCAGCGCAGGTGGGCCAGAAGATGTTCTTCGACAAGAACCTCTCGGGCTCCGGCGCCATGTCCTGCGCAAGCTGCCACGACCCGGCGCATGCGCACGCGCCGGCCAACGGTCTTTCGGTGCAGCTCGGCGGCCCGCACATGGACCGGGCCGGCCTGCGCGCCGTGCCCTCGCTGCGCTACAAGGACGTGACCCCGCCCTACGCCGACCTGCTGGACAACCCCGACGGCGTCAGCGTGCCGGGCCCTGGCGGCGGGCTGGCCTGGGACGGCCGCGCCGACACGCTGGCCGCCCAGGCCCGCATCCCGCTGCTCGACCCGCTCGAGATGGCCAACGCCAGCAGCGCCGACGTGGTGAAGAAGCTCCAGGCCGCCGACTACGCCCCGCTCATTGCCAAGGCCTTCGGTGCCAAGGCCTTCGACGACAGCGACGCGGCCTTCGCCAATGCCCTGCAGGCCTTGCAGGCCTACCAGCTCGAGGACAAGAGCTTTCATCCGTACAGCAGCAAGTTCGACCTGTACGCGGGCAACAAGATCGGCGGTGCGCTCACGCCCGCCGAAGGGCGCGGCCTCAAGGTGTTCACCAATCCGAACACCGGCAACTGCGCCTCGTGCCACTACCAGGGCGCGGGCCTCGGCGGCAGCTCCGCGCTGTTCACCGACTTCTCCTACGAGGCCATCGGCGTGCCGCGCAACGCCGGCATTCCCGCCAACGGCAACCTGCAGTATTTCGACATGGGCGTGTGCGGCCCGATGCGCACCGACCACGCGCCGGCCGCGCCCAGTGCCGCGAACGGCTTCTGCGGCATGTTCAAGGCGCCGACGCTGCGCAACGTGGCAACGCGCACGGCCTTCTTCCACAACGGCGTGATGCATTCGCTGGAACAGGTCGTCCGCTTCTACAACACGCGCGACACGCAGCCCGAGCTCTGGTATCCCACCGTGGGCGGCACGCCGAAGGCGAAGAACGACCCCGGCTTTCCGGCCTACGGCCTCGTCACCACCCAGTACACGGGCGGCAAGGTGCAAAAGTACGACGACCTGCCGGCTGCCTACGCATCGAACATCGACACGCAACTGCCGATGGACGGCCGCGCCGCGGGCTCGGCGCCCCCCATGTCCGAGCAGGACATGGGCGACCTGGTCTGCTTCCTCCACACCCTGAGCGACGCGGACACCCAACCCGCGGCGCCCGCGAAGCCCGGTGCCTGCGCCAACTGATCCCTTCTCCCTCTTCCATGAACAACAACAGAAAAATCCCCACGGCACTGGCTGCGGCCGCGCTCGCCATGCTCGCCGCTTGCGGCCCGCAGCAGCCCCAGGCCAATCTGCAGGACCTGACCGCCGCGATGAACACCTACCTCGCGGCCAAGGGCGACCTGTGCCTGGGCAAGACCCGCTGGCCCATCGACGTGCCGCAGCGCGAAGCCGGCACGCGCGCGCGCAACGCCGTGCAGATGCCGGTGCTGGAGCACCTGGGGCTGGTGAGCGCGTCCACGGCCCAGGTCGGGGAAGCCAGGGAAGGCGAGCAGCCCACCCAGGTCACCGTCACGCGCTATGCGCTGACCGACGAAGGAAAGAAATACTTCCACGCGCGCGAGCCGCAGGGCGATTTCTGCGCCGCCCACCTGACGCTCGACAGGATCGTGGGCTGGGAAGCGGCCAAGGACGCGTCCGCCGTCGCCGTCACCTACACCTACAGGATCGATGCCGCACCGTGGACCGGCGATGCCGACGCGCAGAGGGTCTTTCCGATGGTGGACCGCGTGGTGCGCGGTGCCGGCACGATGCAGCTCAAGCAGAACTTCAGGCGCACGCCCACTGGCTGGGCTGCAGAGGGCATCTGACCCGATGGATGCCGTGCTGCGCTTTTCGCCCGCGCTGAGCGACTGGGTGCTGCACAACCTGCGCCAGGGCTGCACGCCCGCGCAGGTGGTGCAGGCCATGCGCACGCAGGACATGCCGCCTGATGCGGCCAAGGCCATCGTCGACGCCTTCGTGTTCGCGCTGCGCACCGCGGGCCCCTTGCCGACCGATTCGGTCACGGTGGCGCCGGCCTACCGCCACGAAGCATCGCGGCTGCCGCCGGGCGCATCGATCCGCACCGCGGACCGCATTGTGCGCGTGGCGGCGCGCGCGGCGCAGCCGGCCCTCGCGGTGCTGAGCGACGTCTTCAGCGCCGAGGAATGCGAGGCGCTGATCGCACTGGCCCGGCCGCGGCTCGCGCCCTCGACCAGCGTCGATCCGCTGACCGGACGCAACCGCTTGGGGGCACAGCGCAGCAGCCTGGGCATGTTCTTCCGGCTGCGCGAAAACGCCTTCGTCGCGCGGCTCGACGAACGCCTGTCCGAACTCATGAACCTGCCGGTGGAAAACGGCGAAGGCCTGCAGGTGCTGCACTACCCGGCCGGCGCGCAGAGCCTGCCGCACTTCGATTTCCTGGTGCCGTCGAACGCCGCCAACCAGGCCTCGCTGCAACGCAGCGGCCAGCGCGTGAGCACGCTCGTGGCCTACCTCAACGAGGTGGAAGAAGGCGGCGAAACGGTGTTTCCGGAGACGGGGTGGTCGGTGTCGCCGCAACGCGGCGGCGCGGTGTACTTCGAGTACTGCAACAGCCTCGGCCAGGTGGACCACGCATCGCTGCACGCGGGCGCGCCCGTGCTGAGCGGAGAGAAGTGGGTGGCGACCAAATGGATGCGGCAGCGGCGCTTCGTGGCCGCCGCCCAGGCGCCGCGCCCCTGAGGGCAACGCGCCCCTCGGGGCATTCGGATGCGTATCGGTTTGACTTTTATTTAGATATATCTAAAATAAGTCAGATACACATCGAGAAGGCATCGATCATGCGACATTTCCACTTCGGCCACCACCACTCTCACCACTGCCACTCTCCGCGCGGCGAACACGAGGACGGCCTCTCGGGCGGCCGTGGCCGCCACGGCGGCGAAGAGCGCATGCACGGCGGAGGCCGCGGCGGACGCGGCGGCGGACGGGTGTTCGGCCATGGCGGCCTGCGCTTCGTGCTGCTGCAGCTCATCGCCGACAAGCCCGCCCATGGCTACGAGCTCATCAAGGCTATCGAAGACCGCCTGGGCGGCAGCTACGCGCCCAGCCCCGGCGTGGTCTACCCCACCCTCACGCTGCTCGAGGAGATGGGCTACCTGAGCGTGGAGATGGCCGACACCGGCGGGCGCAAGCGCTACAGCATCACCGCCAGCGGCCGGGAATTCCTGGCCGCCAACCGCGACACGGCCGACGCCATGATGGCCCGCATGAGCGGCGGCGTCGACGGCGCCGGTCCGCGCGGCGGCCGCCCGCCGCAGGTCACGCGCGCCATCGAGAACCTCAAGCTCGCGATGCGCATGCGCCTCTCGGGCACCCCCCTCACCGAACAACAAGCCCACGATTTCGCCGCGGTGCTCGACAGCGCCGCTCAACAGCTAGAGCGCATCTGAACTTCTTCTTTTTTTGAAATGACCGACTTCACAACCACTTCTGCTTCCACCACACCCGACCGCACGCCGCAACGCGTGCGCCACGAGCTTCGCTTTCGCCAGCTCACGGTCAAGACCGTGCAGCGCGTGACACCGCACCTGATCCGCATCACGCTGACGGGCGACGACCTCGCGGGCTTCACGAGCCCGGGTTTCGACGACCACGCCAAGATCTTTTTCCCCGATGCCGTGACCGGCCAGCTCACGCTGCCGACCGTGGGGCCCGACGGCCCGGTGTGGCCCGCGAGCGGCCGGCCCACCATGCGCGACTACACGCCGCGCCGTCACGACGCCAGCGCCAACACGCTGGAGCTTGACTTCGCGCTGCACGACGCCGGCCCCGCCACGCAATGGGCCGAGCAGGCCAAGCCCGGCGATGTGCTCGGCGTGGGCGGCCCGCGCGGCTCGTTCATCGTGCCGACGGCCTTCGACTGGCACCTGCTGATCGGCGACGACACCGCCCTGCCCGCCATTGCGCGGCGCCTGGCCGAGCTGCCGGCCAGTGCCCGGGTGGTGGTGCTGGCCGAGGTCGACAGCAAAGCCGACCAGGTTCCGTTCGAGACGAAGGCGCAACTCACGCTGAAGTGGGTGCACCGCAACGGCGCCGAACCGGGCCTGAGCCCGGTGCTGATCGATGCGCTGCGGGCCATGGCGCTGCCGGCCGGCGACTTCCACGCCTGGGTGGGCTGCGAATCGGCGATTGCGAAGGCCTTGCGCGCGCACCTCGTGGGCGAACGCGGCGCCAACCCCAAGTGGATTCGCGCCTCGGGCTACTGGCGGCGCGGTGCGGTGGCCACGCACGATACGCACGACGAGTAAAGCGCCTTGGTATTGCTCCTTCCCCTCCCGGGGGAAGGTTGGGATGGGGGCGAGCGGCACTTGCAAGGCCGCCGATGCTTGATACGCCGCCAGCCCCCACCCCTGCCCTCCCCCGGAAGGGGAGGGAGAAAGAAAAGGCTCAGAGCCAGCCCGCGCGCCTGAACCGGTAGTAGAGATAGCTGCAGGTGGCCGCAATCAGCACCAGCGCCACCGGATACCCATAGCGGAATTTCAGCTCCGGCATGTGCTCGAAGTTCATGCCCCAGATGCCCGCGAACGCGGTGCACACCGCAAAGATGCTGGCCCAGGCAGCCAGCCGCTTGGTGACTTCGCTCTCCTCGATCGTGACCATCGAGAGGTTCACCGAAATGGCCGTGCCGATGGTGTCGCGCATGGCGTCGATCGAGCCGTTGATACGCACCAGGTGGTCGGCCACGTCGCGAAAATATTCCTGCGAACTCATGCAGATCTGCGGCACCCGCCCGCCATGCAGCTTGCCCGCCGCCTCGGCCAGCGGCGCCACCGCGCGCTTGAGGATCATGCTGCGCCGCTTCAGGTCGTACAGCTGCTTGATCTTGTCGCGCGCCGCACCGCCCTGCGTGAAGATCTGCTGCTCGATGGATTCGAGCTCCACCTCGAGCGCATCGATCACCGGAAAGTAGCGGTCGACCACCGCATCCATCAGCGCATACAGCACGAAGCCCGCGCCATTGCGCAGCAGCTCGGGCTCGCGCTCGCAGCGCTCGCGCACGCCCAGGAAGCCCTGCTGGCTGCGGTTGCGCACCGACAGCACGTAGTTCTTGCCGACGAAGACGTCGACCTCGCCCACGTTCACGCAGTGCTCGCCCTCGGCAGAGGGCTCGACCAGGTGCATCACGACGAAGAGCGAATCGCCGTATTCCTCGACCTTGGGCCGCTGGTGGCCGTGCTGGGCGTCTTCCACCGCGAGCGGATGCAGGTTGAACTCCTCCTGCATCTGGGCCAGCTCCTGCGGCGTGGCGTCGCTCAGCGCCACCCAGACGAAGCAGCCGGGCCGGGAGATGTACTCGCTGATGTCCTCGACCGGAATGTCGGCAAGCTTGGCGCCGTTCTCGTAGGCCACGCAGTTGATCAGCATCGGTACTCGTCCATGGTCGGTCTGGAAGGAAGCGGGTCAGGCCACCGCATCCGGATTGGAAGCCGCGGCCAGCTGCGCGGTGGCCGCCAGCGCGGCCTCGATGGCCTCGGTCTCGCGCCTGAGCAGGGCGAGCCCCTTTTCGGCAAGCGCGCTGTGGCTTGCCACGTCGGCCCACAGGCTCGCGGCGGCTTCGGCGCATGTCAATGAGGTGAAGCGGATGCGGCCCTTTGCCAGGTCGGCGAAGCGTTTCTCGCGCAGCGGGTCCGCCCGGTCCCAGGCGCCGCCGATGAGCACGCGCCGGCCGCGCTTGATGCGGGGTTCGCGCTCGGCAAAGAAAGGCAGCCTGGCGGCCACCCAGCCCGGCAGCCCGGAGTCCAGCGCGGTGTCGAAGGCCGTGGGGGCGGTGTGCGTCTTTGCAAAGCCGCGCAAGGTGCCCATCTGGTACAGCACCGGGTCTTTCGCGCCGCCTTCCACCGGCTTGATGATGGATGCGCCATTGCCTGCCCGGCCGTCCGGCCGTTTCGACTTGCGCAGGTCGGCGAGCTGGGCCGGCGGCATGCAGAGGTACAGCGCGGCGAGTTCTGCGGGCACGGTGGCGGTGTCGGGCAGCGCGTCCGCTTCGGGGCCTTTGAATTCATCCGGGTGGACCATGGGCGCCTTGTTTCTTTCGCGCGGGGTTCGCGCCGGCGGATTTTAAAGGTGGGGCGCCGGCCCGGCCGAGGCATTCGCGTCCCCGATAATCGTCCGAGTGAAAACGACGACCGCGCAACCCTCCCCCTCCACCAGCGACTTCTCCGGGCATACGCCCATGATGGCGCAGTACCTGGGCCTCAAGGCGAACCATCCGGACACCCTGCTGTTCTACCGGATGGGCGATTTCTACGAGCTGTTCTGGGCCGACGCCGAAAAGGCCGCGCGCCTGCTCGACATCACGCTCACCCAGCGCGGCCAGTCGGCCGGCCAGCCCGTGGTGATGTGCGGCGTGCCCTTCCATGCGGTCGACACCTATCTTGCGCGGCTCATCAAGCTGGGCGAATCGGTGGCCATCTGCGAGCAGGTGGGCGAAGTCGGCGCGAGCAAGGGCCCGGTCGAGCGCAAGGTGGTGCGGGTGGTCACGCCCGGCACGCTGACCGATTCGGAACTGCTCAACGACAAGAGCGAATCGCTGCTGCTCGCAGTGCATGCGGGCACGCGCAACTTCTGCGGCCTGGCCTGGCTCAGCGTGACCGGCGCGGAGCTGCGGCTGGCCGAATGCCCGGCCGATGCGCTCGAAGCCTGGATCGCGCGCATCGCGCCGAGCGAGCTGCTCTACAGCGCCGAGGTGACGCCGGCCTTCGAGCAGCGCCTGAAGGCCGCGCGCGCGGCCACGCCCTTCACGCTCTCGATCCGCCCCGCGTGGCAGTTCGACGGCGGCCTGGGCGAGCGCAAGCTCAGCGAGCAGATGGGCAGCAACAGCCTCGCGGCCTGGAACGCCGAATCGCTCGCCAACGCGCATGCCGCCGCGGCCGCGCTGCTGGGCTATGCCGAGCACACGCAGGGCCGCGCGCTGTCGCATGTGCAGCGCCTGTCGGTGGAGCGCGACGGCGACCTGGTCGAGTTGCCGCCCACCACGCGGCGCAACCTCGAACTGGTGCAGACATTGCGCGGCGAAGACTCGCCCACGCTGTTCTCGCTGCTCGACACCTGCATGACGGGCATGGGCAGCCGGCTGCTCAAGCGCTGGCTGCTGTCGCCCCGGCGCGACCGCGGCGAGGCGCAGGCCCGGCTCGAAGCCATTGCGGCGCTCCAGTCCACGGTGCTGGGCGGCACCGCCGCGCCCTGGCGCACCTTGCGCGAACAGCTCAAGAACACCAGCGACGTGGAACGCATCGCGGCGCGCATCGCGCTCAGGCAGGTGCGCCCGCGCGAACTGCTCGCGCTGCGCCTCGCGCTTGCAAAGGCCGAGCAGCTGGCCCCGGCGCTTCCGGCGTCCGGCGAACTGCTGGGCGGCATCATCGAACGGCTCGCGCCGCCGTCGGGCTGCGCCGACCTGCTGGCGAGTGCGATCAAGCCCGACCCCTCGGCGCTGGTGCGCGACGGCGGCGTGATCGCCACCGGCCACGACGCCGAACTCGACGAGCTGCGCGCGATCAGCGAGAACTGCGACGATTTTTTGCTGAAGCTCGAAGTCAGCGAACGCGAGCGCACCGGCATCAGCAACCTGCGGGTGCAGTTCAACCGCGTGCACGGCTTCTACATCGAGGTCACGCAAAGCGCGCTCTCCAAGGTGCCCGACAACTACCGCCGCCGCCAGACGCTGAAGAATGCCGAGCGCTTCATCACGCCCGAGCTCAAGGCCTTCGAGGACAAGGCGCTGAGCGCGCAGGACCGGGCCCTTGCCCGTGAGAAGTGGCTCTACGAGCAATTGCTCGACGCGCTGCAGCCCTCGGTGCCCGCGCTCACGCAGCTGGCCGGCGCCATTGCCACGCTCGATGCGCTGTGCGCGCTGGCCGAGCGCTCGCACACGCTGCACTGGCGCGCGCCGAGCTTCGTCTCGCACCCCTGCATCGAGATCCAGCAGGGCCGCCATCCGGTGGTGGAGGCGCGGCTGGCCGAAAAATCGTCGGGCGGCTTCATCGCCAACGACACGCAGCTCGGGCCGCAGCAGCGCATGCAGGTGATCACCGGCCCCAACATGGGCGGTAAGTCAACCTACATGCGGCAGGTGGCGATCATCGTGCTCCTGGCTTCCATCGGCTCGCACGTGCCGGCGGCGGCCTGCCGGCTCGGGCCGATCGACGCCATCCACACCCGCATCGGTGCCGCGGACGACCTGGCCAACGCGCAGTCGACCTTCATGCTCGAGATGACCGAGGCCGCGCAAATTTTGCACAGCGCCACCGCCCAGTCGCTGGTGCTGATGGACGAGATCGGCCGCGGCACCAGCACCTTCGACGGCCTGGCGCTGGCCGCGGGCATCGCGGCCCAGCTGCACGACCGCAGCAAGGCCTTCACGCTCTTTGCCACCCACTACTTCGAGCTGACCGAATTCCCGGCCACGCACCACTGCGCCGTGAACATGCATGTGAGCGCCACCGAGGCGGGCCGCGACATCGTGTTCCTGCACGAAATGCAGCCCGGCCCGGCCAGCAAGAGCTACGGCATCCAGGTGGCGCGGCTCGCCGGCATGCCGGCCGCAGTGGTCAACCACGCGCGGCAGGCGCTCGAGGCGCTCGAGTCGCAACACGCCCAGACGCGCGCGCAGGTCGACCTGTTCGCCCCGCCCCCGGCGGCCGAAACGCCGATGGCCAGCGCCGTAGAATCCGCCCTGGCCGCGCTCGATCCTGATGCGATGACGCCACGGGAGGCGCTCGACGCGCTCTATGCCTTACAAAAACTGAACACGCGCGAACGCGGCGCCGCGTAGCGGGCATCCTTCGTGCGAGATGAAAAAATGACTTATTGCGTAGGCATCAAACTCAACGCCGGCCTGGTGTTTCTCTCCGACTCGCGCACCAATGCGGGCGTGGACCACATCAGCACCTTCCGCAAGATGATCGTCTACGAGCAGCCGGGCGACCGCGTCATGGTGCTGCTGTCCTCGGGCAACCTGAGCATCTCGCAGTCGGTGCGCGAGATCCTGCAGATCGAGGAACTGCGCGAAACGCGCGAAGACGGCTCGCAGGGCGACCCCATCACCATCTGGAACGCCAAGAGCATGTTCGATGCCGCGCGCGTGCTCGGCTCGGCCGTGCGCCACGTGTACGACCGCGACGCCGAGGCGCTCAAGCATGCGGGGCTGGACTTCAACGTGTCCTTCATCTTCGGCGGCCAGGTCAAGGGCGAAGGCATGCGCCTGTTCCTGGTCTATGCGGCCGGCAACTTCATCGAGGCCACCACCGAGACGCCCTACTTCCAGGTGGGCGAGTCGAAGTACGGCAAGCCGGTGCTCGACCGCGTGCTCACACCCGAGACCCCGCTGGACGAAGCCGCCAAGTGCGCGCTGGTGTCGATGGACTCGACCATGAAGTCGAACCTGTCGGTGGGCCTGCCGCTCGACCTGGTGGTGTACGAGGCCAACAAGCTCGAGACCGACCGCGTGATCTGCATCGACGCAGACAACCCCTACTACCGCATGATGCACAACAGCTGGGGCCAGAAGCTGCGCGAGGTGTTCGACAGCATCGAGGACCCGGTGTGGGACGACTCCGCCACCGAGCATCCGCTGAAGATGCCGGCCACGCGGCACAGCCCGTTGCGCAAGATCTCGACGCCCGACGAAAAGCTGATCTGAAGAAGCCGACCGCGGCCATGCCGATGCCTCCCGTCGTGTTCTCGCACGGCAACAGCTTTCCCGCGAGCACCTACCGCGTCGTCCTCGACAGCCTGCGCAGCCGCGGCTTCGAGGTCGATGCCATCGAGAAATTCGGGCACGACCCGAAGTACCCCGTCACCGATAACTGGCCGCACCTGGTGCAGCAGCTGGCCGACTTCGCGCAACGGCACGCCGACCGCGCCGGCGGCCCGGTGTTCCTGGTCGGCCATTCGCTGGGCGGAATCCTGAGCCTGATGTGCGCAGCGCTGCATCCGGCGCTCGCTTGCGGCGTGGTGCTGCTCGACTCGCCGGTCCTCAGCGGCTGGCGCGCGAACACGCTCAATGTCGTCAAGCGCACACCGCTCATGAAGAGCATTTCGCCCGGCGCCATTAGCCGGAAACGCCGCAACAGCTGGGCGCACCGCGAAGCGGTGTTCGAGCATTTCCGCAGCAAGAAGGCCTTTGCCAGGTGGGACGAGCAGGTGCTGCACGACTACATCGACCACGGCACCTTCGCGAGCGAAGACATGAGAGAGCTGAGTTTCGACCGCGACGTGGAAACGGCCATCTACGACACCCTGCCCCACAACCTGGGCGCGCTGCTGCGCCGCCATCCGCTCAAGTGCAAGGCGGCCTTCATCGGCGGGCGCCAGTCCGCCGAGATGAAGCAGGTGGGCATGGCCATGACCCAGAAGGTCACCCGGGGACGCATCGCCATGCTCGACGGCACGCACCTGTTTCCCATGGAAAAGCCGCTGGCCACCGCGGCGGCGGTGGAAGCGGCGCTGCGCAACCTGATGGGCTGATCGCACGGAAACATATGTCCAATTCCAGGCCGGAAGCCGTCGAAGGCGTTTCCTTGAGCCCTTCGCTGGTGGTCGAGGACGACCCCGCGATGCGCGAACGCCTCAGCCACGTGCTGGCCACGCTCAGCCACGCCGCGCCGCAGATCGCCTGGGCCGACAGCATTGCCGCGGCCAAGGAACTGCTCGGCGCGCAGAGCTTCGGCATCGCGCTGGTCGACATCGGACTGCCGGACGGCAGCGGGGTCGAACTGATCGGCTGGATGCAGGCGCAGCATCCCAAGGTGCCCGCGGTGGTGATCTCGGCCTTCCGGACCGAGGACGTCATCTTCGCGGCGCTGCGGGCCGGCGCCATCGGCTACCTGCTGAAGGACCGCGACGATCTCGAACTGGGCATTGCGCTTCGCAGCATCGAGCAGGGGGGCTCGCCGATCGATCCGGCCATTGCGCGCCATATCCTCGGCTGGCTCGCGGCGCAGCAGCCTTCGCCGCCCGCCGTGTCGGCGGCCGATGCACCTGCTGCGCTGCCCGTCGCGCTGACGCCGCGGGAGCGCCGGATCCTCGAACTCGTGGCGCAGGGGCTGAGCAACCGCGACATGGCCGAATCGCTGTCGATCTCCAGGCTGACCGTGGAATGCCACACCAAGAACATCTACCGCAAGCTGGCCGTCAGCTCTCGCACCGAAGCCGTCTACCAGGCCCGAAGGCACGGCTTGCTGGACTGAGGGCACGCGTTCTTCCCTGCTGCACGCCTCACCAGGAATAGCCGGCCTGCACGCGGGCGGCGATGCGGTTGCTGCTGCCGCTGCTGGTGGCGGTGGAAACCCCCAGCCCCAGGTTCAGGTTGTCGTTGACCTGGTAGCCGAAGGCAAAGCCGATGGCCGCTGCGCCGGCGTAGTTGCCCACGGCGGCACCCATCCATTTCTTGCCCGCCGACAGGGCCGGCATCGACGGCATGGCCAGTGCCGAGGCCACGCCCTGCGCGGCAAAGGCGTTCGCCTGGCTGGTCGCGCTGCTCACCGCCTGCTGCAGCTGGTTGACGTTGACGGCATCGGTGCCCAGCACGCCGGGAGCGACATTCGCGATGCCGCGCAACTGCCCGGTGGCCGCGTTGCCCACCGACACGGTGTTGTCGCGGTCCGCCACCGACCCCTGGCCCAACGCCACCGCATTGCTGCCCGAGGCCAGCGTGTTGGCGCCCAGCGCCACCGCGTTGTTGCCGGTGGCCACCGCGTTGTTGCCCACGGCCGTGGCGGGATCGGCCAGCGCCTTGGCGCCGGCGCCGATGGCCACCGAGCCGGCATGGCGGGCCTCGGCGCCGCTGCCCAGCGCGGTGGTGCCCTCGCCATCGGCAATGGCGTTGGTGCCCATGGCCGTGGCACCCGCGCCGGTGGCCTTGCTGCCCGTGCCGCAGGTCACGCTGCCCCCGCTGAAGCTGCACAGGCCGTTGGCAAGGGCCTGGTTCATGACGCTCTGCAGGGCAGTCACCTGCTGCATCGTGAAGCTGTTGGAGGCCGTGACGGCGCCTTGCTCCGCCTGCTGGACCTGCCCGACGTTGGCGGCATCCGTTGCGGCGGTGCCGGCGCGCACGTTGTTGAGCGTGGTTCCCGCGCCGTCGTTGGCGTTCAGGCTGACGCTCGTACCGCCCGGGCCGTACTGGACCGAGTTGTTGGCCACGCCCAGGGCGGTGTTCGCCGTGCCCTGGGCGGCAGCCGCCGCGGTCTGGGCACCGTTGGCCGTGGCCTGAGCAGTGGCCGCATTCGCGAGCGCAGTATTTGCCGTGCCCTGGGCGGCAACGGCCGTGGTCTGCGCGGTGCCTGCGTTGGCGAGCGCGGTATTTGCTGTGCCCTGCGCAGTAGCCGCCGCGGTCTGGGCGCCGTTGGCCGTGGTCTGCGCGGTGGCCGCATTCGCGAGCGCAGTATTTGCCGTGCCCTGGGCGGCAACGGCCGTGGTCTGCGCGGTGCCTGCGTTGGCAAGGGCAGTGTTTGCTGTGCCCTGGGCAGTAGCCGCCGTGGTCTGGGCGCCGTTGGCTGTGGTCTGCGCAGTGGCCGCATTCGCGAGCGCAGTATTTGCCGTGCCTTGAGCGCCAACGGCCGTGGTCTGTGCGGTATTCGCCGTGTCTTGGGCTCGCGTCGCATCAAGTTCAGCAATCATCGCCCGGCCCATTGCGCCGCTCGCAGTTGCTCGAGCCACTTCTGCAGCACTCTGCACGGCGTACAGCTGGCTGCCGTTGACAGCGTCGGTGCTCGTGGAGTTCACCGATCCGGCGCTGACGTTGACCAGGCCGCGCGTCTGGCCGGTGGACCCGAAGGACACCGTGTTGGCCGCCGTGGCGACGGAATTCGCGCCGATGGCCACGCTGCCGCTCGCGCCGCTTTCGACCCGACTGCCCGAGCCGATCGCCACACCGCCTGTCGCAAGCGCCGCCGCGCCCGAAGCGCCACCGTTCGCGCCGCCGATCGCCGTGCTGCCATTGCCGGACGCCACTGCGCCCTGGCTGGTGCCAGAGGCGCTCCCGATGGCGACCGCCGAGTTGCCCGTGGCCTGCGCGCCGCTGCCGCCGGCGCGGCCGGGGAAGCCGCAGCAACCGTCAACGCCAGCGCCGCCAGCGCCGACGGCAATGGCGCCGGAAGACGTGGCCTGGGCGCCGCTTCCCCCTGCCCCGCCCGTGCCGCCCGCCCTACCTTGCCCCGCGGTTCCGCCGCCCCCGATGGCCGTCGAACCATTCGCGGTCGCACTGGCGCCAACGCCGCCCGTTCCACCTGTTCCGCCAGCAGTTCCGTTGCTGCCATCGCCACCCGCGCCGATCGCAGTGGAACCGTCTCCTGAGACCGTAGCCGCACCGCCGCCGGCGCTCGACGACCAGCCGGGTTGGGCGGGGCCTGCGTTGCCCGCGCCACCGGCCGCATAGCCGGCGGCATGTGCGCTTCCCGCGAAAGACAAGGCAATCGCCAGCAGCTGCGCGTGGATCCGGATGGACATGGACTTCTCCCCTTGTGAACAACCAAGACAAAACATGGCAAAGTGTGTCTTTTCGTTTTCATCGAGGCCATCCCCGAGAACTGGTAAATGAAGGATCTGGATCGGATGAGGAGCCGGCAGCCCGCATCGCCCGCACAGGCACTGCTTGCCGCGTTGATGGGCGCCCTTCTTTTCTTCCTCCTTGTTTCCATCCCTGCGACGACGCTCGCGCAGCAGCCCCCTCCTCCCGAGTTCCATGTCGAGGCAGTGCGGAGCACGGGCTGGAACGAGACCAGCCCGCCGACCGACGGATGGACGCGCGTCACGCTGCCCGACAGCTGGGCCGAACGCTGGCCCGGCTTCGACGGCGTGGTCTGGTACCGGCTCACCTGGGACCAGCCCGCAGAGGTCACCGAGGTCGGCTTGCTGCTGCACTACCTCAACATGGCCGGCGCGGTGTCGCTCAACGGCACCCCGATCTGGCGCGACCAAAGCCTGGTCGAGCCGCTGACCCGCGCCTGGAACAGCCCGCGCTACTGGCTGCTGGCGCCGCCGCTGCTGCAGGCGGGCCGCAACACGCTGCTGGTACGCGTCTCGGGCCTGTCCGCCTACCAGGCCGGCCTCGGCCCGGTCAGCCTGGGCGCACCCGCGGCCATGCAGGCGGAGTACGGGCAGGAGCGCGTCTGGCGCCGCGATCTCCAGATGCTCGGGCTCGCGGTGAGCGCCGCGGTCTCGGCCTTCTTTGCCGCGCTGTGGGCCATGCGCCGGCGCGAGACGGCCTATGGCTGGTTCGCGCTGATGTCGGTGCTGTGGCTCCTGTTCGGCTACAACCAGATCGCCACCAGCCCCTGGCCCTTTGCGAGCAACCACAGCTGGCAGGCGCTGAACACCTCGCTGCTGCTGCTCTTCAGTGTGTCCTACGCCGTGTTCGCGCTGCGCTTCTGCGAGCGGCGCATGCCGCGGCTGGAAGGCCTTGCGCTGCTGGTCGCGGTGGCCGGCGTGCTCGACCTGTGGCTCGCCGGCTCCGCCAACCTGCTCGCTCACCGCGCCGTCTGGACGCTGGTGGGCGGCCTCACGATCATCGCGGTGAACAGCGCCGCGCTGATCCATGCCTTGCGCCATCGCCGCAGCCCGATGCGCTCGCTCGCGCCCTTCATGGCCCTGTCGGCGGCAACGGGCGCGCACGACCTGCTGGTGTTCACGCAGGTGATCGACAGCAACATCTACTACACGACCATGTCCTCGTATGGCCTGCTGCTGGGCATGGCGCTGACGCAGGCCGGGCGCTTCGTGCAGAGCCTGAAGCGCATCGAGAACTTCAACACCGAGCTGATCGAGGAAGTGAACGCGGCCAAGGCCGAACTCGGCGTCACGCTGACGCAGCAGCATGCGCTCGAGCTGGCGCATGCGCGCATCGGCGAGCGGGTGAACCTCGCGAGCGACCTGCACGACGGGCTGGGCGGCATGCTGGTCGGCAGCATCGCAACGCTCGAACGCAAACCCGAGAAACTCTCCGCGCCCGAACTGCTCGCCATGCTCAAGCGCTTGCGCGACGACCTGCGGCTGATCATCGAGGCCGCGGGCCAGCACGACGGGGCGCGTGCATTCGGCGAGCTGCTCGCGCCCTTGCGCCATCGCACCTCGCAGCTGCTCGACGCGAACGGCATCGACTGCCGCTGGCAGGTATCGAACATCGAGACGCTCGAGCTGCCGCCGTCGCAGAGCCTGGATCTGCTGCGCTTCCTGCAGGAGGCGTTGACCAACGTGCTCAAGCACAGCGCAAGCCGCCGCGTCGACGTGGCGGTGACGCGCACCGGCGCCGAACTGCAGCTCAGCGTGCGCGACGACGGCCGCGGCTTCGTGGTGGACGGCGCCGACAAGGGCGCCGGCGCGGGCTTGCGCAGCCTGCGCACGCGCGCACGCCGCCTGGGGGCCGAACTGCAGCTGCAATCGCGCCCCGGCCAGACGCAACTGGCGCTGCGCATGCCGCTGGCAGCGGCGTCTTGAGGGGCCTGCGCACCCCCGTCCCGGCCCTTGCCGGAGCGGGTTGCGCCACCTGGTCCGGCCCTCTGTGCAAGGCCCTGTTCAGGGCATGGGCAAACCGGGGGACATAAATGTCAATTCCGGCAACATTCGCGCAAAATAAGTCAAAACGTCCCAGTTTCTCGGCCACAGTCTCAGAATGCCGCCCAAATGTTCTCCTCGGAAGCCGCCGAAACCGTTTCGCTGAGCTCGGTGCTCGTGGTCGAAAACGACACGGCAATGCAGGAACGCCTGCGTTACATCCTGCCCACGCTCGGCTGCGACGAGCCGCAGATCACCTGGGCCGACGATGCCGAGATGGCCATGCAGCTGCTGGAAAAGCCGAGCTTCGGCGTGATGCTGGTGGACATCGGCCCGCCTGGCGACGACGCGGTCGAGCTCGTCGAATGGCTGCAGGCCCACCATCCGCAAGTGCCCGCCGTGGCCATTTCCGCCTCCCGCAGCGAAGAAGCCATTTTTTCCGCACTCCGCGCCGGCGCGGTGGCCTATCTCCTGAAGGAGCGCGACGACCTCGAGCTGAGCATCGGCCTGCGCAGCATCGAGCAGGGCGGCGCCACCATCGATCCGGCCATTGCGCGGCGCGTGCTGGCCTGGCATGCGGGGCAGGCGGCCGATCCGGGGTCGATGCCCGAAGCGGCGCTGACGCCGCAGGAGCGCAAGACGCTCGAACTGGTGGTGCAGGGGCTCGAGCACCGCGACATCGCCCAGGCGCTGGCCATGCCCCGGCTGGCGGTGGAATGCCGCATCAAGGGCATCTACAGAAAGCTGGCGCTCGGCTCGCGCGCCGAGACGGCGCACATGGGCGGCGGGCACGCCCTGGCGCGCTGACCAGTCCTAGAGCTCGAGCACCAGCCGGCCTTCGCAGGCGCGCGAGCAGCAGGCCATCATCTTGTTGTGGGCCTCGCGTTCCGGGCGGGTCAGCACCACGTCGCGGTGATCGACCTTGCCGGACAGCACCCGCACTTCGCAGGAGCCGCACAGGCCCTCCTCGCAATCGCTCTGCACGTCGACGTTGGCGGCGCGCAGCGCCGACAGCAGGGTCTGGCCGGGCGGCACGTTGACCACCAGGCCGGAATCCTTCAGCTCGACCTCGAAGGCATGCTCCTTCGACGGATCGAGGGTGGCGAGCGTCGACTCGAAATGCTCGACGCGCAAGGCACCCTCGGGCCAGGCGGCGCAGCAGTCTTCGAGCGCCTCGAGCATGCGCAGCGGTCCGCAGGCATAGACCTGCGCACCGGCCACCGGCTCGGCAAGCAGCGCGCGCAGGTCGCAGCGCCGCCCTTCGTCGCTCGCATGGACCTGCAGCCGCTCGCCGTGCAGCGCCGCGAGCTCGTCCAGGAAGGCCATGCGCGCGCGGCTGCGGCCGCTGTAGTGCAGCTCGTAGTCCATGCCGAGCGCCTTCGCGCGGCGCGCCATCGCGCTGACGGGCGTGATGCCGATGCCGCCCGCGATGAAGATCGCCTTCGCCAGCGACTCGTCGAGCCGGAAGTGATTGCGCGGCCCGCGAATGCGCAGCCGGTCGCCGGCCTTCACCTGCGCATGCACCCAGGCCGAGCCGCCGCGGCCTTCGGGCTCATGCAGCACCGCGATCTCGAACACGCCGGCTTCGCCCGGGTCGCCGCACAGCGAATACTGGCGCGACCGCTCGGGCGAGCCGCATTCCACGTCGATGTGCGAACCGGCGGTCCAGCGCGGCAGCGGCTTGCCATCGGGCGACGCGAGCCGCAGCTTGACGATGCCCTCGGCCACCGGCGTCACGCGCTCCACCACCACCGGCCGCGTGATCGCGTGCCGCGAGGGCTCGCCGATGCGCACCGGCACCTGCACCGCGCGCAGCGCGGGGTTCCTGCGCTCCGGATTGGCCGCCGGGTCCCACTCGACCCACAGGTGTTCGGGCCCGCGGAACGAGGTGTTCGGCACGTAGCTGAAGCGCTGCTCCGAGAGCCGCATGTGCGGCAGCCGCCGCGTGAATTCCTCCAGGAAGATCTGCATCTCCATGCGCGCGAGGTTCTTGCCCATGCACTGGTGCGAGCCGTAGCCGAAGGTCAGGTGGTCGCTGGCGTTGTCGCGGCGGATGTCGAACAGGTCGGCATCGGAAAAATACGCTTCGTCATGGTTGGCCGACGAGGTGACGATCAGGAGCCGCGAGCCGGCCGGCAGGTCGACGCCCCCCACCTGCGTGTCCCGCGTGACGAGGCGCCGCCACGCGGCCACCGAGCCGTTGTGGCGCAGGCACTCTTCCACCGCGTTGGGAATGAGGCCCGGGTCTTCGCACAGCTCCTGCCACACCTGCGGATGCTGCAGCAGCAGCTTGACTGCATTGGCGCTGGCATTGGCGGTGGTCTCGTGCGCGGCCACGATGCCGGCCATCATCATCGAGTGCAGGTACGAGTCGGTCACCACCTCGGGGTGCAGCTTCTGCTTGCGGATGCCGTACTGCATCCAGCCGGGCGCGTCGGGGTCCTGGCGCATCTTCTCGAGCACCTTGCCAGCGTACTGCCAGAAGTTGCCGACCGCATGCGCCACGGCCACCTGCTCCTCGGGCTTGGGGCGGCCCCAGGTATTGACGGTGTGCGCGATCGAATACTTGCGCAGCGTGTCCATGTCTTCCTCGGGCACGCCAAGGAAGTGCAGCGCCACGGTCAGCGGAATTTCCCACAGCATCTGGTCGACGAGGTCGGCACGGCCGTCGTCGATGAAGCGGTCGACATAGCTGCGCGCCAGCTCGCGCACCATCGGCTCGCGGTGCTTGAGCGCCTCGGGCGTGAACGGGTCCATCAGCACGCGGCGGCGCGGCATGTGGGCGGGCTCGTCCTCGTTGACCAGCGTGCGGTTCAGCGCGAAGCCGTAGGAGGCGAGCACGGCGTTGGCCTCGTCGCCGGTGGGCGTGATCTTCTCGAGCGCGTTGGAGGGGCTGAAGGTGATGTTGTCGCGGAACACCGCCTTGATGTCGTCGTAGCGCGTGATCACCCAGTAGCCGAGCTTGGGGCTGAAGAAGATCGGCTCCTTCTCGCGCGCCCAGCGTACGTACTCGGGCGGGTCCTGCTGGTAGCCGTCCTCGAAGGGGTCGAACTCGGCGGCGCGCGCGCTCACAGGGCAGCCGGTGGGCGTGCGCTCGGAAGACAGCGGCCCGTGCGCGACGGGGCAGCCGGAAGTGCGCGAAGGCATGGCGGTATCGGACATGGCAGCAGACTCAGTCCAGCGTGATCTTCAAATCGCGGATCAGCTTGTGCCAGCGCACGGTCTCGGCCTTCAGCAGCGCGGTGTACTGCGCGGGCGTGTTGCCGACCGGCTCGACGCCGAAGTCGACCATGCGCTTGTTCACCGAGGGCTCATGGATGGCCGCCACCAGCTGGCGGTTGAGCGTGTTCACCACCTCCGTCGGCGTGGCCGAGGGCACCACCACGCCGACCAGCGCGGCGGCTTCGACGTTCTTGTAGCCCAGCTCGGCGAAGGTGGGCACGTCGGGCAGCTGCGGCAGGCGCGTCGGGTTGGCCACCGCCAGCGCGCGGACCTTGCCGCCCTTGATGAAGCCGGCGCCGGCCGCCAGGTCGACCATCATGGCCGGCAGCTGCCCTCCCACCACGTCGGCCAGCGCCGGCGCCGCGCCGCGGTACGGCACATGGACCATGAAAAGGCCGGCCTCCACCTTGAGCAGTTCCATTGCCAGGTGGTGCGGGCTGCCGGCGCCGGCCGAGGCGTAGCTCACGTCGCCCGGCTTGGCCTTGGCCCTGGCGATGAAATCCTTGGCCGTCGCGATGCCGGAATTGGCGCCGACCACCAGGATCATCGGGAACTTGCCCATCAGCGTGACGGGCGCCAGGTCCTTGGTCGGGCTGTACGAGAGCGACTTGTAGAGCGCCGGATTGAACACCAGCGTGCCGTTGTCGGCCGACAGCACCGTGTAGCCGTCGGCCGGCGCGCGCGCCGTCTCGGCCGCGGCCAGCGCGGTGTTGCCGCCGGGCTTGTTGTCCACCAGCACCGGCTGTCCCACCTGGGTGGAGAGCGTCTGCGCCACCGTGCGCGCGAGAAAGTCGGAGCCGCCGCCGGCCGCGTACGGAACGAGCCAGCGGATCGGCTTGGCGGGAAAGGTCTGGGCGCCGGCACTTGTTGCCACGGCAGCAAGGGAAAGAACGGCAAGGCACCGAACAAGGCGGTTTTTCATGGATGTCTCCGGCATGATTGTGTATTGCGTAATTATCATACGCATTGCGTAATATTGATTCAAGGGACAACCCTGAACCCGAGCGGCCGCTCGGCGCCCGGCCCCAGCACCTAACATGCAGCCCACATGACCCAAGCTCCGGAGCTCCCCCCTCTCTCCCCCGCGACCCGCGAACGCCGCCAGCGCGTGCAATCGGCCGAGACCGGCATGGCGGTGCTCAAGGGGCTGGCCCACCTGGGCGGCCGCAGCAGCCTGACGGCCCTGTCGGCCCACGTGGCCGAAAGCCCGGCCAAGGTGCACCGCTACCTCGCCAGCCTGATGGAGGAAGGGCTGGTGCTGCAGGACGCCGTCTCGCAGCACTATTACCTGGGTACGGAAGCCATCCAGATCGGCCTGGCCGCCATGCGCCAGGCCGACCCGATCCGCGCGGCCGAGCCCTGCCTCGTGCGGCTGCGCGAATCGCTGGAAGTGACCTGCTTCGTCGCGGTCATGGGCAACAAGGGGCCGACCATCGTGCGCTTCGAGGAGCCGGGCCTGCCGGTCACGGTGAACGTGCGCGCCGGCTCGGTGATGTCGATGCTCTGGTCGGCCACCGGACGCGCGTTCCTGGGCCTGCTCGACGAGTCGCGGGTGCTGGCGCTGGCCGAGCAGGAACTGGCCGATTCACCGGAAGACATGCGGGCCACGCTGGACGCGAAGGACCCCATCGGCCAGCTGCGGCGCGAGGTGCAACTGGCCCGCTGCGCGAGCGTGAAGGACACCTACCTGCGCGGCATCAGCGCCGTGGCGGCGCCGGTCTACGACTATGCGGGCCGGGTGTGCGCGGTGCTGACCGCGCTGGGCGCCACAGGCGGCTTCGACCCGGCCATCGACGGCCCGATCGCCACCGCGGTGCGGCAGGAAGCCCGTGCCGCGAGCGCCATCCTGGGGCACGGGAACGGCGCCTGAGCGCCGGGCCGGCTGCTGCGCTTATTCCGCCCAGACCACCGTGCCGGTCCACGCCGTGGCCAGCACCACGATGCCGAAGGCGATGCGATACCAGGCAAAGGGAATGAAGTCGTGCGTGCTGATGTACTTGAGCAGCCAGCGCACGCAGAGCCAGGCGCTGATGAAGGAGAACACCAGCCCCACCGAGAACAGCGGAATGTCGGCCACCGACAGCAGCGCGCGCTCCTTGTAGAGGCTGTAGGCGCCGGCGCCGATCAACGTCGGAATGGCCAGGAAGAACGAAAAGTCGGTGGCCGCCTGGCGCGACAGGCCGAGCAGCATGCCGCCGATGATGGTCGAGCCGCTGCGGCTGGTGCCCGGAATCATCGCGAAGCACTGCACCAGGCCGACCTTGAGGGCGTCCCACATCGTCATGTCGTCGACATGCTCGATGCGCACCGAGCCCGGCGGCCGCTTCTCGGCCCACAGGATGATGAAGCCGCCGATGATGAAGGTGCTGGCCACCACCACGGGAATGAAGAGGTGCGCCTTGATCATCTTGCCGAACAGCAGGCCCAGCACCACGGCGGGCAGAAATCCGATGACCACGTTGAGCGCGAGGCGCCGCGCCTTGGCCTGCCTTGGCAACGCCACCACGGTGGAGTGGATCTTCTGCCAGTACACCAGGATCACCGCGAAGATCGCACCGGTCTGGATGGCAATGTCGAACACCTTGGCCTTGTCGTCGTCGAAACCGAGCAGCGAGCCCGCAAGAATCAGATGCCCTGTCGACGAGATCGGAAGAAATTCGGTCAGCCCCTCGACGATGCCCATGACGGCGGCCTTCACCAGCAAAACGATGTCCACGCTTACTCCTTTAAAGAGCAGCAATTATGGCGAGGCATCGAGTCAGGCCAGGTTCAGCTGGCCCCTGGCATCTGCGGGCTTTATCGAAGAGCCCGATTCGTGCGCAGCCGCAGGGCCCGTACCGCGCTGTCGACGGTGGTGAGCACCGGCAGGCCGCTGGCCGCTTCGCAGGCGGCACGCGCGCGCGCCATGCTGAACTGCGCAAGCGCAATGCGCGTGCAGCCGCGCTCGCGCAGCGCCGCCGCCTGGGCGGCAATCAACGCATCGTGCCGCTGCGTGTCGCCGGCGTTCAGCGCGTCGAGCGCGCCTTCGGCCAGCATGGGCTCGAGCGCGATGCCCGGCGGAAACTCCGGCGGCATCGACACCAGCGTGGCCGCGAAGGTGGCGATGAGGCCGAGGCGGCCCTGCTGCCCTTGCGCGGCCTCGGCCACCATCGCCTCGTTGGGCTTGAGCACCGGAATGCCCGCATGCCGCTGCGCCACGGCCTCGATGCAGGGCCCGAAGGCCGAGCAGGTGAAGAGGATGCCCTCGGCGCCCGTGTCGACCGCGTACTGCGCGAGCCGCTGAAAGCGCTCGTGCATCGCCGCGTCGAGCCCTTTGCCGCCGCGCGCCAGGTCGGCCGAGAGGCTGTCGTCCAGCAGGTTCATGCGCACGGCCTCGGGCCAGTCGCGCTCGAAGGCGGCGTTGATGGGCGCAACCGAGTGCGAGAGCGCGTGGATCAGTGCGATGCGGGTCATGCGGCAGGAAGGGTCAGATGCCCTTGGACGACGGGTTGGCAAAGGCCTCCTTCGTCTCGGCGTTGAGCGGATAGTTGATGTTGATGCCCTTGGGCGGAATCGGCGACATGAACCACTTGTTGTAGAGCTTCTCCATCTCGCCCGACTTCATCATGCCCGACACCACGCGGTCCACCAGCGCCTTGAAGGCCGGATCGTCCTTGCGGAACATCAGCGACTGGTTCTCGGTGCGCAGGCTCTCGCCCGTGATGATGAAGTCCTTCGGATTGCGCGCATTCGCGATCTGGCCGGCCAGCAGGATGTCGTCGAGCACGAAGGCCTGCGCACGGCCGCTCTCCACCAGCAGGAAGGAGTCGCTGTGGTCCTTGCCGCCCAGGTTGTTCACCTCGAGGTTGCGGCCCTTGTCGGCCTCGCGCAGCAGTCGGAACGAGGTGGTGCCCGTGGTGGTGGCCACCGTCTTGCCCTGCAGGTCGGCAATGCTCCTGATGCCAGAATCGGCCTTCACCAGCATGCGCACGTTGTAGCGGAAGATGTCGGGCGAGAACGCCACCTGCTTCTGGCGCTCGACCAGGTTGGTGGTGGAGCCGCACTCGATGTCCACCGTGCCGTTCTGCACCAGCGGAATGCGGTTGGCCGAGGTCACGGCCTGGTACTTGATCTCGATGGCCGGCAGCTTGAGTTCGCTCTTCACCGCCTCGACGATGCGGTTGCAGATCTCGATGCTGTAGCCCACCGGCTTCAGGTTGCCGTCGAGGTACGAGAAGCCGAACGACGACTCGCGGTAGCCGAAGGTGATGGCGCCGCTCGCCTTGATCTTGGAGAGCGTGTCGTTCTCCTGGGCCTGCGCGGCCACGTGCGGCAACAGGGCGGCAAAGGCCACCGCGAGAGCGGCAGCACCGAAAGGAATCGGCAGACGAAGCTTGGGCATGGAAGCGCTCCTCGGAACGGCGGTGGAAGAAAACGGGCGAAAGAAAATCGGCAGCGAAGCGGTCAGCGCGCGGCGGCGCGCGTCACCGCATCGATCGAAGCCGCGAGGCGGGCCGCGATCTCCTGCAGCTGCTGCCGCGTGGCAATGAAGGGCGGCGCAAGCAGCACGTGGTCGCCCTGCCGGCCGTCGACCGTGCCGCCGAAGGGGTAGCACAGCAGGCCGCGCGACATCGCGTCCTTCTTGATGAGCGCGTGGAGCTTCAGCGCCGGATCGAACGGCGCCTTGCTCGCGCGGTCGGCCACCAGCTCGATACCCCAGAAGAAGCCGCGGCCGCGGATGTTGCCCACATGGGCGTGGCCGCCGAGCGCCTCGGCCAGCATCGCGCCGAAGGCCGCGCCGTCTTCGCGCACCTTGGCGACCAGGCCGTCGCGCCGGATCACCTGCTGCACCGCGAGCGCCGCCGCGCAGGCCATCGGATGGCCGAGGTAGGTGTGGCCATGCTGGAAGAAGCCGCTGCCACTGGACATGGCCTCGACGATCCTGCGCTGCGCCAGCACCGCGCCGATCGGCTGGTAGCCGCCGCCCAGGCCCTTGGCGATGGTGACCAGGTCGGGCACCACGCCCTCCTGCTCGCAGGCGTGCAGCGTGCCGGTGCGGCCCATGCCGCACATCACCTCGTCGAGGATCAGCAGCACGCCGTACTTGTCGCACACCGCGCGCACCGCCTTGAAGTAGCCCGGCACGGGCGTGAGCACGCCGGCCGTCGCGCCGCCCACCGTTTCCGCCACGAAGGCGATCACGCGGTCGGCACCCTGCGCGACGATGGCCGCTTCGAGCTCGGCCGCCAGGCGCAGGCCGTACTGCTCGGCGCTTTCATCGGCGCGCTGCTCGCGGTACGGATAGCACGGCGCCACATGGGTGGCCGGCACCAGGATGGGCGCGAACGGTTCGCGCCTCCACGCGTTGCCGCCCACGGCCAGCGCGCCCAGCGTGTTGCCGTGGTAGCTCTGGCGGCGCGCGATGAAGTGCGTGCGCTGCGGCTGGCCGGTCTCGACGAAATACTGCCGCGCCATCTTGAGCGCCGCCTCCACCGCCTCGGAGCCGCCGCTCACCAGGTACACGTGGCTCATGCCCTCGGGCGCGGAAGCGATCAGCTCGTCGGCCAGCTGCTCGGCCACTTCGCTGGTGAAGAAACTGGTGTGGGCATAAGCGAGCTTGTCGAGCTGCGCATGCATGGCGGCCAGCACCTCGGGATGCGCGTGGCCGAGCGAAGACACGGCCGCGCCGCCAGAGGCGTCGAGGTATTCGCGCCCTTCGGCATCGCGGATGAACATGCCGCTGGAGCCGGCGGCAACCGGCGGGGTGTGGCGAAGGTGGCGGTGGAAGACGTGCGTCATGGCGGGTGGCTGGCCTGTTCGGTTCTGGAACTAACGTTTCCACCGGATTATTGTTTGGAACATTTGTTCCGTCAACTGTTCCAGCGTTCCATGTCCGGTACATTCGTTCCAACGACCGCCAGAAGAGAGACACCGCCATGGGCGCCAGAGACCAGATCCGCCAGCGTTTCAACGAACTGAGCCCCGCCCTGCAGCAGGTGGCGCGCTACGTGCTCGACCATCCCAACGAGGTGGTGACCGCGTCGATGCGCAACGTGGGCACGCGCGCGCAGAGCACGCCCGCCACGCTGGTGCGCTTCGCGCAGCACCTGGGCTATGCGGGCTGGCCGCAGCTCAAGGAAGCCTTTGCCGGCGACATGGGCCTGGCCAGCGAAACCTATGGCGGGCGCGCCAAGCAGCTGATCGGCCGCGCGCAGGACCGCAGCCTCACGGCCGAGATGTTCGAGGTGCAGCGCCGCAACCTGGAGGCCACGCACCAGCAGAGCGAGCAGGCGCTGCAAAAGGCCTGCGCGCTGATCGAGAAGGCGCCGGCGGTACATGCGGCGGGTTTCAGGGCCTGCTTTCCGATCGCGTTCTCGTTCGTCTATGTGTACCGGCTCTTCCGCGCCAGCGTGCACCTGGTCGATGGCCAGGGCGGCTCGCTCGAAATGCAGCAGCGCGCCTTCGCCAAGGGCGACGCGCTGGTGGTGGCCAGCTTCAGGCCCTACTCGCGCGAGGCGCTGCAGGTGGCCGAGGCGGCCCGGGCGGCCGGCTGCCGCATCGTGGCCATCACCGACAGCGTGGCCTCGCCGCTGTCGCTCTTGGCGGACGAAACGCTGCTCTTCACGATCAACAGCCCCTCGTTCTTTCCTTCGGTGGCGGCCGGCGTGGCCGTGACCGAGGCACTGGTCGAGCTGCTCGCGAGCCGCGCGGGCAAGCCGGTGATCCGGCGCATCGACCAGGCCGAGGCGCAGCTGTTCGAGTCGGGTGCCTACCTGGTGGCGCCGGTGGCGCGCGGAGGCTAGGCCCGGCAGGCTCGATTGCATGCTGCAGCGCCGCATCGCGGAACCCCGCCGGATCGGCATGGTCCAACCGCTGTCGCGGTTGTGTGTCGCGACAGGAGGTAATGACCATGAAGCAAGTGAAGCATTGGCAAGATCCGGTCAACGTCGCCCTGGGTGCGTGGCTGATCATCTCGCCTTGGGTCCTGGGCTTCCAGGGCGTCACTGCCGCGATGTGGAGCGCAGTGGCGACGGGTGTCGTGCTGGGCGCCGTGGCGCTGGGAGCGACCCTGGTACCGCGTGCATGGGAAGAGTGGACCGAAGGCGCACTCGCCATCTGGCTGGCCGTGTCGCCCTGGGTGCTCGGTTTTGCCACCGTGGAGAACGCGATGGTCAACGCGGTGCTCGTGGCTGCGGCCATCCTGGTGCTCGCGCTGTGGGTGCTTGTCACCGACAAGGACTACCTGGGCGGGAGCATGGATCGCCACGCGCATTGAGCACGCAGGCGATCGCGTCGTGAGAAGCGGCCCCGCGCGCCACGTGCAGCGGGCTGAGGGGACGGGCAGCCGCCCTCCCCGGCAGCTACTTCACTCCGCGCTGCGGAGAAGGGGCAGCCTGCGCCGTCGAAGGCGTGGACGACACGGTGCCGCCCGCCCCGCCGGCATGCCAGCCGCCGCCCAGGGCCTGGATCAGCGCCACCGCGGCGGTCTGGCGATTCACCTGCAGCTGCACCAGCGTGCGCCGCGCGCCGAGGGCGGCGGCCTGCGCAGTGACCACCTCGGTGTAGCTCACCTGGGCCGCGCGGTAGCGGTTGAGCAGTTGCTGCTCGGTCTTGTCGGCCGCGGCCGAGGCCTCGCGCCGCAGGCCTTCCTGCTGCGCCAGTGCGGCGCCGGCAGTGAGCTGGTCTTCCACCGCCTGGAAGGCGGTGAGCACGGTCTGGCGATAGCGCGCCACGCTGGCTTCGTGCGCCGCCTTGGCCGAGTCGACCGTGGCGCCGATGGCGCCCGCATCGAACACCACCTGCGCCACCGACAGACCCAGCGCCCACAGCGTATTGGACGCGTTGAACAGGTCTTTCACCCGGCTCGCGCTGCTGCCCACCGAGGCACTGAGCCCGAAGTTGGGGAAGTACGCCGAGCGCGCGATGCCGATCTGCGCATTGGCCGCAGCCACCGCGCGCTCGGCCGCCGCGATGTCCGGCCGGCGCTGCAGCAGCGTGGAAGGCACGCCCGTCGGAATGCCGGGCACCGTGGGCGTCCACTGCGCCGCGGGCAGGCTGAAATCGGCCGGCGCCACGCCCACCAGCATGGCAATGGCGTGCTCCAGCGTGGTGCGGGTGCGCTGCAGGCCCACGCGTTCGGCCTGCGCGTTCACCAGCTGGGTCTGCGCCTGCAGCACGTCGGTCTGGGCCGCGATGCCGGCCTTGTAGCGGTTGCTGGTGATTTCGAAGGCGCGCTGGTAGCCCTCGATGGTCTGGTCGAGCAGCACGATCTCGGCATCGGCCTCGCGCAGCGAAAAGTAGTTGGTGGCCAGGTCGCCGACGGCCGACAGGCGCGCCGACGCCAAGTCGGCCTCGCTGGCCTCGGCATTGGCCTGCGCGCTGCTCACGGCCTGCCGCAGGCGCCCCCACACGTCGGGCGCCCAGTCGACCCCGAGCGTCGCCGAAAACGCATTGGCCGCATTGCTGGTGCCGCCGATGTTGCCGCTGCGCCGGCCGCTGCCGTCGAGCGATACCGTGGGGAACAGCGCAGCGCGCTCGCCCCGCACCAGCGCCTGGGCCTGCGCGTAGTTGGCCACGGCCGCGGCGATGTTCTGGTTCGACACCTGCACGCGGGCGGCCAGTTCGTCGAGCGTGGCGTCGCCGAAGAGCTTCCACCATTCGCCGCGGTCGAGCGCATCGGCCGGCGCGGCGGGCAGCCAGCCTTCGGCGGTCTTCTGCTCCTTCCAGCCGGCGGGCGCAGCCGAGGTGGGTACTTCGTAGGCGGGGCCCACGGCGCAGCCGGCCAGCACGGCCGCCAAGGCGAGCGCGGACAGCCTGCCGGGCAGATGCGAAAGGATGCGTTGTCGGTGTGTCATGGCAGCTTCGTTCATTCTTCTGTTCAGGTCGGCGAGGCTGCGGCGCGGCTCAGGTGCCGCTCGTTGCCCGAGCGCCGGCGCAGCTTGTCGAGCAGCACGTAGACCACCGGCGTGGTCAGCAGCGTGAGCAGCTGGCTCGCGATCAGGCCGCCGATGATCGCCACGCCCAGCGGCTGGCGCAGCTCGGCGCCCTGGCCGAAGCCGATGGCCAGCGGCAGCGCGCCCAGCGCAGCTGCCAGCGTGGTCATGAGGATCGGCCGGAAGCGCAGCATGCAGGCCTCGCGCACCGCTTCCACGGCCGAGATGCCGCGCGCGCGTTCGGCCTCGAGCGCAAAGTCGATGATCAGGATCGCGTTCTTCTTCACGATGCCGATCAAGAGGAAGAGCCCGATCAGCGCAATGATCGAGAACTCCATGCGGAACAGCAGCAGCGCCAGCACCGCGCCCACGCCCGCCGAAGGCAGCGTGGTCAGCACCGTGATGGGGTGGATCAGGCTTTCGTAGAGCACGCCGAGCACGATGTAGATCACCACGATCGCCGCCAGGATGAGCGCGAGCTGCTGCCCCTGCGACTGCTGCGCCGCAAGCGCGGTGCCCTGGAAGCTGCCGCGCACGTTGACCGGCATCGCGATGTCGGCCTCGGCCTGCGCGACGATGCGGCGCGCGTCCTGCAGCGTCACGCCTTCGCCCAGGTTGAACGAGACGGTGCTCGCAAGCTCCGTGTCCTGGTGGTCGATGGAGCTCGGCACCGCGCGCTCGCTGACCTTGGCAATGGCCGAGAGCGGCACCATCAGCGTGGTGCTGGCCGCGAGCGCCTGGCCGGTGGAAGCGGTGCGCAGGCCCGGGTTGGCCGAGGTGGTGGTCGAGGTGCCGGTGCTCGCGTCGGTGGTGTTGGCCAGCGAGCTCACCGTGGTGGCGCCGCTCGCGGTGGTGCTGGTGGTGAGCGTCGAAGGCACGTACAGGTCCTTCAGCACCACGGGCGCGCGCTGGTAGCGCGGGGCCCACTCCATGATCACCGAATACTGGTTGAGTTCGTCGTAGATGGTGGCGACCGAGCGCTGGCCGTAGGCGTTGTAGAGCGCGTTGTCGACCGCGCTCGAAGTCACGCCAAGGCGCGCGGCGCTTTCGCGGTCGACGTCGACGAAGGTCTCCACGCCGTTGTCGGCCTGGTCGCTGTCGACGTCGGTGAGCGCGGTCTCCTGGCGCAGCCGGTCGGCCAGCTTGGCGGTCCAGGTGCGCAGGTCGGCCAGGTTGTCGCCCTTGAGCGTGTACTGGTAGGTGGAATTGCTCGAACGCCCGCCCATGCGCAGGTCCTGCACCGGGCTCAGGAACACCCGCAGGCCGGTGAGCTGGTTGAGCTGCGGCCGCAGCCGGTTGATGACGGCTGCGGTCTTCTCGGTGCGCTGCGACAGCGGCTTCAGGTTGACGAACATGAAGCCGCCGCCCGAACGGCTGCCGCCCGAGAAGCCCACCACGGTGTCCACGGCCGGGTCCTTGTGGATGATGTCGACGGCCTGGCGCAGCTTGTCGCTGAGCGCCACCGACGAAATGCTCTGGTCCGCGCGCAGGCCCGCGTTGAGCTGGCCGTTGTCCTGCTCGGGGAAGTAGCCCTTGGGAATGGCGGAGAACAGGTACACGTTCAGGCCCACCACCGCCAGCAGCACCACCACGACCACGGCCTTGCTCGCGAGCGCCCAGTCCAGGCTGTGGGCATAGGTGCGCAGGCTCCACTGGTACACGCTCTCGGCCATGCGCGCGAGGCGCCCCGGCGGCTTCGCGCCGGGCTCCTCGGCGCGCAGCAGCATGGCGCACATCATGGGCGTGGTGGTGAGCGAAATGACCAGCGAGATCAGCACCGACACCGACAGCGTCACCGCGAATTCGCGGAACAGCCGGCCGATCTGCCCGTCCATGAACAGCAGCGGAATGAACACCGCCACCAGCGACAGGCTGATCGACAGCACGGTGAACCCGACCTCTCGCGCGCCGCGCAATGCGGCCTCGATGCGGCCCATGCCGGCCTCGATGTGGCGGCTGGTGTTCTCCAGCACCACGATGGCGTCGTCCACCACGAAGCCCGTGGCCACGGTGAGCGCCATCAGGCTCAGGTTGTTGAGGCTGTAGCCCAGCAGATGCATCACGCCGAAGGTGCCGAGCAGCGACACCACCGTGGCCACCGCCGGAATGATGGTGGCGCGCGCGCGGCGCAGGAACAGGCCCACCACCAGCACCACCAGCGCGATGGAGATCATGAGCGTGGCCTCGATCTCGCGCAGCGAGGCGCGGATGGAGTTGGTGCGGTCGGAGGCCACCTGCACCTCGATGTCCTGCGGCAATTGCGCGCGCAGTTCCGGCAGCAGCTCGCGCACGCCGTCCACGGTGTCGATGATGTTGGCGCCCGGCTCCTGCGTGACCAGCACGATCACCGCGGGCTGGCCGTTGAACAGGCCCAGCGTGCGCGTGTTCTCCACGCTGTCGATCACCCGCGCCACGTCGCCCAGCCGCACGGCCGAGCCGTTGCGCCAGGCGATCACCATGTCGCGGTACTCCACGGCATGGCGGCCCGGCGAGGGCGTGTAGATCTGCAGCCGGCGCTCGTCGTTCTCGATGGCGCCCTTGGGCCGGTTGGCGTTGTTGGCCTGGATGGCGGCGCGCACGTCCTCGCTGCTGATGCCGAAGCGGTTGAGCGAGAAAGGCTCCAGCTCCACCCGCACGGCCGGCAGCGAGCCGCCGCCGATCTCGACCTCGCCCACGCCCTCCACCTGCGAGAGCTTCTGGCTCACGATGTTGGACACGGCCTCGTAGATCTGGCCCGGCGTGCGCGTCCTGGAGGTGAGCGCCAGGATCGCGATGGGCGCGGCGGTCGGGTTGCGCTTGCGGTAGATGGGGTTGCTGCGCAGGGTGGCGGGCAGGTCGGCCCGCGCCGCGTTGATGGCCGCCTGCACCTCGCGCGCGGCGCTGTCGATGTTGCGCTTGAGGTCGAACTGCAGGCTGATGCGGGTGGAGCCGTTGGAGCTGGTCGAGGTGAGTTCGTTGACACCCGCGATCACCCCGAGCCGCCGCTCCAGCGGCGTGGCCACGCTCGACGCCATGGTGCTCGGGCTGGCGCCCGAGAGGCTGGCGGTGACCGAGATGGTGGGAAAGTCGACCTGCGGCAGCGGCGACACAGGCAGCACGAAGAACGCCGCGATCCCGGCCAGTGCAATGCCGATGGTCAGCAGCACCGTCGCAATCGGGCGCTCGACGAAGGGCCTGGACAGGTTCATGCGGCTGCGGCCTCCCGCTTGCGCCCGAAGCGCCGGCCCATGCGGTCGAAGGCCAGGTAGACCACCGGCGTGGTGAAGAGCGTGAGCACCTGGCTCACCACCAGCCCGCCGAAGATGGCCAGGCCCAGCGGCCGGCGCAGCTCGGCCCCCTCGCCCCAGCCGAACATCAGCGGCAGCGCCGCAAAAAGCGCCGCCAGCGTGGTCATGAGGATGGGCCGGAAGCGCAGCAGCGCCGCCTGGTGGATGGCCTCCTGCGGCGACTTGCCCTCGCGCCGCTCGGCGTCGATGGCAAAGTCGATCATCATGATCGCGTTCTTCTTGACGATGCCGATCAAGAGGATGATGCCGATGATGCCGATCACGCCCAGGTCGTTGCCCGTGACCATCAACGCGAGCAGCGCGCCCACGCCGGCCGAAGGCAGTGTCGAGAGAATCGTCAGCGGATGGATGTAGCTCTCATACAGCACGCCCAGCACGATGTACACGCACACCACCGCCGCCAGGATCAGCCACAGCTGGTTGGAAAGCGATTTCTCGTAGGCCCCCGCCGCGCCCAGGAAGCTCATGGTCATGCTCGCGGGCATGCCGATCTCCTTGGCCGCCGCGCGAATGGCCGCCACCGACTTTCCGAGCGCCACGTTGTCGGCCGTGTCGAAGCCCACGGTGGCGGCCGGGTACTGCGCCACGTGCGTCACCTGCAGCGGCGCGGCCTGCTCGCGCACCGTGGCAATCGATGAGAGCGTGGTGGCACTGCCGCCGCCGGTGCGCAGTTGCAGGTTGCCCAGGAGCTGCGGCGAGGCCAATGCCTCGCGCTGCGCTTCCAGGATCACGCGGTACTGGTTGGTCTCGGTGAAGATGGTCGAGACGATGCGCTGGCCGAACGCGCTGTAGAGCGTGTCGTCCACCGAGCTGGCCGTGACCGAGAGGCGCGAGGCCGTGTTGCGGTCGATGTCCACGTAGGCGGCCAGGCCCTTCGCACCCGCGTTGGTGGTGGGGTTGCGCACCAGCGGCTCGGTGCGCAGGCGCTCCACCAGCTTCTGCGCCCAGGCGTCGACGGTGTTGGTGTCCACCCCTTCGAGCGAGACGCGGAATTCGGTGGGGCCGGTCTCGGCGTCGATGGTCAGGTCCTGCGTGGGCTGCAGGTACAGCGTGACGCCGGCCACGGCGCGCACGCGCTCGCGCAGGCGCTGCATCGTGGCTTCCTGGTTGCCGCGGTCGGCGCGCATGTTGATGAGCATGCTGCCGGTGTTCAGCGCCGTGTTGTTGGCGGCGTCCACGCCCACCACCGAGCTCACGCTGGCCACCTCGGGGTCGGCCAGGATCGCGTTGGCGGCCTGCTGCTGCAGCTCGGCCATGCGCGTGTACGACACGTCCTGCGCGGCCTCGATGCGCGCCTGCAGCTGGCCGGTGTCCTGCGTCGGGAACAGGCCCTTGGGAATCACCACGTAGAGCAGCACCGTGAGCGCCAGCGTGGCCACCGCCACCACCAGCGTGAGCGGCTGGTGGCGCAGCACCCATTGCAGCCACACGTCGTAGCGCGCAATCACGCGATCAAGGAAACCGCCCCCACGTTCGCCCACTTCGTGTGGCTCTCTGCCCCCCGAGGGGGCTGCGCCGCCTAGGGGCGGCCCGTCGCCGTCGCGGCGCTGCACGCTGGCCCCGAAGCGCCCGCCCTCCTCGGCCTGCGGCTTGAGCCAGCGCGCCGACATCATCGGCACCAGCGTGAGCGACACCACGGCGGAGATCAGGATGGTGATGGCCAGCGTGACCGCGAACTCGCGGAACAGCCGCCCCACCACGTCGCCCATGAACAAGAGCGGAATCAGCACCGCGATCAGCGACACCGTGAGCGAGATGATGGTGAAGCCGATCTGCGTGGCCCCCTTGAGCGCGGCCTTGAACGGCGGGTCGCCCTCCTCCAGGTAGCGCGCGATGTTCTCGATCATCACGATCGCGTCGTCCACCACGAAGCCGGTGGCGATGGTCAGCGCCATCAGGCTCAGGTTGTTGAGGCTGTAGCCCAGCAGGTACATCAGCCCGCAGGTGCCCACGAGCGAGATCGGCACCGCCAGGCTGGCGATGACCGTGGCGCGCACGCTGTGCAGGAAGAAGAAGATCACCAGCACCACCATCACCACGGCCAGCCCGAGCTCCAGCTGCACGTGCGAGACCGAGGCGCGGATGCCGGTGGTGCGGTCGCTCAGCACCTCCACCTTGAGCGAGCCCGGCAGCGAGGCCTGCAGCTCGGGCAGCTGCTTCTTGATGGCATCGACCGTGCCGATCACGTTGGCGCCGGGCTGGCGCTGCACGTTAAGGATGATGGCCGGGTACAGCACGGGTTCCCGCTCGCCCGCGCGCAATGCGGCCCATGCGCCCAGCTGTGTGTTCTCGGCACCGTCGACCACGCGCGCCACGTCGGTCATGCGCACCGGCGCGCCATTCTTCCAGGCGACGATCAGGTTCTTGTAGTCGTCCGCCGTCACGAGCTGGTCGTTGGCATTGATGGTGTAGGCCCGCCGCGGTCCGTCGAAGCTGCCCTTGGCGCTGTTGGCGTTGGCCGCGGTGATCGCGCTGCGCAGCGTGTCCAGCCCGATGCCCACCGACGCGAGCGCGTTGGTGTCGGCCTGGATGCGCACGGCCGGCCGCTGCCCGCCCGAAAGCGACACCAGCCCCACGCCGCCGACCTGGCTGATCTTCTGCGCGAGCCGTGTGTTCACGAGGTTCTGCACCTCGGTGAGCGGCATGGTCCCGGAGCTCACGGCCAGCGTGAGGATGGGCGCGTCGGCCGGGTTCACCTTGGCGTACACGGGCGGCGCCGGCAGGTCGGCCGGCAGCAGCGAGCCGCCGGCGTTGATGGCGGCCTGCACCTGCTGCTCGGCCACGTCCAGCGTCTGGTCGAGCGCGAACTGCAGCGTGACGATCGACACGCCCGCCGAGCTCACCGAGCTCATGCGGTTGAGCCCCGCCATCTGGCCGAACTGGCGCTCCAGCGGAGCCGTGACGGTGCGGCTCATGACCTCGGGGCTGGCGCCGGGGTAGAGGGTCTGCACCTGGATGGTCGGGTAGTCGACCTGCGGCAGCGCGGCCAGCGGCAGGAGCCGCAGGCCCACGAGGCCGGCCAGCACGATGGCGACCATCAGCAGCGCCGTGGCCACCGGCCGTTCGATGAAGGGGCGGGAGGGGCTCATCGCGGACGCGCTCGCTTGTTCCGTGGATTGCTGTTGCTGCCGGTCATTGCGGCGGACGCTGGCGCCGCCGCTCCCCACTGCCTTCGCCGCGCTGCCCACGCGGGCCCGAAGCCGCACCGCGCGGCCCCGAAGCGCCGCCGCGCGGACCTGCCGCGGGCCGGTCGCCCTGCAGCTGCACGACCGCGCCGTCCTTGATGCGGTCGCCGCCCTCGGTCACCACGTTCTCGCCCGCCTTCAGGCCCGAGGTGATGGCCACCACCTCGACGTTGGCCTCGCCGCGTTTCACCGCGCGCATCGACACCGTGCGGTCCTCGTTGATCACATAGACGTAGTCGCCGTTGGGACCGGTGCGCACCGCCGTCACCGGCACCACCACCGCGCGCACCTTGCGCAGCAGCATCTGCACATTGACGAACTGGCTCGGGAACAGCGTGGTCTGCGCATTGCCGAAGCGCGCCTTGGCCTTGACCGTGCCGGTGGTGGTGTCGACCACGTTGTCGAGCGTGGAGAAGGTGCCAGTGTCGAGCGTTGCGGCGCGGGTGCGGTCGAAGGCCGTGACCGGCAGCGGCTCGCCCTTGGCCAGCTGCGCCTGGATGTCGGGCACGCGGTCCTGCGGCACCGAGAACTGCACGTCGATCGGGTTCATCTGCGTGATGACCGCGATGCCCGTGGTCGCGTTGGCCGTCACGGTGTTGCCCGCATCCACCGCGCGCAGGCCGATGCGGCCGGCCACCGGCGCTGTGATGCGGGTGTAGTCGAGGTTCAGCTTGGCGGCGGCCTCGGCGGCCAGGTCGGTGGTGACCGTGCCTTCGAGCTGGCGGACCAGCGCGGCCTGGGTGTCGACGTCCTGCCGGGCGATGGAGTCCTGCCCCAGCAGGGTGCGGTAGCGCGCGAGCGTGACGCGCGCGGCCTCGAGCTGCGCCTCGTCGCGCTGGCGCGTGCCGCGGGCCTGCATCAGCGCCTGCTCATAGGGCCTGGGATCGATGCGCGCGAGCAGCTGGTTCCTTGCCACAGTCTGCCCTTCGGTGAACAGCACCTCGGTCAGCACGCCGCCGACCTGCGCCTTGAGCGTGATGGTGGCCAGCGGCGTGACCGTGCCGAGCGCATCGATGGTCACCGGCAATTCGATCTCGCGCGCCGCCGCGTGGCCCACCGTGACGGTCGCGCCGCCGAAGCCCGGCCCGCCGGCGGAGCTGCCCTTGCGGTTGATGAGGTACCAGGCGCCGCCCCCCAGCACCAGCAGCAGCACCAGCGCGATCAGGCTGCCGAGCCAGAGCCTGCGACGCGAGGGCGGCCGCGCAGGCGGAGACGAAGAAGGGGGAGTTGCCGGTGGGACGGCAGGCGAATCGCCGGAAGAAGGCTCGGAGTTCGGAGATTCCATGAGGTGTGGCAGTGCGCAAGTACAGCCGCTAGTGGAGCGCCGCATCGTAGCGCGCCTGTCTTATGAACCGTAAAGCGCCGGTAAAGCTGCGTGCAAGGGCTGCATTTCGCGCCGGTTCGCTGCGGCTGGCGCCGCCGATCTGCATTTCGTCGCAGGAGCGTGGCGGCGGCGCGGGGGCGCCGGCACAGTCCGCTCCATCGAATCGTCTTTCAACCCGGAGAAACGCCATGCTGCTGCAGATCATTCTTCACACCCCCAAGTGGGTCTTCGCCGTTTTCGTCCTCCTCGTGTGGCTGGGCTGCAGGCAGCTGCTGTCCGGCAGCGTCAGCCTGGCCAAGGTCACGGTGATACCGATCGCCATGACCGGCCTTTCGCTGGCCGGCGTGATCTCGGCCTTCGGCGATTCGCCCGGCCCCCTGCTCGGCTGGGCCGTGGCGGCCGCCGCGCTGGTGCTGCTGGTGCTCCAGAGCCCGCTGCCCGCCAGCACGCGCTACGACCGTGCGGCGCGCGAGTTCCACGTGGCCGGCAGCGCGGTGCCGCTGCTGCTCATGATGGGCATCTTCTTCACCAAGTACGTGGTGGGCGCGTCCCTGGCCATGCACCCCGAGCTGCGCCAGCAGGCCGCCTTCGAGGTCGGCGTTCCGATGCTGTACGGCGCCTTCAGCGGCATCTTCGTGGCACGCGCCGTGCGGCTGTGGAAGCTGGCGATCAGCACCGACGCGGTGGCGGCCGGTGCCCGCGCAGCCTAAGATCGCCGACGCCCACATTCCAGGAACCACCATGGCCGTGCTCTTTCTGATCCTCAAGATTGCCGTCACGGTGGTGCTCGCCGCCTCCATTGCCGAAGCACTGGTGCTGTCGTGGCGCCACGGCTGGCGCAGCTACGACTGGAAGGCGGCCGGCGTCTCGGTGGTCGACTTCCTGGTGCGCGAATACCCGCTGCGCTGGCTGCTGCCGCTGGCCTTCTGGACCGGCGCCATGGACTGGTTCTGGAACCACCGGCTCTTCACGCTGCCCATGGACCACTGGAGCGGCTGGGTCGCCTGCTTCATCGGCCAGGAGTTCTGCTACTACTGGTACCACCGCGCCGCCCACCGCGTGCGCTGGTTCTGGTGCACGCATGCCATCCATCATTCGCCGAACCAGCTCAACCTGTCGGCCGCCTACCGCTTCGGCTGGACCGGCCGGCTCAGCGGCACGCTCGCCTTCTTCATGCTCGCGCCGCTGCTGGGCATGCCGCCCAAGGTGATCCTGCTGATGCTCACGCTGAACCTGCTCTACCAGTTCTGGATCCACGCGGCCTGGATTCCCAAGCTCGGCCCGCTGGAATGGGTGCTCAACACGCCCTCGGCCCACCGCGTGCACCACGCCTCGAACCTCGAGTACCTGGACGGCAACTACGGCGGCGTGCTGATCGTGTTCGACCGCCTGTTCGGCACCTACATCCCCGAGCGCGCCGACCTGCCCTGCCGCTACGGGCTGGTGCAGCCGATCGTCTCCAACAACATCCTCGAGATCGAGTTCACCCACTGGCGTGCGCTGCTGCGCGACCTGCGCTCGGCGCGCTCGGTGCGGGCTTTCGTCGGCTACCTCTTCAAGCCGCCGGGCTGGCGGCCCGACGGGCCCGGCGAGACGACCGAGGAGCTGCGGCAGCGGGCGGCGCTGCAATCGTCGCCAGCGCAGCCGCCGTCCGCCCCCGAATTCATTCCGGTTCAATTCAAGGAGTTGTCATGAACCCCACCCTTCAGAACGCGTCCCGTCCCGACATCGAAAAACTCGCCCGCCGCCGCGCCGGTGCCAAGATGGGCTGGTACATCCATGCCTTCGTCTATGTGCTGGTGAACCTCGGGCTGGTCGCCCTCTCCGCATCGCGCGGCCATACCTGGGCCGTGTATCCGCTCATGGGCTGGGGCCTGGGCCTCCTGATCCACGGCGCCGTGATCTGGTTCGTCGCGCCCGGCGGCGGCTTCTATGACCGGCTGGTGGAACGCGAACGGCGAGCGCTGCATCCCGGGGAGCGCGGATGAGTGTTGAAGCGCTCCCTCGTTTCCGCGCGGAGAACGTCCGGGGCATGCTGCGGCATGGCCTGATCACCGTCGTGTTCTGCTGCTTCATTGCCGCCGCGCTGGCCATCACACAGCACGGGGACTGGGGGGCGCAGATGGTGTATTCGCTGTCGATCGGGCTGATCAGCTGGCTCTTCATCGACGTGGGCCGGCTGCTGATCAGCGGCCACCGTGAAGTGCTCTGGCCGCCCGGCCCCTGGGGCTATCTGCTGGTGGCAGGCGGCGTGGCGGTGGGCTTCCTGGGGGGCAATGCGATCGGCGATGCCTGGACCCACCAGCCTCTGCTCGACTTCGGCAACTTCACGGAACGCAAGCTCGCGACCACGATCGTCATCACGCTGACGGCCACCGTCTGCATGTGCTTCTTCTTCTACAGCCTGGGCCGGAGCAAGTACATGCGCAGCCAGCTCGACCTGGCGCAGCGCAACGCCACCGAAGCCCGGCTCAAACTGCTGGAGACGCAGTTGGAGCCGCACATGCTGTTCAACACGCTGGCCAACCTGCGCGTGCTGATCACGGCCGATCCGCCGCGCGCCGTGGCCATGCTCGACCGCCTCAACAACTACCTGCGCATGACGCTCAGCGGCTCGCGCGCCCTGTCGCACCCACTGTCGGCCGAGTTCGAACGGCTGGCCGACTACCTTGAGCTGATGTCCGTGCGCATGGGCGAGCGCCTGCGCTACACGCTCGACCTGCCCGATGAATTGCGCGGCACGCCGGTGCCGCCGCTGCTGCTGCAGCCGCTGGTCGAAAACAGCATCCGCCACGGGCTCGAACCCAAGGTCGAAGGCGGCGCGATCGACGTGCGCGCGCGGCAGCTCGACGGCCGGTTGATCATCGAAGTGAGCGACACCGGCGTCGGCCTGGATGCAGCGCAGCCTTCCGAAGGCAGCGGCTTCGGGCTCGAGCAGGTGCGCGAACGGCTTGCCACCGTGTATGGCGACCAGGGCCGCATGAGCCTGGCCGCCGGGCCTTCGGGCGGAACCCTTGCCACACTCAGCTTTCCATTGCAGCCCCGTTCATGAATTCCACTGCCCTCATCGCCGAAGACGAACCGCTGCTCGCCCAGGCCCTCAAGGCCGAACTCGCCGCGGCATGGCCCCAACTGCAGGTGCTCGCCACCGCGGGCGACGGCCGCAGCGCCGTGCGGGAGGCTCTGCGCCTGCTGCCGCAGGTGCTGTTCTTCGACATCCGCATGCCGGGCCTCGACGGCCTGGGCGCCGCCGCCGAACTGGCCGACCGCTGGCCCGTCGACGAGGCGCCCATGCCGCAATTGGTCTTCGTGACCGCCTACGACGAATACGCCGCCCGCGCCTTCGAGACGCAGGCCATCGACTACGTGCTCAAGCCCGTGCAGCCCGAGCGTTTGCGCAAGACCGTGCTGCGGCTTCAGCAGGCGCTGGCTGCGCAGCTGCGGGTAAAGCCAGCTCCTGCCGCCGCCGACGAAGCGCTGGAGAGAACCCTCGCGCAGTGGCGCGAGCTGCTTGCCGCCGCAGCGGGCAATGGCATGTCGGCGCCGCCCGCCGCCTCCACCGCCCCGCTGAAGATGATTGCCGCCAGCGAAGCCGGCGGCAGCACCGTGCGCATGGTTCCGATCGACGAGGTGCTGTACTTCGAAGCCGCCGACAAATACATCCGCGTGCTCACCGCCACGCACGAATACCTGATCCGCACGCCGCTCAAGCAGCTGCTGGCCCAGCTCGACCCCGAAATCTTCTGGCAGGTGCACCGCGCCGTGGTGGTGCGCAGCTCGGCCATCGAGGCCGTGCACCGCGACGAGGCCGGCAAGCTGCACCTCGACCTGCGCGGCCGACCCGAGAAAATCCCCGTCAGCCGGCTCTACGGCCACCTGTTTCGCGCCATGTGAAATAGCGGGTGCGGCGTTCGCGCATAAAAAAACCGACCCCGGAAGGTCGGCTTTTTCATCCGGCGGCTGCTTGCCGCCTGCGGAGCCGCTCAGCGCCAGTGGCGATGGCCGTGGTAGTAGCCGCGCGGACCGTAGTAGCGCGGCGGTCCGTAGTACGCCGGCGGCGCGTAGTACACCGGGGCCGGACGGTAGTAGACCGGCGGCGGCGGACGGTAGTACACGGGCGGCGGCGCGTCGTAATACACCGGCGCGGGGGCCGTATAGACCGGCGCCGGGTAGTAGGCCGGAGCGCCCACACCCACGGCAACCCCTGGCAGGCCCACGCCGACCGACCAGCTCACGTCGCCACGGGCACTGGCCGAGGTGGCCGCAAACAATGCACCGGCTGCCACGACACTCGCGGCGGCCCATTTGAAGAAGGTTGAACGTGTGAGGCTCATGATGTTGGACTCCTTGTTGGGGCGTTTCCCGCCCATGTGTGTATTGAACGCGCCAAATGCAAAGCGGTTGCCCGCCGCAATGTGAAGAACGTAGCCAAAGGTAACCGGCAGGGGGTGCGTTCTAGAATGCCGCAATGACCTCCCCGACCGACAAAGACAGCGCAAAAACAGCCGCTGCACCGAGCAATTTCCTGCGCCACGTGATCGAAAACGACCTTGCGCAGGGGGCCTATTCTGGCCGCAAATGGGGTGGCTCGCCCGGCGACGCCGCCCATCACGCCCAGGGCATGCCCGACCCGGCCAAGGTGCGCATGCGCTTTCCGCCCGAGCCCAACGGCTACCTGCACATCGGCCACGCCAAGAGCATCTGGCTGAATTTCGAGCTGGCCAGGGAATACGGCGGCGTCTGCCACCTGCGCTTCGACGACACCAACCCGGAGAAGGAAGAGCAGGAATACGTCGATTCCATCCGCGACGCCGTCCAGTGGCTCGGCTACGAAACCCACCTGGCCGACCGCCCCACGGCCCCCGGCACCCTGCAGCCGCACGAATACTTCGCAAGCGACTACTTCGACTTCATGTACCGGGCCGCCGAATACCTGATCGGCGCCGGCCTGGCCTATGTGGACGAGCAAAGCGCCGAGGAAATCCGCGCCAACCGCGGCGACTTCAACACGCCCGGCACCGACAGCCCGTTCCGCAGCCGCAGCGCGGAAGAAAACCTCGCCCGCTTCCGCGCCATGCGTGACGGCCAGCTGCCTGACGGCGCCGCCATCCTGCGCGCCAAGATCGACATGGCGAGCCCCAACATCAACATGCGCGACCCGGCGCTCTACCGCATCCGCCGGGCCACACACCACAACACCGGCGACAAGTGGTGCATCTACCCGATGTACACCTTTGCGCATCCCATCGAGGACGCGCTCGAGCAGATCACCCATTCCATCTGCACGCTGGAATTCGAAGACCAGCGCCCCTTCTACGACTGGCTGCTCGACCGCCTGGCCGAAGGCGGCCTCATCGCAAGCCCGCATCCGCGCCAGTACGAATTCGCGCGCCTCAACGTCACCCATGTGCTCACCAGCAAGCGCAAGCTGCGCCAACTGGTCCAGGAAAAGCACGTCGACGGCTGGGACGACCCGCGCATGCCCACCCTCGCGGGCCTGCGCCGCCGCGGCTACACGCCCGAGGCGCTGCGCCTGTTCTGCGAACGCAGCGGCACCACCAAGTCCGGCGGCTGGATCGACTACGCGAGCCTGGAAGCCGCGCTGCGCGACACCCTCGACCCCATCGCGCCGCGCGCCATGGCCGTGCTCGACCCGGTCAAGCTGGTGATCACCAACTGGGGCGAACTGATGGGCGGCGACGACGTGCTCGACGACTGCTCCGCCCCCGTGCATCCGCACCACCCCGAAATGGGCAAACGCGAATTCAAGCTCGGCCGCGAGGTCTGGATCGAGCGCACCGACTACGAGGAAGTGCAGCCCAAGGGGTTCTTTCGCCTGTTCCCGGGAAACAAGGTGCGCCTCAAGTACGGCCACGTCATCGAATGCACCGGCGGCACCAAGGACGCGAGCGGCAAGCTCGTCGAAGTGCAGGCCACGCTGGTGCCCGACACCAAGAGCGGCACGCCGGGCGCGGACGCCATCAAGGTGAAAGGCAACATCACCTGGGTGGCTGCGGCCGATGCGGTCGAGGCCGAGGTGCGGCTGTATGAGCGGCTGTTTGCGGCGGCCAATCCGGGCAGCGGCGAGCTGCTCGACGAGCTCAACAAGACGAGCCTGGAGGTTTGCTCCGCGTATGTCGAACCGTCGCTGGCCAAGGCGCAGGACGGTGCGGCATTCCAGTTCGAGCGGCACGGGTACTTCGTGCTCGATGCGAAGGCGAGTGCCGGCGGCAAGCGCGTGTTCAATCGCGCTGCGGGCATGCGGGACAGCTGGGGCAAGTAAGACCGCCCCCTGCTCGTACAAAACCGGCGGCCGCAATGGCGCCGGTTTTCTATTGCCTATTGCGCCCGCTTGTAGACCACGCCCAGCACCGCGCTGTTCTCATCGGTCGTGCACAGCGCCGGTCGCCCCTGCGCGCCGATCTTCAGGTTGATCGTGTAGACGCCGTCGCGCGGCGTCGTGCCCCTGTCCGCAACGACGCTCGACGCCGGCACGCGAAACTCGCGCGAGGCCGCGGCCACGCAGTTCTTGATGCTCGCCTCGGGCGCGCCGCCTACACGGATCGCGGTGCTGTTGCACCCGGCGGCCAGCGCGGCCGCGCTTACCATCAAGCCCCATCGGCCCAGTGCTCGGATGTTCATGTCCGGTTCCTTTGTGTTCGCTGCGCCCTTGTTTGTTCGCTTCGCAAGCCTCGAGTTCAACGCCATGCATCCCTCGCTTCCCGAATCCGCTCCATCCGGCCTCGGCCGCCGCTCCGCCCTGCTCGGCACCTTCGGCCTCGTGGCATTGGCCTCGGCGCGCGCCGTTGCGGCGGCTCCCTCGGCCAAAAAGAAGCAGCCGGAGGTCTGGCCGCATGCATCGCAGGTGCCGGGCGGCGTGGCCCGCCTGTCGCTCGGTCCGGCGGCCAGGCGCCCGCAGGCCTTCTCCAGCGACCTGCCGCTGCTGGTGGTGGGCGACGCCATCGAGTGGACCGCGCTCGTGGGCATTCCGCTCGCAGCCGTGCCGGGCGAGGCGAGCATCGCGGTGCGCACCGAGGGCGGCAACGAAAAGCAGATCGCCTACACCGTGAGCCCCAAGCAATACCGCGAGCAGCGCCTCACGGTGCCGCCGCGCACCGTCGACCTGTCGCCGGAGGACGAAGCGCGCTACGAGCGCGAGCGCGCGCACCTCGCCACCGTGATGGCCACCTTCACCGACTTGCGGCCCGACGCCGCGCTGCAGATGCGCGTGCCCGTGCCCGGCCGCCGCTCCAGCTCCTTCGGCCTGCGCCGCGTGTTCAACGGCCAGTCGCGCAATCCGCACAGCGGCATGGACATCGCGGCCGGCACCGGCACGCCCGTGCTGGCGCCGCTGCCGGGGCGCGTGATCGACACCGGCGACTACTTCTTCAACGGCGGCACGGTGTGGCTCGACCACGGCGGCGGCCTGCTCACGATGTATTGCCACCTGAGCCGCATCGATTCAAAGGTGGGCGACGTGCTGAAGACCGGCGAGCAGCTCGCCGCCGTGGGCGCCACCGGGCGCGTGACGGGACCGCATCTGCATTGGTCCGTGATGCTCAATCGGGCGATGGTGGATCCGGCGTTGTTCGTTGCGGCGTGAATTGAACCCACAGCCGCACTACACTGCGCCCCATGCGTCCTTCTGAAGCCCTGTCACAGCACCGCGTCCGCATCCGCGAGATCGCACTGCGTCATCACGTCAGCAGCGTGAGAGTGTTCGGCTCGGCTTCGCGTGGAGAAGACGGACCCGACAGCGATCTCGATCTGCTGGTCGAACCTACGGAACAGACCACTCTCATGGACATCGGCGCCATCAGGCACGAGTTGAAGGCCCTTCTTGGCATGGAAGTCGACGTGCTCACGCCCAACGGCTTGCCGCCGAAGTTCCGTGATCAGGTGCTGCGCGAGGCGGTGCCAGTATGAGCCGAGGTGATCCGCAGCGTCTTGTGGATCTGCCATCACTTCGCGAACAGATTTCGAAATTGATGGAGCCTTGAGGGCTTCATCGCCGACTCAGATCGGCTTCGTCAAATAAACCGCCTCGCGCCCCACGATCACCCGCTGCGCGGGCATGAAGATCGTGCACTCGTCGCAGGGCGCGCGGATCTCGTCCGGGCCGTTGGTGGCGATCAGCTCGCCCTTGTCAAAGGTCTCGAAGCCGATCAGCGGGCGCACGAACGCGAAGTCTTCCGACCTGATGACGTGCGTCTGCAGCAGCTCGAAGCGGCGCTGCGGGCCGGGCGCCGGCGCGGCGGGGTCCTTGTCGATGAGGCCGAAGTGCGCCAAAAAGTCGAGCGAGATGGCGGTGGCCAGCTCGGAGGCCGAGCGCAGGAAGTGCTGGCCGCATTCGGCGACCAGTGCCACGCCCTTGCCATCGGGCAGGCCATGGCGGCCATGCTGGATCAGCGGCGTGCCGGAGCCCAGGCCGTCGGGCATCACCAGGTGCACCGACGGACGGCCGATGGCCAGCGCCGCCTCGGCGTTGCGCTCGAAGGCGGGATACACCCAGAACGGAATCACCGGCTGGCTGGTGGAGTGGATGTCCAGGATGTGGTCGGCCGCGCTCACCACCGGCCGCAGCGCGCGGGCGCGGCGCAGCTCGGGGCTGTCCTCGGTGCCGTCGAGCCATTCGGGCGACCAGATGCGGTTGAGGTTGTGCACCAGCTGGCGGCTGTCGAAGGGCAGCGCCTGGTCGAAGGACTCGTAGGCTTCCACGTTGGCAAAGCTCACGGTGAGCGTGCCGATCTTGGGGCGCACCTGGGTGTCGAGCAGGTGCGTGGCGGCGGTCATGCCGCAGATTTCATTGCCGTGCGTGAGCGCGTTGATCAGCACGTGGGGCCCCGGCTTGCCGGACTCGAAGCGGTGCACATAGTCGATGCCGACGTTGCCCTTGCGGTAGGCGGAGAGATCGCGCGGGAGGACTTCGAGGGCGGGGGGAGCTTGGGTCATGTTGGCGTGGAGTGTGGAGCGGAGCGGTCGGGCGAGTTTGCTACAGCACGCACATTCGTGCTGCTGGCGCGGCAACACCTGCCCGCGCCGTTCAAGCTTCAGCCGGCCGGCCGGCCGGCTGTCTATCGCACCTGCTGGTAATCCACGGGCACCCAGACGTAGCCCTTGCCTTCGGCCCGCACATGGCCCAGCCCCGGGAACGGCAGGTGCGCACTGCCGACCAGGTAGCGCCCCTTGGCCGCATCGGCATAGGCCTTCTTGCGTTCCGCCGCCGCCGGCTTCGAATCGACGTCGAACGAGATGGTGATCTGCGGCTGCGCAAACTGCACGGCGGCCACGTGCATCAGGTCGCCCCACAGCACCAGCTTCTGGCCCTTGGACTCGACCAGGTAGATGTTGTGGCCCGGCGTATGGCCATGGGCGGGCACGGCCTTGATGCCGGGCACCAGGTCGGTGTTGCCCTTCATGCCCTTGAACTTGCCGGCCTCCACATACGGGTTCAGCGAGGCCATCGCCCCCTGGAAGAAGCCCTTCATCTCGGCGGAAGCCTTCTCCAGGTTGGCCTTGTCGAGCCAGAAGTCGGCGTCTTCCTGCCCGGCGTGGATGGTGGCGTTGGGGAACACCAGCTTGCCGTCCTGCACCAGGCCGCCGACATGGTCGCCGTGCATATGGGTGATGAGCACGTCGTCGACTTGCTCGGGCTGATAGCCCGCGGCCTTGAGATTGGCCTGCAGGCTGCCGAGCGTGGGGCCGAACAGGCCGCCGGCACCCGTGTCGACCAGCACCAGCTTGCTGCCGGTGTTGATGAGATAGGCGTTCACCGAGGTGGGCACGGTGTCCTTCTCGAAGCCGCGATCGAGCAGCTTGCCGATCTGTGCCTGCGTGGTATTGGTGAGCAGCTTCTTGGGCTCGAGGTCGATGGTGCCGTCGAACAACGCCGTCACCTCGAAGTCGCCGAGCATCGTGCGGTAGAAGCCCGGCGCCTGGGTCTTGACCTGCGGAGCGCCGGCCTGCGCCGTGGAAGAAAACGAAAGCATCAGCAGGCTGCCGGCCAGTGCGGCGACGCCGCGGCGCAGCCAGCGAGCGGGTGTTGTTGTTGTCATGGGGTCTACTCCTCGGCGGTTGTAAGGGGCGCCGAGAATAGCCCAGGCAGGCCGGTCCTGCAGGAACCCGGCCTACCAGTTCACCTCACGCTCCGGCGTCGCCGAGATGTGGTGGATCGACAGGTCGGCGCCGTCGTATTCCTCTTCCTGCGTGAGCCGCAGCCCCATCGTCGCCTTGAGCGCGCCGTACACCGCCGCTCCGGCCAGCGCCGCCCACGCCACGCCCATCAAGGTGCCGATGAGCTGCGCCCAGACGCTCACGCCGCCGATGCCGCCGAGCGCCTGGGTGCCGAAGATGCCGGCCGCGATGCCGCCCCAGGTGCCGCACAGGCCGTGCAGCGGCCAGACGCCGAGCACGTCGTCGATCTTCCATTTGTTCTGCGTGAGCGTGAACATCACCACGAAGATGGCCCCGGCCACGCCGCCCACCACCAGCGCGCCCAGCGGATGCATCAGGTCGGACCCCGCGCACACGGCCACGAGACCGGCGAGCGGGCCGTTGTAGACAAAGCCGGGGTCGTTCTTGCCCAGCGCCAGCGCAACCAGCGTGCCGCCGACCATTGCCATGAGCGAGTTGACGGCCACCAGGCCGGAGATCTTGTCGATGCTCTGCGCGCTCATGACGTTGAAGCCGAACCAGCCGACGCACAGCACCCAGGCCCCCAGCGCCAGAAAAGGAATGTTCGACGGCGGATGCGCGCTCAGCGAGCCGTCGCCGCGGTAGCGGTTGCGGCGCGCGCCCAGCAGCAGCACGGCCGGCAAGGCGAGCCAGCCGCCCACCGCGTGCACCACCACCGAGCCGGCAAAGTCATGGAACTCGCTGCCCGTGGCCGAAGCGATCCAGGCCTGGATGCCGAAGGCCTTGTTCCAGGCAATGCCCTCGTACAGCGGATAGACGAAGCCGACGATGACCGCGGTAGCGATCAGTTGCGGCCAGAACTTGGCACGTTCGGCAATCCCGCCCGAGATGATCGCCGGAATGGCCGCCGCGAAGGTGAGCAGGAAGAAGAACTTCACGAGTTCGTAGCCGCTTTTTGCTGCGAGCTCGGTGGCGCCCACGAAGAAGTGGGTGCCGTAGGCCACGCCATAGCCCACCAGAAAGTACACGATGGTCGAGACCGAGAAGTCGACCAGGATCTTAACCAGCGCATTGACCTGGTTCTTCTTGCGCACGGTGCCCAGTTCCAGGAAGGCGAAACCGGCATGCATGGCCAGCACCATGATCGCGCCGAGAAGAATGAACAGCGCGTCTGCGCCCTGTTTGAGTGCGTCCATTGGAGCTTCTTGCAGTTTTTGGTTTGAATTGGTGCGTGCACCCGAATTGCTCGGGGCAGCGCCGCAAGAAAGCAAAAATGGTGCCTGAAGGCTCTCTAGTGGTGCGTCACGGAGGGAAATGAGCCTTCTCAGTGCAGAGCCGCACCGGAACAGGACGGATCGACGCACCGCCCGGGTCAGCTTGCCCCGGCGCGCAAGGCCTCGCGATAGCGCCGGCTGCAGGGCACCGTGCTGCCGTCGTGCATGTGCAGCCGGGCATCGCCGCCGTCGAGCGGCTCGATTTCCTTGATGCGGCCGAGGTTGACGGCGTGGCTTCGGTGCACGCGCACGAAATGGGCGGGGTCGAGCTGCGCCAGAAAATCGGTGAGCGTGGCGCGCAGCAGGTAGTCGTGGCCGTTGACGTGCAGGCCGACGTAGTTGCCTTCGGCCTGGAGCCAGTCGATGTCGCTCGCGGCAATGAGGAACTCGCGCCGCAGCTTGCGCACCAGGAAGCGCTCGGGGCGCGCGGGCGGCGCGGCAGCCCGATGGGCTTCGGCGGGCTCGGCCGGCGCTGCCGCCGCCGCCTCGGGCGGGTCGAGCACGCGCGCCTCGCCCTGCAGCCGCAGCATGAACACGCCGTACACCCAGATGCCGAACACCATAGACAGGTAGGCGCGCACGTCCTTCAGGTATTCGTAGCCCCAGCGCCCGGTCCAGCCCGCGAAGTCGTAGCGCTCGCCAACCGCCGCGTAGACCATCGCGCGCAGCGCGAACATCGCCGCCACGTGCACCACGCTGAAGACCACGCTGGCGGCCAGGTGCCAGCCCAGGTAGCGCAGCAGGTGGGTGCGTGCGAGCGGCGACAGCCGGTGCTGGATGGCCACCACCGCCGGCACCAGCGCCAGCAGCACGAGGTGGCTCGACACCTCCCAGGTGACGATTTCCCAGGCGGCGCGCGGCACGGCGCGGTCGCGCGCGTCGACCAGCGCGACGGTGGTGTTGAACACCGCCTGCAGCGCCATGAAGACGATCCAGAAGCCCACTTCCACGCGGCGGCGGATGGGTTCGTAGCGCTCGTACAGGTTCTTCCGGGAATCTGCCATGCCCGGGATTCTCGCGATCCCCGCACCGGGCGGGCGAATTTCGTCCCTGCAGGGCACCGCTCGTCACAAAAGGCCCGCGATCCGTCCCGCGGGCAGGCCGTGCGCCGCGGATGGACGCAACCATCGGCCGATGAGCACAACCGCATCCACCCTGCCCGACCGGCGGCACGACATCGACGCGCTGCGCGCGCTGGCCTTCCTGCTGGTCATCCTGTACCACGTGGCGATGTACTACGTGGCCGACTGGCCCTGGCACCTCAAGAGCCCGCATGCCGCCGAATGGCTGCAGTGGCCGATGCGCATGCTCAACCTCTGGCGCATGGACCTGGTGTTCCTGGTCTCGGGCGTGTCGCTGGGCTTCCTGAGCCGCAGCCAAGGCACCTGGAGCCTGCTGCGCAGCCGCGGCGTGCGGCTGATGCTGCCGCTGGCCTTCGGCATGGCGGTGGTCGTGCCCTACCAGGCCTATGCCCAGGGCGTGGCCAGCGGCTTGGTGGCGCCGGGCTTCGGTGCCTTCCTGCTGCGCTATCTTTCGATGGGCGATCCGTGGCCGAAGGCGGCCTTCGACGGCGCGGAGTTCGGCATCACCTGGAACCACCTCTGGTACCTGCCCTACCTGTTCAGCTACACGGCGCTCATCGCGCTCACGCTGCCGCTGTGGCGGTCACCCGCCGGCCAGTGGATGCGCCGCCGATTCAACGGGCTGCGCGGCTGGAAGCTGCTGCTCCTGCCGGCGCTTCCGCTGCTGGTCTGGACGATGCTGCTGGCGCGGCACTTTCCGCCCACGCACAACCTGGTCCGCGACTTTCACCTGCACAGCATCTACTTCACCGTGTTCCTCTACGGCTACTGGATGGGCGTGGACACGGGCGTGTGGCGCGAACTGGAACGCCTGCGGTGGGTGTCGCTGGCGCTGGCCGCGGCGGCGATCACCGCCTTCATCGTGCTGCGGCTCGGCGTCAAGGGCCCGCCCTCCGGCGTACCGATGGACGCCCTGCGCATGCTCTACCTGTGGCTGGCGGTCGCCACCATCCTGGGCCACGGCCACCGCCACCTGAACCGTCCGTGGCCCTGGCTGCGCTGGGCCAACGAGTCGGTGTACCCGTGGTACGTGCTGCACCAGACGCTGATCATCGCGGGCGTTGCGCTGCTGGCTCCGCTCGCGCTGGGGCCGGTGCTGGAGCCGGCCTTGCTGGTCGCGCTGACCATCGTGGGCTGCTGGCTGCTCAACGACGGGCTGATCCGCCGCTTCAACGGGCTGCGGCCGCTGTTCGGCCTCAAGCGCCGGCGCGCCAGCGCCAAGACCGCAGTCACTTTGCGGGCGGAGGCGCTTCCACCGGAACCAGGATGGCAGTCCCCGTCGCCACGAGCTTGAGGCTGTCGCCATCGCCCTGGCCATAGAGCTCGGCGGTGGTGAACACCTGCTTGCGCCCCGCCTTCACCACCTTGCCGCGCGCGATGAAGGCACGGCCCAGCGCGGGCGACAGGCAATTCACCGAGAAGTGCGAGGCGAGTACGCGGCCCGCCACCGTGGCGGCCGCGAAGCCGCAGGCGGTGTCGAGCATGGCGCCGATCAACCCGGCATGCAGGAAGCCGGCGTACTGGCCCATGTCTTCCTCGCGCCATTGCATGCGCAATTCGGCTTCGCCGTCGGCGGCGCGCGTGACCTCGAAGCCGGCCCAGCGGTTGAAGGCAGCGGTCTTGTTGATGGCCTGGATGGTGTCGAGCATGGAAGGTCTCCTTGGAGCGGAAATGCACGGGCGATGCGCACGAGCCACTCTACGAAGCGCAGCCGCCATGCCTCGTCGCGCGCGCGACCGGCCGCGGCGCCGCGGTTGCGTTGGCGACAGCAACGCCCGCCTCAAAAAACTTCGCGATGGCTTAACCCCGTTGGACGAGCCCGGCCGTATGAGTGGAGACAAGCCATCCATCCACTTCCGAAGGTTCTCCATGCAAGCACCCTCCTCCGCCTTCTTTCTTCTCCGTGCCACCTTCGCCGCCACTGCCTGGCTGGCGGCAAGCGCCGGCGCCCATGCGCAAGCCGCAGCCGACAACTCGCGCATCACCCAGGTCAAGGTCTATCCCGGCAGCGCCACGGTGGAGCGCGTCGCGCGGGTGGCGGCCGGCAGCCGGTCGGTCACCTTCGCCTGCCTGCCCGCGGGCCTCGACGTGCAGAGCCTGCAGGTGTCGGCCGGCGCATCGGTGCGCGTGGGCGAGGCCTCGGTGCTCAGCGAGGCGCGCGAACTGTCGCCCCGCTGCGCCACCAGCGCGCTCGACGGCCGCATCCGCGAACTGGAAGACCAGAAGGCCGCCCTGCAGGCCGAGACCGATGCGCTGGGCATGGTGACGGGCTACCTCAAAGGCCTCTCGGGCGGCAGCGGCGAATCGGCCCAGGGCGCCCGCGCGCCGATGGATGCACGCAACCTCGCGGCCATGGCCGAGGCGATGCGCCGCACCGGGCAGGACTCATTGCTCAAGCAGCACCAGATCCAGCGCAGGCAGGCCGACATCGACCGGCAGCTCAATCCGCTGCTGGCCGAACGCAAGCGCTCGCAAGGCCACGGCGCACAGGTGATGGCCGTGACCGTGACGCTGGCCGCCAGCGCCGATGCCGACGTGAAGCTGAGCTACCAGGTCGCCGGCCCCGGCTGGACGCCCAGCTACCGCGCGCTGCTCGACACCGCCACGAGCAAGGTACGCATCGAACGCCAGGCGCTGGTGGCGCAGGCCACGGGCGAAGACTGGCGCGGCGTGAAGCTGGTGCTCTCCACCGGCCAGCCGCGCCGCGAAACCGCGGGCCGCACGCCCACGGCGTGGCGCATCGGCATCGAGCCGCCGCCGCGTGTCCAGGGAGGCATGGCCGCGATGATGGCGCCGGCGCCCGCCGCGCCCGCCGCATCCGCCGACCGGCTTGCCATGGCCGAGGCCACGCAGCCCCTGTTCGACGTGAACGTGTTCGACAACAGCTTTGCCACCGAATTCGCGGTGCCGCAGAGCATCGACGTGCCCTCCAGCGGCCAGCGCGTGACGCTGGCGCTGGGCCAGCACGAAGACACGGCCAAGCTCGCGGCCCGCACCAGCCCGCGCGTGGATGCCAGCGCGTTCCTGGTGGCCGAGCTCGCGCAGCCGGCCGGCGTATGGCCGGCCGGTGCGCTGCAGCTCTACCGCGACGGCAACTTCGTCGGCAGCGGCCGGTGGAGCGCGCCGAGCGACGCCAGGCTCACGCTCTCCTTCGGCCGCGACGAACTGGTGCGCGTGCAGGCCGAGCCCGAGAACGACAGCCAGGGCACGGGCGGCTTTGCCGGCTCGCGCGCCGAGCGCAAGGTGCAGCGCGCCTACGTGGTGGAGAACCGCCACCGCACGCCGATCGCGGTGCAGGTGCTCGAGGCGGCCCCCGTCTCGGTCGACGAACAGGTGCGCGTGGCCGCGCAGTTCTCGCCGCAGCCGGCCGAGTTGGCCTGGAACAAGCAGCCCGGGCTTGCCATGTGGCGCGTCGACCTGGAGCCCGGAAAGACCGCGCGCGTCGCGGCCGACTACAGCATCAGCTACCCGAAGGACGCGCGCCTGCAGATGCGCTGACCTGCCTGCCGCTGGGCGTCAGTGGGCCTTGGGCGACCGCGCCTTGCGGGCGGCACCGGCGCAGGCCGCGCACACGCCGTGCAGCGTCACTTCATGGCTTTTCACCTGGAAGCCCTTGGGCACAAGATCGGTCATCGGCCCGGGGCAGGCATGCAGCATGAAGACCTGCCCGCAGCTGCTGCAGTGAAAGTAGTGATGGTGATGGTCGGCCTCTTCGCCGTGCTGGTGCGAATGGCGGTGCGCATCGGGCTTGCAGGCCACTTCGTAGCGCGCCGGCTCGCCGGGCAGCTCGACCTTGGCGATCTCGCCGTCGGCCAGCAGCATGGAGACCTGGCGGTACACGGTGGAGAGGCTGATCTCGGGCACGATGGCGCGGGCGCGCTCGAGGATTTCAGGTGCGGTCAGCACCAGGCCGGTGTCGCTGAAGGCCGAGAAGACCGCGTTGCGTTGGCGCGTGAGGCGTTGCATGCCTCGATGATAGTGGGCGGGCGCCACCCGTTCAGCGAGCGCAGCGATTGGCCCGCATGCACAAGGCGGCCAGCGCCAGCGCGAACGCCGCCGCGCTGGCCCACGTGCGCCAGAGGTTCGCCGCGTTCCAGCGTTCGCGCGTCTGCGCCCAGTCGGGCGGCAGCGACCATGGATTCCAGGATTCGGTATAGGCATTGAGCGGCAGGTTGACCTGCGCGGTGAACAGCACGATGCCAAGGGCATACAGCACCCCGGCGCTCGCCAGGCACCACAGCCAGTGCTCGCGCCACGCCGGCCACGCCGCCAGCACGGCCAGCGCGCAGAACAGCGGCGGACCGAAGAAGAAGCCGAAGAACATCGCGTGCCGCACGTTGCGGTTCAGGGCGGACTGCACCAGCGCATAGGTGCTGCCGTCCATCTGCAGGGTGGCGAAGTTGACGTTGGCACTGTAGGTCCAGAAGAAGCCGGCCATCAGGCCCAGCCAGAAGACGGCGAGCGCGTGCAGCCCGAGCTGCAGGGCCGTCGGCGAGAAACGGAACATGGCGGTGTCCCCTCACGGAAAGCCCCAGTGTTCCAGCCCAGCCTGGAGCGCGCCTTAACCGTCGTTAAGCCCCATGCCTGCGCGCAGCCGCGACAACGAGACATCGGTCATTCCCAGGTACGACGCCAGGTGCCGCAGCGGAATGCGCTGCGTCCATTCGGGCCGCTCGCGCAGCAGCGCCTCGTAGCGCTGGCGCGCGGTGCACTGCAGGAAGACCTGCTCGCGCCGCATCTTGTCGTCGAGCAATCCCGCCAGCGCATGAAGCTGCAGCGCGGTCCATGAAGGCAGGTGCGCCACGGCGGCTTCGAGCGCGGCATACGGAAGGCGCCACACGATGGCCGGCGCCAGCGCCGCAATGAAGAAGGCTGCGGGCTCGCGGCGCAGCAGCTCGGTCACGGGCCAGATGAACGCATCCTCGGCATGGAAGTTCTTGTTCGACTCGCGGCCTTCGCTGTCGATGTAGAAAAGCCGCAGCAGCCCCTGCTCCACCCAGAAGGCATGCTGCCACGGCTCCCCGGCCGCCAGCAGCGTGGCGTGGGCCGCCAGCGTGGTGCGCTGCGCCTGGCCGGCCAGTGCAGCCAGCGCGGCAGGCGCCAGTTCCGGGAAGCGCCGCTCGAGCGCCAGCGCCCATGCGTGGCCTGCGGATTCGGCGCCCGTCGGTCTCATGCGTCCTGTTCGGGCGCGGCCTCAGGCTTGGGTTTGCCCTTCTTTCCGCGCGCCGCCTTCTTTGCCGCACGCTCCGCATCGGCGCGCAGCCCCTCGGCGAGCCACTGCGCAAACTCCTCGGGCGTCTCGAGCGTGACGCGCCCGAGGTTGCCCGCGCGGAACTCGTGCATCACGATCTCGGCCGCCTTCTGCAGGTTGACGCGGCCCTTGCCCAGCAGCGCGCCGCGCTTGCGGCCGATGGCGTCGAGCACTTCCTCGTCCTTCATGGCGGCAATGGCCGCGGCATCGAGCTCGGCCAGCTTGAAGCGCTCGGTGATGCCGGCCGCGTAGTGCGTCTTGAGGTAGTTGAGCAGCTCCAGCGCCACTTCTTCCTCGTCGAAGGCGTTGCGCCCGACGGCGCCGCTGGCCGCCAGGTTGTAGCCGCTCTTGGGCACCACGATGCGCGGCCACAGCATGCCGGGCGTGTCCCACAGGTAGAAGTCGTCGGCCAGCGTGATGCGCTGCTCCAGCTTGGTGATGCCGGCCTCGTCGCCGGTCTTGGCCTTGCGGCTGCCGGTGAGCGTATTGATGAGCGTCGACTTGCCGACGTTCGGAATGCCGCAGATCAGCACGCGCATCGGCTTGGCCATGCCGCCGCGGTTGGGCGCAAGCTCGTGGCAGGCGCGCACGATGGCCTGCGCGGGCGTGGTCAGGCTCGCGTCGAGCGCAATGGCGCGCGTGGCGGGCAGCGCGTTGTAGTGCGCAAGCCAGAGCGCCGTGCGCGCCGGGTCGGCCAGGTCCTGCTTGTTGAGCACCTTGAGCGTGGGCCGGCCGGAGGTGAGTTCGGCCAGCATCGGGTTGGCGCTGGAGCCGGGCAGGCGTGCGTCGAGCAGCTCGATGACCACGTCGATGTCCTTCACCCGCTCGGTGATGGCCTTCTGGGTCGTGTACATGTGCCCGGGGAACCACTGGATCGCCATCGATGGGTGTTCTTTCTTTCGCTCTGTGGGGGAAGGTGCGGGCCCGAAGGCCGGGTGCGCATTGTGGGCTTTGTGTAGCTGCGCAGGCCCATTTTGCCTGTGCCCGGGCGCACCGCGCCCTCTAGAATCCGCGCGCTGCATGCGCAGCCATTTTCAATAAATACCGAGGGAAATCCATGTTCAAGCGCCTTGCCGCTGCCGCCCTGCTGGCAGCCGCCGTCGTTCCCGCGACCGTCGTCCATGCCCAGCGTCCCTCGCCGCCGCCGGGCCCGCTGGTCAGCGGCTACCTGTGCTGCAACATGCGCACCTACGGCAACTCGATCAGCGACATCAACTACGACGAGCAGGGCACCAGCATCGTGGCCGTGGGCACGCCGGCGCGCATCACGGGCTACGACTTCCGCTGGTTCAACCTCGATCTCGCGGGCAAGCCCCAGCGCATCAAGAACGACTACAGCCGCAACATCACCCTGATCGACTTCGCGCAGCGCTACGTGGTGACCCAGGACCCGAAGCAGAAGATGGCGGCCTTCGCACCCGCCGTGCGCGACGCCATCATGGCCGGAAAGGTGGCGCCCGGCATGACGCGCGAACAGGTGCTGATGGCCATCGGCTACCCGGTGGCCAGCGAGAACCCCAGCCTCGATGCGCCCATCTGGCGCTACTGGCGCGACAGCTGGTCGGAGTACCAAGTGAGCTTCGACGACAAGGGCCTGGTCAAGGCCGTGGTAGGCGACCCGGTGGCGCTCAGCCGCGTGCTCGCAGCAACACCTTAGTTCGCTTCAGCGCGCGTCGCGGTGCGGCGCGCGCAATCCCCTAGAGGTTTTTGCATCGCGGGGGACGGTTCCGCCCCTATCATTTGACCGAGTGCGGCGCATGGACGCGCCGGCCCGAGCCAAACTTTTTGATGGAGCTACCGCGATGAAACCCGTCTCCGAACTGCTCAAGCGCCACGATTCCGCGGCCTGGCGCACCTCGCCCGACACCAGCGTGTTCGATGCGCTGGCCACCCTGGCGCGCTTCGAGGTGGGCGCGCTGATGGTGATGGACGGCGACCGGCTGGTGGGCTTCCTGTCCGAGCGCGACTACACCCGCAAGGTGGCGCTGCAGGGCAAGAACTCCAAGGAGATGAAGGTCTCCGAGATCATGACGCCCGACGTGATGACCGTGACCCCGCAGACCCGCACGCGCGCCTGCATGGCGCTGATGAGCCAGCGCAAGTTCCGCCACCTGCCGGTGGTCGACGGCGCCAAGGTGGTGGGCATGATCTCCATCCAGGACCTGATGGACGACATCATTGCCGACCACGAGGAAACCATCGCCCAGCTCACGACCTATATCCAGAGCTGAATCCCGCCTCGTCCCGGGGGTTGGGGAACACGCTACGCGTACCCGGGGCGTTCAGGGTGCACAGTAGAGGCTCGTTCATCCATCATCAGGGACAAGACAATGCAGATCCAGGTCAACACGAGCAACGGCATCAACAACAAGGATGCGCTGGAGCGCTGGGCCGATGCGGAAATCAAGCAGCAGCTGGGCCGCTTCGTCGACGACGTCACCCGCGTCGAAGTGCACCTGAGCGACGAGAACCACGACAAGGCCGGCGGCGGAGACAAGTGCTGCGTGATGGAAGCGCGCCTGGCCCACCACCAGCCGCTGGCCGTCACCCAGCACGCCACCACCCTCGACGAGGCCTTCCGCGGCGCGGCCGACAAGCTCAAGCGCCTGCTCGACAACACGCTGGGCCGCCTGAACAACCACCGCGACCGCGATTCGATCCGCAAGGACACGGGCTTCATCGCGGAGTAGGCGGCCGGCCGCCGCGCCTTTTCTGCCCGGGCGGCGGCGCGCGCGGCGCTTCGGCGGGCAGCAGCGGCGGCCTGTGGCCGCTCTGCATCCAGTCGTCGTAGAAATCGATCTTGCGCTCGACCAGCGACAGCGCCTGGTTCCAATCCGCGATGGTCTCGGCCACGCGCGCGCGGTGCGCGGCCAGCAGGTCGCGGCGCTGGCGCAGCGTGGCCTTGCCCTGCAGCGCGAGCGCGGTGTATTCGCGCATCTCGGCAATCGACATGCCGGTGCGGCGCAGCCGGTCCATCAGGTCGAGCCAGCCGACGTGCAGCTCGCCGTACAGGCGCCGCCCGCCTTCGTCGCGCACCACGCCGGGCACGAGGCCCTGCGTTTCGTACCAGCGGATGGCATGCACGGTGCGGCCGGTGCGCTGGGCCAGCTCACCGATGTGGAATGGGGTGCCGCCCTCAGCCGGCATGGGCAGGAACCGCAGCCGGCGGCGCCTCGAGCGCCCGCTCGACCAGTGCGGTGTCGAAGTACTCGGTCAGCTCTTTCACCTTGCCTCCTTCGATGCGGTAGATGTAGCAGTAGCGGTTGTTGTAGCGCTTGCCGGCCCGGGTGGGCACGTCGCCGCTGAACAGCACCACCACCCGGTCGCCCTCGGCAATGATGCGCTCGGTCCTGCTCACATAGGGGCCCGCAAACTGCGCGAACAGCGGCTTGAGCAGCTCTTCGCGGATCGCGACCTTGCCCGCATAGGTGCGCGACCACGGCGTGCTGCCTTCGAGCGTCCAGCGGGCGTCGTCGGCCAGGCTGTCGATGAAGAACTGGCCGTTGCCCTGGTCCAGTTCGGAATGGATGCGCTGCACCAGCGCCCTGCTGTCGTCTGTCGTGTTCATGGCTGCTTTCCCCGGATGGATGAATGAAACCGGAAGGCCCGGTGAATCCATTGGAAATGCTCGAGTGCACTCGAGGTCAAGCGGCCATGGACCGGATGGCGGATCAGCCCTTGCGGGCGTTCGCCATCGCCTTGCCGACCTCGTTGCTGCCCTGGGCCGAGCCGCTCTGCGGCACGATCTCGCCCTCGCGCGAAGTCACTTCGGCGAGCCGCGCAGCCAGCTGCTCGGGCGTGTCCGCGCCGATGCCGAGCCAGGCGCCCTGCGTCAGCGTGATGTGGGCGGCCTCGAAGGTGCCGGCGCCGGCGCAGAGAATGGTGCGGTTCGGCGCGTTCTCGGCCGCCAGCACCAGCATGGCGGGCACCACGGCCTCGGGCTTGAGCGCGTCCAGCACTTCCTGCGGCATCAGCCCCTCGGTCATGCGGGTGGCCGCGGTCGGCGCCAGGCAATTGACGCGGATGTCGTTCTTTGCGCCTTCGATGCTCAGCGTCTGCATCAGCCCCACCAGCGCAAGCTTGGCCGCGCCGTAGTTGCTCTGGCCGAAGTTGCCGTAGAGGCCGGAAGACGAGGTGGTCATGACGATGCGGCCGTATTTCTGCTCGTTCATGAGCGCCCAGACGGCCTTGGTGCAGTTCACCGCGCCCATCAGGTGCACGTCGACCACCAGCTTGAAATCGGCAAGCTCCATCTTGGCAAAGCTCTTGTCGCGCAGGATGCCGGCGTTGTTGACCAGGATGTCGACCCGGCCCCAGGCGTCGACCGCCTGCTTCACCATGGCCTGCACCGCCTCGAAATCGGTGACGGAGGCGCCGTTGGCCATCGCCTCGCCACCCGCGGCCTCGATTTCGTCGACCACGGCCTGCGCCGCGCTCACCGAGCCGCCGGAGCCGTCGCGGGCGCCGCCCAGGTCGTTGACCACCACCCTGGCGCCGCGCGCCGCCAGGGCCAGCGCATGCTGGCGGCCCAGGCCGCCGCCCGCGCCGGTCACGATGGCCACTCGGCCCTTGAAGTCGATGGTGCTGTTGCTCATCTCGCTGCTTTCTTTCCTTGGGAATGGGTGTGCCGAAGGCCGCCACGGCGGCCGCGTGGCGTTTTACCCCAGAAAGGCGTCCCGGCGGGACCGCCCGGAAGCGGGCTCAGTCGCGCGCGTGACGCAGCGTTTCGCAGTAGGCCACCAGCTGGTCGAGCTCGGCGGACTTGTCGAAGAAGGCATCGGCGCCCAGCTGCGCGGAGCGCTGGCGCATCTCGGAGGTGGCGTAGTTGCTCAGCACCACGACCTTCTGCTTGGCCGCGCGGTGGCGGCAGGCCCGGACCACGCCCAGGCCGTTGCCGTGCTCCAGGAAAAGATCGACGATGGTCAGGTCCCATTCGTCGCGGTGATGGTCGAGCCAGTGCACGGCTTCTTCCTCGCTGCTGGCGCAGGCCACCACGTCCGCGTCGGCCACGTCGTGCAGGAAGCCGACGAGGTTTTCGCGAATGAGCGGGCTGTCCTCGACAAGGTAGGCCTTGAAAGTCATGCCGCAATCTCCGGCCGAACCATGGGCCGGAATCGAAATCTGAAGCTGGCGGGTTGCATGCCGCCCATGGTCGCCCCGGCAGCGGCGGCCACGGTGGGCGATGCCGGCCAATGCCTGTAGGCCATCGCGCTTCGCGCCTGTCGTCAGGCGGGCCGTGTGGCAGTGGGACGCGCCGGGCGCTCAGGCCGCGACGGCCACCCGCCCGCGCCCGATTCCCAGGCGCGCGGGGGACACGTACTGCTCCCGGTAGATCTCGAACGGCATCGTGTCGGCGGCCTCGATGCGCTTTTGCTCCTGGATCGATTCCTCGGTCATGCGCTCGAATTCGGCCTGCTGCTCGGCCGAGAACGGCAGCGCCAGCAGCGTGGCGCGGGTCTGCTCCGCCTGCGCGCGCACGAAGCCGATGAAGGAATTGCCATGCTGCTCTTCGACCGCCGCCAGCACCCGCGCCGAAGGCAGGCTGCCGGGGTCCTGCAGCGCGGCCAGTGCGGCGTGCACCGCATCGGCATGCTGCGTGCCGCCGCTCGCGGCGTCGAGCGCGGCGGCAATGGGCCGGCACTGCTCGACCAGCTCGATGCCCCAGTCGGCCAGGCCCACTTCGCGGCCGCCGCGCAAGAGCTGCAGGCCCGGCTCGCGTCCGCGCGCCGCCGTGAGGTGCTGGTTGTGGGCCAGTTCGGCGATTTCCTGGGGCGTGTCGGCCGGGCTGTCGCTCAGGAGGCACTGCAGCAGGAACACATCGAGAAAGCGCATGGTCTGGGCATTGATGCCCACGGGCTCGAAGGGGTCGAGGTCCATCAGCCGCACCTCGACGTATTCGACGCCGCGCTCGCGCAGCGCATGCAGCGGGCGCTCGCCGGAGTGGATCACGCGCTTGGGGCGGATGGTGCCGTAGAACTCGTTCTCGATCTGCAGCAGGCTGGTGGCCAGCTGGTTGTAGTCGCCGCCGAGGTTGCGGATGCCGATGGCCTCGTAGGCCGGCCAGGGCCGCGTGAGTGCGTCCTGCAGCGAGGCGCCGTAGCCCTCGAGGCTGTTGTAGCTCACGGCCAGCGAGGCCTGGGCGTCGCTCTGGTAGCCCAGGCGCCCCATGCGCAGCGAGGTGCCGTGCGGCATGAACATGCTGCCGTCGCCCAGCGGCTGCAGCTCGTGCGGGCGCCCCGCGACAAAGCTGGAGCACAGCGCGGGCGAAGCGCCGAACAGGTACAGCAGCAGGAAGGCATGGCGCCGGAAGTTGCGGATGAGCGCGAAATACTGTTCGCTCGACACGTCGGGCAGCGACCAGTTGTAGTGGATGCCCGAGATGGTCTGCATGCGCCGCCCGTAGCGGTGGCTCAGCCCCATGCGGTAGACGCTCTTGGCGCGCCCGACGTTCGAGGAGCCGTAGCGCCCGATGGGAATGGTCTCGTCGGTCGGCAGGCCGCAGGGCATGCTCGACACCCAGAGGCGCTCGTCGCCGAGCGAGTCGAGCACGCGGTAGGTGAACTGGTGGACGCGCGTGAGCTCCTCCAGCGCCGACTCGGCGCTGGCATGCACGCCCGTGATGAGCTCGAGCTGCGATTCGCTGAAGTCGGTGGTGATGTGCGGATGGGTCAGCGCCGATCCCAGGGCCAGCGGGTGCGGCGTGAGCGCGAGCTTGCCGTCCGGCAGCGCGCGCAGGCTTTCCTTCTCGATGCCGCGCCGCATGCCCTTCAACCGCGCGGCTGAGAGCGCACCCAGCCTCTCCTGCAATCTGCTGCTCATATTGTTATGACCCGTCAATCTCTGAGGGGCTGGAAGGTAGCACGGCCGCGCGGGCGCTGCTCGTGCAGGGAATCCCGCCATCCGCTATGCTGCGCGCCGCTATTGTTTTGATAGCTTGGCTCATGCGGGCTCGATCTCTTCCGACTGGTAGATGGAGATCTGCGGCGTGCCGTCGGCCATGGCGGCCAGCGCCTTGCCGAAGGCGCGCGACGCCTCGACGCGGAAATGCGCCTTCAGCGCCGCCATGTCGCTCCAGCGCTCGACGAAGCTCAGCCGCAGCGGCTGCTGCACGTCCGCACTGACCTCGTGCGAGATGCAGCCGGGCTCGGTGCGCGAGCGCAGCACGTGCTCCACGCTGATGGCCAGCATCGCCTGCAGGGTTTCGGGTTTCGCCATGGCGTGTCCGATGACGAGGATCATTTTTTTGTCTCCAGTACGTGCAGAAGAAAGCGGTTCAGGTCGGCGATCTCGTCCATGCAGACCGAGTGCGCCATCGTGTACTCATGCCACTCGACGGCATAGCCCAGCGCGGCGAGCGCGTCGCGCGACCGCAGCGCCGCTTCGAGCGGCACCACCGGGTCCTGCCGGCCATGGGCCAGGAAGACCGGCGTGTCGTGGTTGGCCGCATGCCGCTCGGCCGCGGTCGTGGCGGCAATCGGCAGGTAGCCCGAGAGGCCGACGATGCCGGCCAGCCGCTCGGTGTGGCGCAGGCCCGTCATCAGCGCCATGGCGCAGCCCTGCGAGAAACCCGCCACCACGATGCGGTTGGCCGCGATGCCGCGGGCCTTCTCGCTGGCGATCAGCGCCTCGATCGCGGCCTGCGAGCGGCGCAGGCCCGCCTCGTCCTCGCGCGCCACCAGGTCGGCCACGGCGATGTCGTACCAGGCCGGCATGCGGTAGCCGCCGTTGATGGTGACGGGGATCACCGGTGCATTGGGAAACACGAAGCGCACCGGGCCCACGCTCGAGAGGTCGAGCTCGTTGGCAATCGGCACGAAATCGTTCCCGTCGGCGCCCAGGCCGTGCATCACGATGACCGTGGCGGTGGGATTGGGAGCGGTCTCGATTTCGATCGGGGAACTGGACATGGTCGGTAGAAGGTATTCAAAAAACGCGAAAAACCAGACCTTAGCGCATTCGGGCCGCCCGGGGCGCGGGCTCACGGAATGCAACACAATGTCGGTTCCACGGAAAACCCATGAGCCCGCATCCGAAGCCCCCCATTGCCGCGACGACGCCCGACAGCGAAACCCTGCTGCGCAGCAGCGGTCTGCGCGTGACGCGCGCCGCGCAAACCGTGCTCGAATTGCTGGAGCACGCCTCGCAGCCGCTCACGCACGACGACGTGGTGGCCGCCTACACCACGGCCACCGGCGAGGCGCCCGACCGCGTCACGGTGTACCGCGTGCTCGACCGCCTGGTCGACGCCGGCCTGTGCGACCGCCGCGTGGGTGCGGACCGCGTCAACCGCTTTTCGCGCCATGTGGAAGCCGCCTCGGGCAACACCTTCGAATGCGACCAGTGCCACAAGGTGCTCGCGCTCCCCTCCGATCCCGAGCTGCCCAAGGTGATGAGCCGGCTCGGCCGCGAGCTGCGCAAGCAGGGCATCGACACCCGCCACACCGCGCTCACGCTGCACGGCACCTGCGGGGAATGCAGGGGCTGAGGGAGCAGGCGCCAGGCACCCATGCGGCCAGGTTGCGCGCATAGACTCCTGCGCTCGATGCAAGACCCTCGCCTGCCCATCCTCTACAGCTTTTGCCGCTGCCCCTACGCGATGCGTGCCCGGCTCGCCCTGGCCGCCAGCGGCGAGCGCTGCGAGTTGCGCGAAGTGGTGCTGAAGAACAAGCCGCCCGACATGCTCGCCGCCTCGCCCAAGGGCACGGTGCCGGTGCTGGTGCTGCCCGATGCCGCCGTGCTGGGGCAAAGCCTGGACATCATGCGGTGGGCGCTGGGCCGCAACGATCCGCTGCGCTGGCTCGCACCCGAGGCGGGCACGCTCGACGGCATGCTCGCGCTCGTGGCCGCGTGCGACAACCACTTTAAGCCGCAGCTCGACCGCTACAAGTACCCGGGCCGCTTCGCGGACGCGCCCGCCGGCACTGCGCGCGAACTGGGTGCGCAGTTCCTGCTGGAGCTGGAAGCCCGGCTCGCCAGCGGCTCCGGGCCGCAGCTCTTCGGCGCGCGCGCGGCGCTGGCCGATGCCGCCGTCATGCCCTTCGTGCGGCAGTTCGCGATGGTCGAGCCCGCATGGTTCGAGAGCCAGCCCTGGCCGCTGCTGCGCGCCTGGCTCGCGGGCTGGACGACCTCGCCGCTGTTCGAGCGCGCGATGCACAAGTACGCGCCCTGGGCCCCGGGTGAAGCGGGCGCCGCCTACCCGCCGGCCTGACAGCATCCCCTACATCCACGCACAGGAGCCCTTCACCCATGTACACCCCCTCCACCGCCGCCACCCGCCATTTCTCGGGCACGTACGCCGAGGCGCGCGCCAAGTTCCTCGATGCCGCGGCAATGCGCGGCGCCGCGGTCGAATCCTTCGTGCTGCCGACGCACCGCGGCGCGCTCGGCGAGGAGCTGGCGACCGACGTGGCGCTGATCGGCGCCAGGGATGCGAAGAAGCTGCTGCTCGTCACCTCGGGCACGCACGGCCCCGAGGGCTTCTGCGGCTCGGGCGCGCAGCTTGCCACGCTGCACGACGCCGACCTGCTGGGGCGGCTCCAACAAGCGGACGTGGCGCTGCTGCTGGTGCATGCGGTCAACCCCCACGGCTTTTCGCACCTGCACCGCACCAACGAGGACAACATCGACCTGAACCGCAACCACATCGACTTCGGCGTGCCGCTGCCGGTGAATGCGGAGTACGCCGAGGTCGAGCCGCTGGTGCTGCCCGCCAGCTGGCCGCCCACTGCCGCCGACGATGCCGCCATGGCGGCCTACATCGAAAAGCACGGCATGCGCGCTTTCCGCGCGGCCGTCACCCGGGGCCAGTACAGCTCGCCCGACGGCCTGTTCTACGGCGGCACCGCGCCCTCGTGGAGCAACCGCACGATGCGCGCCATCCTGCGCAGCTATGCCGCGTCGGCCACGCACATCGGCTGGATCGACATCCACACCGGCCTCGGCCCCTACGGCCATGGCGAGAAGATCTACCCGGGCCGCAATGCGCCGGCCGACCTTGCGCAGGCGCATGCCTGGTGGGGCGCCGACGTGTTCGCGCCCTTTGCCGGCGACTCGGCCTCGGCCGACGTGTCGGGGCCGGTGGTCTCCATTGCCTATGACGAGTGCCCCGATGCGAGCATCGCGCCCATGGGCCTGGAGTTCGGCACGCTGCCCGACAGCGAGGTGCTGACCCGCCTGCGCGCCGACACCTGGCTGCGGCGCCATCCCGAGGCGCCCGAGGCGCAGAAGCGCGAAATCCGCCAGCAACTGCGCGATGCCTTCTACTGCGACAACGACGAATGGAAGGGCATGGTGCTGGGCCAGACGCGCGTGGTGCTGCTGCAGACGCTGCAGGGCCTGAAGAAGGCCTGATTCGGCGAGTGGACTTCAGCCGAAGTTCGGCGCGCGCCGTTCGCGCAGCGAGGCCACGCCCTCGCGCACGTCGGCGCCCGCGAAGCCCATGAATTCGAGCGCCAGCGAGGCGTCGAAGGCCGGGCCGGCCTGGCGCAGCCAGTTGTTGAGCGCGTACTTGGTCAGGCGGATCGCGCCCTGGCTGCCGACCGCGAGCCGGTCGGCCACCTCGTAGGCGCGCGGCAGCAGCTCGGCCTCGTCCACCGCGAGCGACACCAGGCCGATGCGCTCGGCCTCCGCGCCGCTCACCGGCTCGCACAGCAGCAGGTGGTACTTGGCCTTGGCCATGCCGCACAGCAGCGGCCAGATGATGGCCGCGTGGTCGCCCGCCGCCACGCCCAGGCGCGTGTGGCCGTCGACGATCTTCGCGTCCCTGGCGGCAATCGAAATGTCGGCCAAAAGCCCCGCCACCAGGCCCGCGCCCACGGCCGGGCCGTGCATGGCGCTCACGATGGGCTTGTCGCAGTTGATGATGTTGTAGACCAGGTCGCGCGCCTCTTTCCAGACGCGCTGGCGCACCGCGTCGTCGGTGGTCATGTCCTGCACCATGGCCAGGTCGCCGCCGCCCGAGAAGCCCAGCCCCTCGCCCCGCAGCACCGCGCAGCGCACCGTGTCGTCGGCCGCCACGTCGCGCCAGATCTCGGCCAGTTCGCGGTGGCCGTCGTGGCCGGCCGTGGGCAGCTTGCCGTTGGCCGCGCGCATCTGGATGTCGAGCACCGCGCCGTGGGCGCCGCGGCGCGTGATGGCAAGGGTCTGGTAGCGTGTGTATTCCATGGCGTGTCTCCGCCCCGCAGCGCCTGCCTGCGGGGACTTTCATTTTTCGTCGAAGGACGGGGCGCCTATTTTCGCGCCGCCACCTCGCGGCAGCGCTGCACATTGGCCTCGAAGCGCGGTGCCAGCCCGGGCTCGCATCCATCGCTCGCGGGATTGAGCCTGCACATGCCGACGACCACGTAGTCCATCACCGCCTCAGTGCACATCGGGTACTTGGCCAGGTCGGGATTGGCTTGCGCCTTGAAGCCCCAGCGCTCGGAGAACTCCACCGTGCGGGCCATCGCACCGTGGAAGAAGCTGCGGTCCCTGGCCGCGATGGCGGCCTCCATGCGCGGCAGCTCCTCGTTCAGGTAGCCGACCGAATCCAGCGGGAACGACGCCGGGTCCTGCTGGGCGGCCGCAAGGGAAGCGGCCAGGACGAGCGGCAAGGCGGCAAGGGTGCGCAGCAGCGAGGAAGGCGCAGAACGCGAAATGGGACGGTGTGGTTGCATGGCTTGGGATTTTGCAACGTTTGGAAGCATCTTTGAACGCCGGGCGATGCGTGCGCACGACGCCTGCGCCGGCTACCGGCTCTTTTTCTGCCGATCGAATTTGCGCCAGTACTGGAACTCGTCCTCGTGCACTTCGAGGTCGACCTCCGAGATGCGCGACTGCAGCCGCTCCTGCACGTCGGCCACGGCCTTGTTGTAGACGATGGGGCCGACCTCTTCAAGAAAGAAGCCGAGCAGCGCGCCGGCCGCGATGTTGCCGATCTTCTCTTCCATGTTCTCGTTGAAGTAGCGCTCGATCGACGCGATGGCCTGCTGGCGGGCTTCCTTGGAGATTTCGATGGTCATGCGTGCGGCTCTCGCTGGTGGATCGATCGATTGTGCCGCTACCATGCGCTGCGGCCCCAGGGCCGGCACGACAACAACATACAACACGGAGACCGCCCCATGAAGTTTCGCCCCGCCGCACTGGCGACCCTTGCCCTGGCCGCACTCGCCGCGGTTTCGGGCTGCACCAATCTGACCCCCGCCACGGCGCAGCGCCAGCTCATGCTGGTCGCCAACGACGAGAAGCAGTCGTGGAGCGACGCCGGCGCCGTGATCCTCGCGCCGATGGGGCGCGACACGGTGCAGGTGCTGGACATCGGCACCGATCCGCTGGCGCCCAGGCTCGTCGGCAGCCTGCAACTGGACAACACCATCGCCGGACCGCCCGTCAACCTCGCGATCACCCCCGGCGAAACGCTGGCGCTGGTGGCCAATTCGCTCAACGTGGTGGAAGAGAACGGCGTGCGCCGGCAGGTGCCCGACAACCGCCTGTTCGTGGTCGACCTGAGCACCACGCCGCCCAGGCTGATCGACACGCTCACCGTGGGCAAGCAGCCCTCGGGCCTGTCGATCAACCGCGCCGGCAACCTCGCGCTGGTGGCCAACCGCGCGGACAACTCGGTCAGCGTGCTGCGCATCGCGGGCAAGCAGGTGACGCTGATCGACACCGTCGCCATGGGCGACTCGGTGGCGCACGTGCGCTTCACGCCCGACGGCAAGCGCGCGCTGGCGGCCAAGTTCACCAGCCACAAGATCGCGCTGCTGGAGGTGAACGGCGAGAAGGTCAGCTACAACAAGGTCGACCTCGCGGCGGGCCTGTGGCCCTACAACGTCGACGTGACGCCCGACGGCAAGCTCGCGCTCACGGCCGACAACGGCAACTCCGGCGCATCGGACGGACAGGTCGATACGGTGAGCGTGATCGACCTCGAAGCGGTGCCGCCGCGCGTGGTCGACAAGGTGGTGGTCGGCGACGGGCCCGAGGGCCTGGCCGTGAGCCCGACCGGCAAGCATGCGGTGGCCGTGATCCTGCGCGGCAGCAACTCGGCAAAGAACGCCTACTTCTACAACCGCAACGGCTCGGTGGTGCTGCTGAAGATCGACGGCAAGAAGGTCACGCGCGCCAACGAGGTGGTGGTGCGCGGCCTGCCCGAAGGCGCGGTGTGGAGCGCCGACGGCAAGTACCTCTACGTGGGCAACTTCATCGACCAGGACATCACGATCCTGCGCGTGGACGGCGACACGCTGGTGCCCACGGGCAAGTCGTTTGCGCTGCAGGGCCATCCGGCCGCAATGCGCGGGACAATGTCGCACTGACGCAACCCACCACCCCAGACGAAGAAGCCATGGCGCAACCCAAACGACAACTCCGCACGCTCGAGCGCGGCATTCTCTGCCTCGTGATCGGCGCCGCCGTTCTGCTGGCGCCGCGCTTCCTGCAGGGCACGCGCTGGTTCGAGATGGTGGCCGGCGCCTACCTGGTCGGCTGGTTCGCGCTGGTGCTGGGCGTGGCGCTGGTGGTGGTCGGGCTGGTCCGGCGCGGCAAGTAGCGCGGCAACGGGCCGGCCCGCAGCCGGCAGGGCTCAGCCCTTCTTGCCGCGCAGCTTGCCGGCGACTTCCACGCACGCCAGCACGATGGCGCCCGCCACGATGCCGATGCCCGCATTCACCCCCATCGACCCGATTGCGCCGAACACGCCGCCGGTGGCCTGGGCCCAGTCTTCGACGGCATGGCCGAGGGCCGGCACGCCGTGCACCAGGATGCCGCCGCCCACCAGGAACATGGCCGCGGTGCCGGCCACCGACAGCGCCTTCATGAGCCAGGGCGCGGCCGCGAGAATGCCGCGGCCCAGGGCCTGCGCGGCCTTGCTCGCCTTCCGGCTCAGGTAGAGGCCCGCGTCGTCGAGCTTCACGATGCCGGCCACCAGGCCATAGACGCCGATGGTCATGACCAGTGCAATGCCCGCCAGCACGGTGAGCTGCGTGAGAAAGGACTGGCCCTGCACGGTGCCCAGCGTGATGGCGATGATCTCGGCCGAGAGAATGAAGTCGGTGCGCACCGCGCCCTTGATCTTGTCCTTCTCGGCCGCCACCACGTCGACGGCCTCGTCGGCCACGGCGCGCTCGTGGCGCGCGGTGTCGGCCTCATGCGCCTGCCTGTGCAGGAACTTGTGGGCGAGCTTCTCGAAGCCCTCGAAGCACAGGAAGGCACCGCCCACCATCAGGAGCGGCGTGACCAGCCAGGGCAGCCAGGTGCCGATGGCCAGCGCCGCGGGCACCAGGATGAGCTTGTTGACGAACGAGCCTTTGCACACCGCCCAGACCACCGGCAGCTCGCGGTCGGCCTTGACGCCCGAGACCTGCTGCGCATTGAGCGCAAGGTCGTCGCCGAGCACGCCGGCCGTCTTCTTGGCGGCCACCTTGGTGAGGACCGAGACGTCGTCCAGGACGGTAGCGATGTCGTCGAGCAGCAGAAGCAGGCTGGTGGCCATGGCAAGGGTCGGTGTGGAAAAAAAGAAGCGGCGAGCTTAGCCGCAACCGCGGCGCGCGCCGGCAATACCCGTACGCGGCCGGCCGCCGGGCTCAGGCGTCAGGCAACGCTGCGCTTGAGCCGGATTTCCTCGACCCGCACCGTGCCCAGCGCGGTGGTCTTGGCGGTCTTCATTTCGCGCTTGAAGCCGGCGAGCTCGAAGAAGCGCATGGCGCGGTCGTTGCGGATGGGCACCCAGGCCGTGACCGTGGTGCAGCCCTCTTCCTCGAGGCCTTCGCGCGCGGCGTCCCACAGGGCGACACCGATGCCCTTGCCCCAATGCTCGGGCTTGACGTACAGGGCCCAGATCTCGCCCGTGGTGGACGGCGTCTTGGGGTCGCGCGAGCGGTCGAAGCCGACGAAGCCGACGATCTCGCCGTCCTGCACCGCCACCTGCACCTGCGGCTCGCTGAACTCGATGGCCTCGCGCCATTTGGCCTCGCGGGAGGCGGGCGCCAGCACGCGCAGCTCTTCTTCGGGCAGGATGCCTTCGTAGGCAGCCTTGGCGGCCAGGGCATGGACTTCGGCGACGGCCTTGGCGTCGCGCATGGTGGCGGGGCGAACTTCGTGATCTGACATGGATGCGGGGAAATCAAAAGGAACTGCGTATTGTCGCCGCACCGCTAAACTGCCCGCTACTACGCCGCATACGCAGCATCAAAAGGAGTCGATATGGCCAAGGGTCAACAGCGCGCAAACAAGGAAGCCAAGAAACCGAAGAAGGACACTTCGCCGCCCAAGCCGGTGGGCACCGGCGGCATCGAACCCGTCCGCACGATCACCACGACGGTGATCCCGCGCGGCAAGCTCAAGAACAAGTGACCGACGAGGCCCCCGCCGGGCCGGCCCCGGCGCCCGCCAAGCCGGCCCAGCCCCGCAACCCGCTGCACGGGCTCACGCTGGAGGCCATCGTCACGGCGCTGGCCGACCACTACGGCTGGGAGCAGCTCGGCGAACTCGTTCCGATCCGCTGCTTCGCCATCGACCCGAGCGTGGGCTCCAGCCTCAAGTTCCTGCGCAAGACGCCCTGGGCGCGCGAGAAGGTCGAAAGCCTCTATCTCTTCATGCTGCGCGAACAGCGCCGCGAGCAGCAGCAACAACAGCCCCCGCAGCGATGAGGGTCCGGCTCGAACCGTCGGGCCTCGGCTTCGACGCCGAGGCCGGCACCACGCTCTTGAAATCGGCCGAGGCGGCCGGCATCGAAATGCCGAGCTCCTGCCGCAACGGCACCTGCCGCACCTGCATCTGCCAGCTGGTGGCGGGCTCCATCCGCCACGTCATCGAATGGCCCGGCCTGAGCGCCGAGGAAAAGGCCGAGGGCTGGATCCTGCCCTGCGTGGCCGAGGCGCAGAGCGACCTCACGATCGATGCGCCCCAGGCGTTTTCGGTGTTCTGACGGCCGCGGCGCGGCGCCCTACTTGGCCGCCGCGGGCATCGCGACCACCAGCCGGTCGCGCTGCGCCAGCGACGGGAACAGCTTGAACCAGCCCAGCGCCACCATCATGGTTCCCACGCCGCCCACCACCACCGAGCCCACCGGCCCGAGCAGCGCCGCCGTGGCGCCCGATTCGAACTCGCCCAGCTGGTTGCTGGCGCCGATGAAGATCGAATTGACCGCGCTCACCCGGCCGCGCATGGCGTCAGGCGTTTCGAGCTGGACCAGGGTCTGGCGGATCACCACGTTGACCATGTCGGCCCCGCCGGACACGGCCAGCGCAATCAGCGAGACGATGAAGCTGCGCGAAATGCCGAACACCACCATGCACAGCCCGAAGAGCCCGACGGCCATCAGCAGCGTGCGGCCGATGTTGCGCTCGATGGGCCGGCGCGTGAGGGCGATCGACATCGCCAGCGCGCCCACCGCGGGCGCACCGCGCAGCAGGCCGAGCCCCCAGGGCCCCGTGTGCAGGATGTCCTTGGCGTAGATCGGCAGCAGCGCCACCGCGCCGCCCAGCAGCACCGCGAAGAGGTCGAGCGAGACGGCGCCGAGCACCGGCTTGCGCTTCCAGATGAAATCGACGCCCGCGAACACCGTGGCCAGCGTGACCGGCTCGCGCGCGGCCGGGGTGTAGGTATAGCGCAGCCGCAGCACCAGCGCACAGGCCACCGCGAAGCACAGCACGCTGGCGCCGTACACCACCGCCATGCCGGCCACGAACAGCAGGCCGCCGAGCGCCGGCCCGCCGATGATCGCGCCCTGCATGCCGGCCGAGCTGAAAGCCATGGCGCGCGGCAGCATCGCGGGCGGCACCAGCAGCGGCGTGAGCGCCTGTTGCGCCGGCATCTGGAAGGCCCGCACCGCGCCCAGCACCAGCGACAGGCCCAGCAGCAGGCCGCGCGTGTCGAAGCGCTGCACCACCGCGAGCAGCAGCACCAGCGCCACCAGCCCCTGCACCGCAAAGCAGGCCGCCACGATGCGGCCGCGGTGGTGGCGGTCGACCACATGGCCGGCCAGCAGCGCGAGCAGCAAGGCCGGCACGAACTGGTAGAGGCCCACCAGCCCGAGGTCCCAGGCGCTGCCGGTGAGTTCGTACATGTGCCAGCCGATGGCCACCAGCAGCATCTGCGAGGCCGCGGTGCCGAAGAGCCGTGCCACCCACATCTGCATGAACGCTCGCTCGCGCCGGAGTTCGGTGAAGCCCGGGGAAACGGGAGCGGAGGCGGGAGGAGAGGCAGGGCCGGACATCTGTTCGAGGATAGCCGAGGCTTCATGAGCTTCGCATGAGCGCAGCGCCAAGGTGCAGCAGCGAGCGCGGGCTCTGCTCTCTACACTCCGGGCTACTCATGCCGGACATCGACCTCATCCACGAAGACGCCCACCTGCTGGTGCTGAACAAGCCCGCCGGCCTGCTCTGCGTGCCCGGGCGCGGCGAAGACAAGCAGGACTGCCTGAGCGCGCGCGCCATGCGGCGCTGGCCCGATGCGCTGGTCGTGCACCGGCTCGACATGGCGACCAGCGGGCTGGTGCTGATGGCGCGCGGCGCGGCCATGCAGCGTGCGCTCGGCGACGCCTTTGCCGAGCGCCGCGTGCACAAGCGCTACGAGGCCATCGTGGACGGTGCGATGCCGGTGCAGGACGAATGGTCGGTCATCGACGCGCCGCTCATGGCCGACTGGCCCAACCGCCCGCTGCAGAAGGTGGACCCGGCCGGCAAGCCGAGCCTCACGCGCTGGCGTGCGCTGTCGTCTTCGTCTTCAGCGCCGGATGGAAAGACGCGGGCCTCGCACCTGCTGCTGGAGCCGCTCTCGGGGCGCTCGCATCAGTTGCGCGTGCACCTGCTGTCGATCGGCCATCCGATTCTGGGAGACGCGCTCTACGGCAGCGCCGATGTCCAGGCACGTGCGCCGCGCCTGCTGCTGCATGCCAGCGAACTGGGCTTCGTGCACCCGGTCACGCAGCAGAGCCTTTGCCTGCAGAGCCCGTCCGGCTTCGATTTCTCTCGCCTTACAGCCCGCCCTTGACCACGAGCACCGGCATGGGCGCGTCCTGCAGCACGCGCTGCGTGACGCTGCCCAGCAGCAGCTTCTCGATGCCGCTGCGCCCGTGCGAGCCCATCACGATCAGGTCGGCCGCAATGGCGATGGCGGTGTCGACGATGCCTTCGTGCACCACGTGGCCGTCGATCACGCGCTGGTCGCTGTGCAGGCCCTCGGCGGCGAGCGCCGCCACGCCGCGGGCGAGCGCCGCATTCGCGCTCGCGGTGGCTGCGGCCAGGTATTCGTTCTGGCCCAGCGCATAGTCCGCACCCACGCCGATGAAGGGATAGTTGTCGATCACGTGGATCAACGTGATGCGGCTTCCGAACGCCAGCGCCAGGCCGCTGGCCTTGCTGACCGCGAGCATGGAAGTTTCGGAGCCGTCGATCGGAACCAGGATGTGATTGAACATGGCGGACCTCACTTTTTCGTTCGCGGACAGGCGCGGCTCGCAACCGAGCCGGCCCCGAATTTAACCTCTGCGCCGGGCAGTGGCTGTAGGACTCAAGCCAGCGGGATCAATCCCCCTGGAAAGCCCCGGCGCGGCAGGTGACGACGAGTGTGTCGCGCCAGCCGGCGCCGCCCTCCTCGAGCGGCTGGATCGGCGTGGACTCGTGGATCACGCGCGCGTCGTCGAGCAGGAGCAGCGTCCAGGGCTCGGTCATGGTGAAGCGCTCGCCGCGGCGGCCGCTGGCTTCGAACACGCGCGTCTCGCCGCCCTTGATGCCGCTGCGCCCGACCAGCGCCACCGCCACCAGGTCGACGCCGTCGCGGTGCGCGCCTTCAGGCGTGGGCCGGCCGATGCCGCCCGCGGTGTCGATGCGGAACTGGTGCGCCTCGACGAACCACGGCTGCGCCGCCGCCGCGCCGCGCATGCCGCTCGCGGCTTCGCCCAGGCGCTGCAGCAGGCGCTGCCAGGCCGGCTGCGCCACCGTGGCTTCGTGCATGGGCGCGAACCAGCGCTGCATGCCGCCATGCAGCGCGTTGTATTCGACCGGCTGCCAGTGCGCGCGGTGCGGCGCCTGCACGATCGAATCGCCTTCGACCGTGAAGCAGGCGTGGCGCCGTGTGCGATAGCGGCCGCCGTCCTTCAGGTATTCGTCCGGCGGGAGATCGTTCCAGTCGGCATGCAGTGCTTCGAGCTGCGCAAGCGGCACACCCAGCCAGTCGCTCACGCCCTGCGGGCTCAGCACGGCATAGCCTTGCTCGCGCAGCGCGGCCTGCAGCTCGGCAGGCTGGACGAAGGGTGGAGCGAACGCGGCCGTGGTCACGACGCGGTGACCTTCACGTCCTTCCAGAACGCCACGCGGTCGCGGATTTCCTCGGCCTCGGGCTTCGGGTCGGCGTAGTACCAGGCAGCGTCGGTGTGGAGCTCGCCGTTGACCAGCAGCGAGTAGTAGCTGGCCGTGCCCTTCCAGGGGCAGGTGGTCTTGTGGTTGCTGAAGGTCACGTGGTCGCGATTGAGCGAGCTCATCGGGAAATAGTGGTTGCCTTCGACGAGCACGGTGTCGTCGCTTTCGGCGATGGTGACGCCGTTCCAGGTTGCTTTCATGTCTTGCACTCCAAGGGGCGGGGGGCGCGGGGCGCAGTTGGCGGATGCGGTGGCGCGCGGGGAAGGGATATTGTGCCCGTTGCTTTTGGGGGGCGAATCCATGGGGGCGGTATGCCGGCTATATGTTTTGGGTTCCTGGGCTTGTTTGAGTTTCGGGGCCGGGTCTCGCCCCGGCGGGCGACCTACTTTTCTTTGCTTCGCCAAAGAAACGTAGGCAAAAGAAAGGCGACCCCACTGTCTGCGTCCCTTCGCTTCGCTGCGGGCAACCTGCGGTGCTCGCGTTTCGCGGGGTCTCGCCCAAACTCGCTTCGCTCAAACAAGGGCGAGCCCTGATCCGCGAAACACTCCGCTCCTCGGCGCATACAGAGGGGAGGGCGAACCACACGGGCCTTTGCTTCGCTCGGCCACCAAGCCACTGCGGCGCGCAGCGCCGCGGTGGTTGGTATTGAGTTGGGCTCTTGGTATTGGGGCCGAGCGAAGCGAAGGCCGCCCGCTCCCACCCCTTCTGTATGCGCCGAGGAGCGCAGATGGAGGCGGGATCAGGGCCGCAGCTGTTTGAGCGAAGCGAGTTCTGCGGACCCCCGCCGGAATCGAGCACCGCAGGTTGCCCGCAGCGAAGCGAAGGGTCGCAGACAGTAGGGTCGCCTTTTCTTTGCTTACTTTCTTTTGGCGAAGCAAAAGAAAGTGAGTCGCCCGCCGGGGCGAGACCCGGCCCCGAAACTCAAAACAATTCAAGCCCCCAGCCAATGCACGCTGAAGAGCCTCTCCGGATCCGTCCACACCGCCCCCGGCCGGAACCCCGCCTTCACCGCCAGCGCCCGCAACCCTTCCACGGTGAATTTGTGCGAGTACTCGGTGTGGATGGTCTCCCCTTCCTCGAACGCAAACCGCTCGCCGTTCAGTGAAACGATCTGGTCCCGCCGGCTGACCAGGTGCATCTCGATGCGCTGCTTCGGCGCGTTGTAGAACGCCGCGTGCGCAAAGCCCTCGAGATCGAAGTTCGCGTCGAGCTCGGCATTGGCGCGCCGCAGCAGGTTGAGGTTGAAGGCCGCGGTCACGCCCTGCGCATCGTTGTAGGCGGCATGCAGGCGGGCCGGGTCCTTCACCAGGTCGACGCCGATCAGCAGGCCGCCGCCGCGCAGCATGCGCGCCGCGAGTTGCAGGAACGCCAGTGCCTCGTCGGGCTCGAAATTTCCGATCGTCGAGCCGGGGAAAAAACCCACGCGCTTGCCCGCACCGGCGAGCGGCGCGGGCAGCACCAGCGGCATGGTGTAGTCCGCCGCGATCGGCTGCACCGCCAGCTGCGGGTAGTCGGCCCTGAGCCGCTCGGCGGCGGCCGCCAGGTGCTCGCCGGAAATGTCGATCGGCAGGTAGCGCCTGGGCGCCTCGAGCGCATCGAGCAGCAGCCGCACCTTGGTGAGCGAGCCGGCGCCGAACTCGACGATCTCGGCGCCCGGGCCCACCTGCGCGGCGATCTCGCCCGCGCATTCGCCAAGAATGCGCAGCTCGGTGCGCGTGGGGTAGTACTCGGACAGCTCGCAGATGCGGTCGAACAGCTGCGAACCCGCGGCGTCGTAAAAATACTTGGGCGAAATGCTGCGCGGCCTGCGCGCGAGGCCCGCCTGCATCTCGCGGCCGAACTCGGAGAGCAGCGCCGCATTTTTTTCCGCGGCGGCAGGCGCGACAGGCTGGCGCTGCTGCGGCTGGGCGGCGGCAAACGAAAAGGAGGACGAGGAGCTTGGATTGCGCATGATTCAGATGTCTTTCGCGAGCCGCAGCCCCGAGAACTGCCAGCGCGCCGCCGGCGGAAAGAAATTGCGGTAGCTGGGCCGCGTGTGCCCGGCCGGCGTCGCCACGCTGCCGCCACGCAGCACCAGTTGGCCCACCATGAACTTGCCGTTGTATTCGGCCGCGATGCCGGGCATGGGCCTGAAGCCGGGATACGGGTCGTAGGAGGAGCGCGTCCACTGCCAGACGTGGCCGGTCATCTGCGAGATGCCGGGCGCATCGAAGGCCGCTTCCCATTCGAATTCGGTCGGCAGGCGCGCACCGGCCCATTCGGCATACGCGGCGGCCTCGTAGAAGCTCAGCTGCGACACGGGTGCATCGGCCTCCATCGGCCGCACGCCATGCAGGCCGAACACCTGCCAGCCGCCCTGCGGCTGCTGGGCCTGCAGCCGCGGGTCGTCGGCGGCCAGCCAGTAGGCGGGATGGCGCCAGCCCTGCGCCTGCACCGCCGCCCAGCCGTCGGAGAGCCAGAGCTCGGGGCGCTGGTAGCCGCCGTCGGCAATGAACTGCGCATAGTCGCCGCAGCTCACCAGCCGGTCGGCCATGGCATAGGGTTGCAGCAGGGCCGCATGGCGCGGCGTTTCGTTGTCGAAGGCAAAGCCCTGCTGCGGCCCCTCGTGGCCCACCTGCACCATGCCGCCGGGCTGCGGCAGCCAGCGCATGGCCGGCGGCACGGCAGCCAGCCGCAGCGCGGGCCCCGCCGCGGGCCGGTAGGCGGGCAACAGCGGGTTGCATGACAAGGCATGCAGGATGTCGGTGAGCAGCAGCTCCTGGTGCTGCTGTTCGTGGTGCAGCCCGAGCGTGACGATGGGCTCGATGGCCGCCCAATCGCGCTCGCCGTCGGCGCCGTCGAGCAGCGCGAGCACCGCCTCGTCGACATGGGCGCGGTAGGCATGCACCTCGTCCACGGAAGGGCGCGTGAGCAGCCCCCGCTGCGGGCGCGGATGGCGCGGGCCGAGCGCTTCGTAGTACGAGTTGAAGAGGTAATGGAACCGCTCGTCGAAAGGCCGGTAGCCCACCGCATGCGGCTGGAGCAGCACGGTCTCGAAGAACCAGGTCGTGTGCGCGAGATGCCATTTGGTCGGGCTCGCGTCGGGCATCGACTGGATGCACTGGTCTTCGGCGGAGAGCGGCGCGGCGAGTGCCAGGCTGGCGGCGCGCACTTCGCGGAACTTGCCGCGCAGCGCGCTCGCCGCCTGGGTGATCGGCCGGGAAAGCGTCATGGTGTCTCCAGTCGGGTCAACCGCAATTTGTAGCCGATGGCCGTTGCAAAGGCGCGTAGGACAAGTTCGCGCCCTTGGCACGCCGTGGGCCGGGGGGGAGGCACAGGCAACCATCGGTGGGGGGAGCCACTTTGGCACAAGATCGGCCGGCGTGCAGGGCGGCTGCGTATCATCTGTTCGATGCAAACGACCAACGCCTCCGCCCGCCCCCATGTCGTCATCGTCGGCTGCGGATTCGGCGGACTCGAAGCCGCCCGCCGGCTCGAACGCGCCGACGTGGACGTGACGGTGATCGAAAAGACCAACCACCACCTGTTCCAGCCGCTGCTCTACCAGGTGGCGACCGCCGGACTGGCCGCGCCGTCGATCGCGGCGCCGGTGCGGGCCCTGTTCCGCGCGCAGCCGCGCATCACCACGCTGCTCGGCGAAGTGAGCGCCATCGATCCGGCCGCGCGCGCGCTCCGGCTGGCCAACGGCAGCCTGGTGAGCTACGACCACCTGGTGGTCGCGGCCGGCGCGGCCCACAGCTATTTCGGCCATGACGAATGGGCGCCCCTGGCGCCGGGCCTCAAGACGCTGTCGGACGCCTTCGAGATCCGCCGCCGCGTGCTGATGTCCTACGAGGCGGCCGAAACCGCCACCGACCCCGAGCGCCGCCGCGCCCTGCTCACCTTCGTGGTGATCGGCGCCGGCCCCACGGGGGTCGAGATGGCCGGCACGCTGGCCGAGATCGCCAAGCACACGCTCTCCGGCGAATTCCGCCGCATCGACCCGGGGAGCGCACAGGTGCTGCTCGTCGAGGGCGGGCCGCGCGTGCTGCAGGCCATGCCCGAGAGCCTGAGCCAGAAGGCGCTGGAGCAGCTCCAGCGGCTGGGCGTCGAGGTGCGGCTCAATGCACGCGTGACCGCCATCGACGCCACCGGCCTCGAAGTGGAAGCCGGCGGCGGTGCCAGCGGCGCTCCGGCCACCAGCTACCGCATCGACAGCAGCTGCGTGGTGTGGGCGGCAGGCGTGGCGGCATCGCCGCTCGGACGCATGCTGGGCGAGGCGACCGGCGCCGAATGCGACCGCGCGGGCCGCATCAAGGTCGAGCCCGACCTGAGCCTGCCGGGCCATCCCGAGATCAGCGTGGTGGGCGACCTGGCCGCGGCCCTGAGCTACGCCCCCGGCAAGCCGCCCAAGCCGGTGCCCGGCGTGTCACCCGGCGCCAAGCAGATGGGCCGCGCGGCGGCCGCCAACATTCTTCGCCGCATCGCGGGCGTGCCGACCGTGCCTTTCCGCTACCGGGACTACGGCAACCTGGCCACCATCGGCCGCAATTCGGCGGTGGTCGACCTGGAAACGCCCTTGGGACCGCTGCGCTTCAGCGGCCGGCTCGCGTGGCTGTTCTGGCTGTTCGCGCACGCGTACTTCCTGATCGGGTTCCGCAACCGCATCGTGGTGCTGATGGACTGGGCCAGCGCCTACTGGAGCTTCCAGCGCAATGCGCGCGTGGTGGCGGACGTGCGGGGCAAGAGCGAGTCGTAGGCTCAGAACAGGAAGCGGTCCGGGTGGTCCTCGCGCTGGCGGCGCCGCCATTCCCAGGGCGGCTGCGGCCTGGCGCCGGCCCACAGCCCGAGCCGCTGCGCACGCGCGCTGTCCTGCAGCTTGAACAGTTCGCCGCCGCGGCGCGTGGCGATGCCGTTGAAGTCGTACACCCAGGCCCAGCCTTCGGCCACCATGCGGGTGCCCGCGTCCTCGCCGTTGCAGCGCACGTCGGCCACGGTGCGGCCGTAGCGGTCGGTGTCGCGCTCGGTGATGACCGCCTGCTCGAAATAGCAGATGCGGCTCAGCGCCTGCCTGCTGCGCTGGCCGTAGGGCTGCGCGCGCTCAGGTGCGTCGATGGCGGCAATGCGCACCTTGACCTCCTCGTAGGCACCGAGGCGCCCGCAGCGCGCGGTGAGCGTGTCGCCGTCGCTGATGCCGACCACCAGGCAGGTGCGGGACGAAGAAGCGGCCTGCGACAGCAGCGGCAGCAGCAGCAGCAACGCAAGACAAACGGCGAACGGAAAGCGCAGGCGCATGGGCGGGGAAGATCGGGCGGTCGAAGCCCCGGATTCTCGGCGCGAAATGCGCCGCGCCCCGGCCGCGAACCCGCTGTTACCGCGCGCCGTTCTCGTCTTCCTGCAGCAGCCGCCACATCACCTTGCCGCTGCCGCTCTTGGGCAGCGCGTCGACGAACTGCACCTTGCGCGGGATCTTGTAGACCGCCATGTTCTCGCGGCACCAGTCGATGATCTGCTGCTCGGTAGTGTCCTTGTGCGTGGCGCGCAGCACCACCACCGCCTTGACCGATTCGCCGCGGTAGTCGTCCCGCGTGGAAATGACGCAGGCCTCCTGGATCGCGGGATGGCGGAACATCAGCAGCTCGACCTCGGCCGGCCACACCTTGAAGCCGCTCGCGTTGATCATGCGCTTCAGGCGGTCGGTCATGAAGAAGTAGCCGTCCTCGTCCATGCGGCCCATGTCGCCCGAGCGGAAGAAGCGCTTGCCCTCGAACTCGACGAAGGCCGCCTGGGTGGCGTCGGGGCGCTTCCAGTAGCCCTGGAACACCTCGGGCCCGTGGATGATGATCTCGCCCGATTCGCCGATGGGCATTTCGGCCAGCGTGTCGGGGTCGACCACGCGCGCATCGGTGCTCATGAACGGAATGCCCAGGCACTGCTGCTTGGGATGGTCCGACGGGTTGGTGTGCGAGGGCGCGGCGGTTTCGGTGAGGCCGTAGCCCTCCTGGTACTTGAGGCCGTACTGCTCGAAGAGGCGCTGCGCCACGGCCTGCGGCATGGCCGCGCCGCCGCCGCCGATGTGCGTGATGCTCGACAGGTCGTAGCTCGCGAAGTTGGGGCTGGCCATGAGGTCGATCACCATGGTGGGGATGTTGGTCCAGCTCGTGACCTTCCAGCGCGAGATGAGCCGGCCCGCCACCTCGCGGTCCCAGCGCGGCATGATGACCAGCGTGGCCGCCGCGAGGATGGAGGTGTGCATCATGCTCACCACGCCCGTGATGTGGAACATGGGCACCACCGCCAGCACCACCGCTTCCGAGGTGGCCTGGCCCCAGAGCTGGCCGGCCACCGCGTTGTGCATGAGGCTCGAATGGTGGTGCACGCAGCCCTTGGGCAGGCCGGTGGTGCCGCTGGTGTAGGGCAGCAGCGCCATGTCGTTGGCGCCCACCACATGCTCGGGCGCGGCATGGCCCGCGGCCAGTGCGTCGGTCCAGGCCATGGCCTTGCCGCCCGCGAGCTCGGGCAGCGGATGGCGCGTGGCGAGCCACTCCTTCCAGGCCGGCGCCGGCGCGTCGTCGCCGCTCACATCGGCGTCGAAGGCGTCGGTGAACTGGGTCACGATCATGTGGGCCAGCTGCTGCGCGGGCGGCAGCGCGTTGCTGGCCTTGGCAAGCTCGCCGGCCAGGTCGCCGGTGGTGATGGCCACCTTGGCGTCGGGGTCGACGATGTAGTGCTTGAGCTCCTCGGCCCGGTTCATCGGGTTGACGGGCACCACCACCGCATTGGCGCGCAGGATCGCGAAATGAGCGACCACCAGTTGCGGGCAGTTCTGCATGTCCAGCACCACGCGGTCGCCGCGCTTCACGCCCAGGGCATGCAGCGTGCCGGCCAGCCGCTCGACCTGGTCCGCGAAGCCGCGGTAGCTCAGCACCCGGCCGAAGAAGACCAGCGCGGCCTTGTCCGGATAGCGCGCCGCCGAGGTTGCGAGGTTGTGCCACAGCGAGGTGGCGGGGACGGTGATCGAATGCGGCAGGCGCTTGGGCCAGAACTTGTGGTGCGGGCGTGGTTGCATGGTCAAGGCGGGCGGAGGGAGAGGGAGAGAAAGAAGACAGGCCGCAGCCTAAGCCGAGCCGCGCGCCGCTCCCATCGGGGAAGCCCCCGGACGCGTCACCTTGGCGACGCCCTGCGCGCATTGCTCGATCTTCGCGATCTTCTTCGCATGCGCCCTGCGACTACAGACAAGCGCGGCGTTCCGCGCGATACCTGCGTCTCCCACCACCCGTCACCCCGACCGAAGGAGAGTTTTCATGGCAGCAGACAAGCACGCAAGCGTTCACTGGGAAGGCGCCGGCAAGACCGGCAAGGGCCAGGTCAGCACCGAGACCGGCGCCCTCAAGGACTATCCCTACGGCTTCGCCAGCCGCTTCGAGGACGACAAGCGCGGCACCAACCCCGAGGAGATCGTCGGCGCGGCCCATGCGGCCTGCTTCACGATGGCCTTTGCCTTCGCGCTGGAGAAAGAGGGCTTCACCGCCACCCGCATCGACACCAAGGCCGCGGTGCGGCTGGCCAAGGACGGCGAAGGCTTCAAGATCGACCGCATCGCACTCGAGCTCGACGCCGCCGTGCCCAAGCTGGAGGAAGCGAAGTTCCAGCAGATCGCGGCCGCCGCCAAGGCCGGCTGCCCGCTGTCGAAGGCGCTGGCCAGCGTGCCGGAAATCACGCTGAAGGCGACGCTCGCCGCTTGAACCGCTGCTTATGATCGTCTCCACTTGAAGAAAAGAGGAGACGATCCATGACCCGCCCAGCCCGCACCGCCCTCGTGGCGGCTTTGTTTTCGATCGCGTCTTTCGGCCTCGGCGGCGCCGCCATGGCCGCCTACCCCGACAAGCCGATCAAGCTCGTCATCGGCTTTCCGGCGGGCGGCCCGCTCGACCAGCATGCGCGCCTTCTGACCGACAAGCTGCAGGCGGTGCTGGGCCAGCCGCTGATCGTCGACTACAAGCCCGGCGCGGGCGGTTCGGTGGGCGCCGATGCGGTCGCCAAGAGCCCGGCCGACGGCTACACGCTGATGCTGGCCAACACCGGCGTGGCCGTGATCAACGGCGCGCTCTACAGCAAGCTGCCCTACAACACGCAGCGCGACTTCGTGCCCATCGCACGCACCGCGATGCAGCCGCTGGCCCTGCTGGTCACGCCCAAGCTGCCGGTGCAGAACCTGCGGCAGTTCATCGACTACGCCAAGGCGCGGCCCGGCCAGGTCAACTACGGCTCGGCCGGCAACGGCGGCATCAGCCACCTGGTGCCGGAGATGTTCAAGACCGCCACCGGCATCTTCATGGTGCACATCCCGTATCGCGGCAGCGCCCCGGCCTTCACGGACCTGATGGCCGGGCAGGTGCAGTTCATGGCCGAGTCGATTCCGCAGGCGGCCAACTACCACAAGCAGGGCAAGGTGCGCGCACTGGCCGTGACCAGCCGCGAGCGCAACCCCGCGCTGCCGGATGTGCCGACGGTGATCGAGTCGGGCGTCAAGGGCTTCGAGGTGGTGGGCTTCTACGGTTTCTTCGCACCCAAGGACACGCCCAGGGACGTGGTCGCCAAACTCAGCGACGCGTTCAAGCAGGTGCTGACGAGCGCAGAGGTGCGCGACCGGATGGTGAGCCAAGGGGCGGACCCGGCCTTTCTGGGCAGCGAGGACTTCGCGCGCTTTCTTGCCACCGAGACGCCGCGCTGGGACAAGGCGGTGAAGGCTTCGGGCGCGCGGATGGATTGATTGCTGGCTCTTGTTTCAGGGCGGCGTGCACAGGCCACCGGGTACTCCCCTCCGCGAATGTCCCCCGCCTTCGGCTCCTCCTTTATTTCGCTGCGGGGAGCACCCGATGCCCTGTGCACGAGGGCACGCTCGTTGTGCATCGCTGATCAACGACCGCTGCGCATAACGCACCCGCTGATGGGGTGCCTTGCGCAGCGAAATTAAGGAGGAGCCCGAAGGGCGGGGGACATTCGCGGAGCAAGGTACCCCGTCGGCGGGAGCGCGCCCTGAACAGCAGCGCCTTGAAAAGCAGCGCCCTTGAAAAACAGCACCCTGAGCCCCGCGCCATGCACCACCGGCACGCAGCGCCGGCCCATTTCGGTGCACATAGCTTGCATACCAGTTGGCACAAAAGCTGCTGGTATGCATGCCAATGTCTACATCCGCATCCGAAATCAGTGCACGCATCGTCGAGGCGGTGATGGCGCAGAAGCTCGCGCCGGGCTCGCGCCTGGGCGAGCAGCCGCTGGCCATGCTGTTCGACTGCAGCCGCACCATCGTGCGCGAGGCGCTCACCCGGCTGGCGGCGCGCGGCATCGTCACGGTGAGTGCGCGGCGCGGCTGGTTCGTGATCGAGCCCTCGCAGGATGAGGCGCGCGAAGCCTTCGAGGCCCGGCGCGTCATCGAGCTCGGCCTGATCCGCAGCACGGGCAGCACCGGCAAGATCGACAAGGCCGCGCTGCGCCAGCTGAAGGCGCACCTGCAGCGTGAAAAGGCCGCACTGAAAGAGAGCGACGTCGGCAACCGCAGCTTCCTGCTCGGCGACTTCCACGTGTGCCTGGCCGAATGCCTGGGCAACACGCTCTTGGCCGACACGCTGCGCGACTTCACCGCGCGCACCACGCTGATCGCCATGCTCTACCAGTCCACGCACGACGCCGTGCAGTCCTGCGAGGACCATGTGCAGATCGTTTCCGCCCTCGAGCGGGGCGACCACGCCGCCGCCGAGGCGCTGATGGCCGCGCACATCGGCACGGTGCAGTCGGCGCTGCGCGTGCAGGCGCCGACCGATCCGCTCGCGCAGCTGCGCGACGCGCTGGCGCCGCTGCAGCAGAAGAACAAGAAAACCGCCGCGGCCGTTCCCCGGCGGCGCAAGGCCGCCGCGCCCTCCCCCGACGACACCGATTCATCGACTTACCTAGGAGCCCTGCTATGACTTTCTCTTCGTCCAAACGCCATCTCTCGCTCGCGCTTGCATCCGTTGCCATGCTGGCGGCGGCAGGTACGGCCCAGGCCCAGAACGCGCTGGACAACGTGCTGAAGGCCAAGACCATCAAGATCGCCGTGCCCACCGACTATCCGCCCTACGGCTCGGTCGACAGGAACATGAAGCCCCAGGGCCTGGACGTGGAAATGGCCGAGCTGATCGCCGCCAAGCTCGGCGTGAAGGTCGAGCTGGTGCCCGTGACCAGCGCCAACCGCATTCCCTACCTGCAGACGCGCAAGGCCGACCTCGTGATCTCCACGCTCGGCAAGAACCCCGAGCGCGAGAAGGTGATCGACTTCTCCGCCGCCTACGCGCCCTTCTTCCAGGCCGTGTATGCCTCCAAGAGCATGAAGCTCACGAGCTTTGCCGACATGGCCGGCAAGACCGTTGCTGTGACGCGCGGCGCGATGGAAGACCAGGAACTGAACAAGGTGGCGCCGCCGAACGTCGACTACCGCCGCTTCGAGGACAACAACGCCACCATCGCGGCCTTCGTGGCCGGCCAGACGCAGACCCTGGCCACCAGCGCGGCGGTTGCCGGCGACATGCTCGCCAAGAATCCGAAGGTGAGCGCCGAGTTCAAGCTGCTGCTGAAGGACAGCCCCTGCTTCGTCGGCGTGGCCAAGGGCGAAACCGCTTTGAAGACCAAGGTCAACGAGATCATCGCGGCCGCCAAGAAGGACGGCACGCTCGACGCCATGTCGAAGAAGTGGCTCGGCAAGGCCGCCGGCGACCTGCCGGTCTGAGCCTCGCTCGCTGAACCCCGAACAAAGGCGCGGCCATGGAATTCGACTTCGGTGCTGTTCTCGTCGACTGGCGGCTGCTCGCCAAGGGCATCGCGTGGACGGTCGGCCTGACGGCCATCGCCACCGTCATCGGCATGGCCGTGGGCGTGGCCTGCGCCTGGGCGCGCGCCAGCGGGCCGGCGTGGCTGCGCTGGGTGGTCGGCAGCTATGTGGAGCTGATCCGCAACACGCCCTTCATCGTGCAGCTGTTCTTCATCTTCTTCGGGCTGCCCGCGGCGGGCGTCAAGCTCACGCCGGAGGTGGCATCGATCATTGCGATGGTGATGAACCTCGGGGCCTATTCCACCGAGATCATCCGCGCCGGCATCGAGGCCACGCCCAAGGGACAGATCGAGGCGGCCGTGAGCCTGGCGCTCGACAAGGTGCAGGTGTTCACCCGCGTGGTGCTGCCGCCGGCGCTCAAGAAGGTGTGGCCCGCCATGGTGAGCCAGATCATCATCGTGATGCTGGGCTCGGCCGTGTGCGGGCAGATCTCCACCGAGGAGCTGAGCTACGCGGCCAACCTCATCCAGAGCCGCAACTTCCGCGCCTTCGAGGCCTTCATCGTCGCCACGCTGCTCTACCTGGCGCTGGCCGTTGCGCTGCGCAGGCTGCTCAACTGGGCCGGGCCAAGATTCTTCTTCGGCCGCTGAACGCAGGACGCCACCACCATGGTCGATTTTTCTCTCTGGGACATCCTGCGCAACCTGCTGATGGCGCTGCGCTGGACCGTCGTGCTCTCGCTCATCGCCTTCATTGGCGGCGGGCTGGTGGGCGCCCTGCTGCTGTTCCTGCGGCTGCGCGGCGGCAGCGCCACGGGCCGCGCCGTCGGCCTCTACGTGCAGCTGTTCCAGGGCACGCCGCTGCTGATGCAGCTGTTCCTCGCCTACTTCGGCATTGCGCTGTTCGGCATCGACGTGTCGGCGTGGACCGCGGCCAGCGTGGCGCTCACGCTCTACACCAGCGCCTTCCTCACCGAGATCTGGCGCGGCTGCGTGGCCGCCATTCCCAAGGGCCAGTGGGAGGCCTCGGGCAGCCTGGCGCTGAGCTTCAGCGAGCAGATGCGCCACGTGATCCTGCCGCAGGCGGTGAAGATCGCGATCGCGCCGACGGTGGGCTTCCTGGTGCAGGTGATCAAGGGCACGGCGCTCGCCTCGGTGATCGGTTTTGTCGAGCTCACCAAGGCCGGCAGCATGATTTCGAACGCCACCTTCCAGCCCTTCGTGGTGTTCAGCTGCGTGGCGCTGCTTTATTTCGTGCTGTGCTTCCCGGTAAGCCTGTACGCCAAGAATCTCGAGAGGAAATCTCATGGCCGCCGTGCTTGAATCCCAGACCTTTGCCGCGCCGATCGTGCGCGTGACCGCGCTGCGCAAGTCGTATGGCGCCAACGAGGTGCTCAAGGGCATCGACCTCGAGGTGAAGCGCGGCGAAGTCATCGCCATCATCGGCAAGAGCGGCTCGGGCAAGAGCACGCTGCTGCGCTGCATCAACGGGCTCGAGGTGTTCCAGGAAGGCTCGCTCACGGTCGATGGCAAGCCCCTGCTGCACGAGAGCGCCATGGCCATGCGCGAGCTGCGCCAGCGCGTGGGCATGATCTTCCAGAGCTTCAACCTGTTTCCGCATCTCACGGTCGGCAAGAACGTGATGCTCGCACCCACGCTGGTGAAGAAGCGCAGCGGCATGGAGGCGGCTTCGCAGGCGCGCAAGCTGCTCGAACGCGTGGGCCTGGCCGAAAAATTCGACGCTATGCCCGAGCAGCTCTCGGGCGGCCAGCAGCAGCGCGTGGCCATCGCCCGCGCGCTGGCAATGGAGCCGGCCGTGCTGCTGTGCGACGAGATCACCTCGGCGCTCGACCCCGAGCTGGTGGGCGAGGTGCTGCGCGTGGTGGAGTCGCTGGCCGACGAAGGCATCACGCTCCTGATGGTCACGCATGAGATGAGCTTTGCGCGCAAGGTGAGCGACCGCGTCATCTTCATGCACCAGGGCCGCGTGCACGAGATGGGGCCGCCGGCCGACATCTTCGGCAATCCGCAGACGGCCGAGCTGAAGCAGTTTCTCTCGTCGCTGCACGACTGAAGCGGTACGCGGGCGCCGCGCTACGTGCGGCCGGAGCGCGCACGCGCCGGCTTTCGCACGGCCATGTCCGGCGGCGCTTCGAAGTTGTCGTCCTCCCCCAGCCCGGTGGCCACGCCGAGCCGGGCCGCCAGGTGCGCGGCGTCGTAGGGCGCGTGCACCTTGACGTCGTTGTCGAAGTAGCAGAACATGTCGCGCCCCTTGCGGCCGGAGAGCCGGCGCGAAGGCACGGCCAGCCTTGCATCCTTCACCTGCCGTCCATGTCGCCAGGCGTCGATGCGCTCGGCCCAGCGGTCGAGCGCGGCATCGTCGTAGCCGCTCGCGTAGAGCTCCTTGTCTCCGTGCAGCCGCATGTAGACGAAGTCGGCGCACAGGTCTTCGAGCAGCGGCCAGCGCCCCGCCGTGTCGGCCACCACCAGCGCGACGCCATGGCGGCGCAGCATCGCGATGAAGTCTGCATTCGCGAAGCTCGCATGGCGCACTTCCACCGCATGCCGGATGCGCAGCTTTGCGGGCGCCTTCAGCAACGCACGCTCGTCGCTGAGCTTCTCGTTGTGCTGCCGCGCGAGCTTGAGGGCGGAGCGGCCGTCCCTGGGCAGCAGCGCCAGGAATTCCTCGAGGCGATCGGCGTCGTAGGCGAAGGACGGCGGCAGCTGCCAGAGGATGGGCCCGAGCTTGGCGCCCAGCGCAAACACGCCCGAGGCAAAGAAGTTGGCCAGTGCGGCGCGCGGTTCCTTGAGCCGCAGGTTGTGGGTGATGTAGCGCGGCCCCTTCACCGCAAACACGAAATCCTCGGGCGTCGCGTCGTGCCATGCCTGGTAGGACACGGGGCGCTGCAGTGAATAGAACGAGCCGTTGATCTCGATGGTGGGCAGCATGCGCGATGCAAAGTCGAGCTCGAGCCGCTGCGGGAGCCCCTTGGGATAGAAGCGGCCGCGCCATGGCGCATAGCGCCAGCCAGAAATTCCGATTCGCGTCGTGCCCTGCATCGTTGGTCTTTTTGTTCCGTAGCCTCGACCGTGGCGTGCCGGGCGGCGGCGCCGCGTAGGAGATTTTCCTGTTCGCATAGCAGCATGGGCCCAGCGCGCCGGCCGGAGGCCGTACTGGCCGGAACCTCGCGGGCTGTGGCAAGCTCCGAGGCGTATGCAAATCCGCTCCCTGCCCTTCACCACCTCCCGCCGCTGGATGCTGCGCGCGCTGTGCGGCGCCGCGGCCCTGCAAGTGCCGCTTGCCGCGCTGGCCGGCTTCAACTTCTTCACCAGCGAATACACCGCCACGCGCGACGAACTGCAGGCGCAGATCGCCAAGCGCTTTCCGGTGGCCGAGCGCTATGCCGAGATCTTCATGGTCGGGCTGCGCGACCCGCAGCTGGGCCTGGACGCACGCGGCAACCGCGCGGCCATCACGGCCACGCTGACCATTGCCAGCCCCCTGCTGGCCGCCTCGCCGGTACAGGGCGTGGTCTCGGTCAGCAGCGCGCTGCGCTACGACGCCGCGGCGCGCGCGCTGCGCCTGGACCATCCCAAGGCCGAGCGCCTCGAGCTGCAGGGCGTGCAGGGCCGCGATGCGGAACGCCTGCAGCAGGTGGGCGCGGTGGTGGCGCAGGAGCTGCTGCAGGGGCAGGTGCTGCGCAGCTTCACGGCCGAAGAACTCACGGTGGGGCGCAAGACCTACGAGATCGGCGACATCACGGTGCAGGACGACGGCATCAAGGTGCAGCTGAAATGAAATACCCACTGCTTGCCGCCGCGTTGCTCGTTGCGGGCTGCGCGGCCATTCTCCCCACGGCAAAGCAGCACTTCGACCTGCAGGCGCATCGCGGCGGGCGCGGGCTCGCACCCGAGAACACGCTGGCCGCGTTCTCGAACGCGATCGACCTGGGCGTGAACACGCTTGAACTCGACATCGGGCTCACGGCCGACAGCGTGGTCGTGATCTCGCACGACACCGCGCTCAATGCCGACCACACGCGCGACGCGAACGGTGCGTGGCTCGCATCGAAGACCGGCCCCACCGTCCGCTCCCTGACGCTGGCCCAGCTTCAGAGCTACGACGTCGGCCGGCTGAATCCCGCGAGCAACTACGGCAAGCAGTTCGCGCTGCAGCTGCCGCGCGACGGCGAGCGCATTCCGACCCTGGCCGCGCTGTTCGACCATGTGCGGGCACGCGGCGCCGCGGCGGCCACGGTGCGCTTCAACATCGAGACCAAGATCGACCCCACCAAGCCCGACGAAACCGCCGCGCCCGAGCCGATGGTGCGCGCCCTGCTCGCCGAGATCGACAAGGCGCAGATGGGCGGCCGGGTGACCGTCCAGAGCTTCGACTGGCGCACGCTTGCGCTGGTCGGCCAGCTTGCGCCGCAATTGCCGCGGGCCTACCTGAGCTCCGCGCGCACGCTCAAGGACAGCCGCTGGACGGCCGGCCTCGACGCGGCGCAGTTCGCGTCGACGCCGCAGCTGGTCAAGGCCGCGGCCGGCACGGCGGGCGGGCCCGTCATCTGGTCGCCGGCCTACAACGACCTGACACGGCCCGCCATCAAGGAAGCGCAAGGCCTCGGCCTCAAGGTGCTGCCCTGGACCGTGAACCAGCGCGCCGACATGCTGCGGCTGATGGACTGGGGCGCGGACGGCCTCATCACCGACTACCCCGACGTGCTGCGCGACCTGATGCGCGAACGCGGCCTCTCGCTGCCGCCACCCGGAAAGGCTTCGCCATGAACACCGCCGCACGGCAACTCGAAACCATCGGCGGCGGCATCGCGGCGCTGCAAGGCGGCGGCGGATCGGTCGCCACACTTTCGAACGAGGCGCGTGCGAGCAGCGAACTGCTCGCGGCCCTGCCGCCGCGCTATGGCGAGGTGCTGCTGAACCTGCTCGACCGGCTCGAATCGAGCGCGCTGTTCAGCGAGGAGAGCTGCTCCTTCAGCCAGAAAGACCTGCTCGACAACCTGCAGGCGTGGGCCGACAAGGCCCGCGCGCAGCTGCCGTCCTGAGGAGAAACAAGCCATGCAAAGACGCACCCTTCTTCTGCGCGCCGCCCCGCTGCTCGCGCTCGCATCCATGGCGGCATGGCCGTTGGCCGCATCGGCCGCCGCACCGATGGTCGAGATCTGGAAGGACCCGAACTGCGGGTGCTGCCAGGACTGGGTCAAGCACCTCGAGGCGAACGGCTTCGCTACCCGCGTGCACGATGCTGGCAACAGCGCCGCGCGCACGCGGCTCGGCATTCCCGCCGCGCTGGGCTCGTGCCACACCGGCCTGGTCGGCGGCTATGCGCTCGAAGGCCACGTGCCCGCGCGCGAGGTGCACAGGCTGCTGCGCGAAAAGCCCAAGGCCATCGGCCTCGCCGTCCCTGGCATGCCGGTCGGATCGCCGGGCATGGACGGCGCCGCCTATGGCGATCGGCGCGATCCCTACGATGTGCTGCTGGTGCTGGCCGATGGCGGCAGCCGCGTCTACCAGGGCTACCGCTGAGGAAGACCGCGCCGCGCGTCAGCCGAAGCGGGCGGGATCGAAAGGCGCCAGCGCCGTCTCGGGCGCGGTGCCCGCGAGCAATTGCGCCGCGAGCCTGCCGGTGCGCGCCGAACCGCACAGGCCCACGTGCCCATGCCCGAAGGCCAGCACGATGTCCGCACTGGCCGCGGACGCGCCGATGCAGGGCAGCCCATCGGGCAGGCTGGGCCGGTGGCCGAGCCAGTGCTTCACGGCCACCGCCTGCGGCGGCTGGGCGGCAAGCGCCGGAAACATCGACAGCAGGTGCCGGTGCAGGATCTCCGCGCGCCGCCAGTCCGGCGGGGCATCGAGCCCGCCGATCTCGACCTGGCCAGCCGCGCGCAGGCCGCCGTCCATCCAGTGCGCGATGAGCTTGCCATCGGCCACCATCGTCGGCGTGCGCGGCCCCACCGAAGCGCCTTCGACGACCACGTGGTATCCGCGCTCGGATTCGAGCGGCACCGGCGATCCGGCCGCCGCGGCCAGCGGGCCCGAGCTCGCACCGGCGCAGATGGCGGCGGCGTCGCAGGCGATCTCGCCCGCATCGGTGCGCACCGCGCGCAGCCGCCCGCCCTCGATGCGAAAGCCGGTGGCGCGTGCCGCCACGCGCTGCGCGCCGGCCTCCTGCACATGCCGCGCGAGCGCCGCCACATAGGCACCGGGATTGCGGCAGTGCCCCGCTTCGGGCACGAAGATGCCGAGCGTGTAGCGCGCGTCCAGGTCGGGCTCGCGCCGGCGCAGTTCGGCCGCCGGCCATTCCTCCCAGTGCACGCCGGTGCGCCCGCGCACGCGCCAGCCGAGCGCGTCGCCCTCGAATTCCTCGCGCGACCGGTAGGCATGCAGCAGGCCGCGCCGCTCGATGAGCTGCGGCACGCCGGCCTCGGCGGCGAGCCGGGCATGCAGCGCCGGCGCATCGGCCAGCAGCGTGCGCAGTGCGTCGGCCGTGCGCTGCACGCGCGCCTCGGTCCAGCCCGAGGCCAGGTAGCGCAGCAGCCAGGGCAAGGCCCGCGGCAGGTGGCGCCAGCGCAGCGCGAGCGGCCCCAGCGGATCGGCCAGCCAGCCCGGCACCTTGCGCCAGGCGCCGGGCAGCGCGGGCGGCACCACGGAATGCGACGAGAGCCAACCCGCATTGCCGTAGCTCGTGGCCTGCGGGCCACCTGGTTCGCCGGGCTCCACCACCGTCACGCGCAGGCCGGCGCGCAGGGCCTCGAAGGCGGTCGCGCTGCCCACGGCGCCTGCGCCGATCACGGCCACGTGGCGTCCCGCGCCCTCGCCGGAGAAACTTCTTGCAACTGTCATGGGGGCCTATCGTAGAGGGGCGGTCCCATAATCGGCCGCCATGCCTGCTCCGTCATCCGCTTTGTCCCCTTCCGCTGCTTCGTCTGCCGGCGCCATCACCGATGTGGCCGGCATCGAAGTCGGCCATTTCTCCGATACGCGCCGGCCCACCGGCTGCACCGTGATCCTCGCGCGCGAGGGCGCGGTGGCCGGCGTCGACGTGCGCGGCGCCGCGCCGGGCACGCGCGAGACCGACCTGCTCTCGCCCGGCAACCTGGTGCAGCAGGTGCACGGCGTGATGCTCGCGGGCGGCAGCGCCTGGGGCCTGGCCGCGGCCGAAGGCGCGATGCGCTGGCTCGAGGAGCGCAACGTCGGCATGGACGTGCGCTTCGGCACCCTGCCCATCGTGCCGGCCGCCGTGCTGTTCGACCTGCCCATGGGCGATGCGCGCATCCGCCCCGACGCCGCCGCCGGCTATGCGGCCTGCGAAGCTGCCACCCGCGATGCGCCGGAAGAAGGCAACGTGGGCGCCGGCAGCGGTGCGCTCGTGGGCAAGCTCTTCGGCGTGCACCGCGCGATGAAGGGCGGCATCGGCACCGCCTCGGTCACCGTGGGCGGCGTGACGGTGGGCGCGCTGATCGCGGTCAACGCGCTGGGCGACGTGATCGACCCCGACACCGCGCAGCCGGTGGCCGGCGCGCGCACCGAGGACGGCCGCGCGCTGCTCGACACCCGCCGCGCGCTCTTGCGCGGCGAGCTGCCCAAGCCCCTGCTCGCGGGCACCAACACCACGCTCGGCGTGATCGCGACCGACGCGGTGCTGACGAAGGTGCAGGCCAACCGCCTTGCGAGCGTGGCGCACGACGGCCTGGCGCGCGCCATCAACCCGGTGCACACCATGAGCGACGGCGACACGCTGTTTGCGCTGGCCACCGGCCGCATTCCGCTCGAAGGCCCCGGTGCCGAATCCCGCCCCGGCATGACCGTGCTCGGCACCATGGCGGCCGAAGCGGTGGCGCGCGCCACCCTGCGCGCGGTGCTGGCGGCGCGCTCCGTGACCGTTGGCGAGCTGCACGTGCCGTGCGCGGCCGATCTCGCCGCAACGAAAGGTTGAGTACCCCATGGCCATGCCCAAGACACTGAAGCTGATCCTGCTGTCGATCCGCGACCTGATCGCCTCGGCCGGTCCCGTCGTGTTCCTCGTGATCGGCCTCCTGATTGCCGCCTACTGGTGGCTGCAGCCGCAGCCGCCCAAGCATGTGACGCTGGCGACCGGCCCCACCGGCAGCGCCTATTCGCAGTTCGGCAAGCGCTATGCCGAGCTGCTCAAGAGCAGCGGCATCGAGGTGGAGCTCAAGGCCACCACGGGCTCTTCCGAAAACCTCGAACTGCTGCGCAGCGGCGGCGCCGACGTGGGCTTCGTGCGCGGCGGCAGCGCCGACCCCGTAGCCGACGAGGAAGCCGGCCTCACCTCGCTCGGCAGCCTGTTCTTCGAGCCGATCTGGCTCTTCTACCGCGCCGACAGCGCGCAGAAGATCGACCGCAAGACGGCCACGCTGACCTCGCTCGCCCAGCTGCGTGGCCTGCGCGTGAACGTCGACCTGGCGGGCAGCGGCCTGCCCGAGATCATGGAAAGGCTCTTCAAGGCCAACCACCTCGAGCCCGATGCGCTGCTGCTTTCCAACCTCGAACAGGCGGCCGCGGCCGAAGCGCTGCAGGCCGGCCTGCTCGATGCCATCGTGCTGGCCTCGGCGCCGCAGTCGCCGCAGGTGCAGCGGCTGCTGCGCGCGCCCGACATCAAGCTCATGGACTTCGGCCAGGCCGATGCGTACACGCGGCGTTTTCCGTTTCTCTCGGCGGTGACGCTGCCGCGCGGCGTGGTCGACCTGTCGAAAGACCTGCCGCCCACGGACGTTTCGCTGCTCGCGGCCACCACCTCGCTGCTTTCGCGCGACAAGACCCACTCCGCGCTGCGCCAGCTCTTCGCAGAGGCCGCGCAGAGCGTGCACAGCGACGCCGGCTGGTTCAACCGCGCACGCGACTTTCCCAACACGCGCACCAGCGAACTGCCCGTGAGCCCCGAGGGCGACCGCGCCATCAACGGCACGCCGCCGTTCTGGCAGCGCTACCTGCCGTTCTGGGCCAGCAACCTGATCGAGCGCATGTGGCTGGTGCTCGGCGGCCTGCTGGTGCTGATGCTGCCGCTGAGCCGCTTGGTGCCGCCGCTCTACCAGTTCCGCGTGCGCCGCCGCGTGTTCCGCTGGTATGCGCGGCTGCGCGACATCGAGGCCAAGGTCGATGCGCGCCAGGGCGGGCGCGACGAACTGCTCGACGAACTCGAGGAGCTCGACCGCGTGGTCAACAAGGTGGCCGTTCCGCTGTCGTATGCCGACGAGCTCTATGCGCTGCGCAACAACATCCACACGGTGCAAAGGCGCGTGCAGATGCGCTGGCCGCAGCCCGGCGATTTCGCGCCCCGCACACCGCCGACCGAAGAAGCCGCAAAAAGCGCTTGACTTGGAGCGCGCTCCAACTTCGAGAATTCCCGCCATGGAAGTCCACCTGACCATTGCGGAAGTCGCGCGGCGCACCGGCCTCACGGCCGACACGCTGCGCTACTACGAACGCATCGGACTGATCGCCGCGGTGCCCCGTGCACCGGGTGGCCAGCGCCGCTACGCGAGCGCCGACCTGGACTGGCTGGCCTTCCTGTTGCGCCTGCGCGAGACCGGCATGCCCATCCAGGGCATGCAGGCCTTCGCCAGGCTTCGAAGCCAGGGGGACGCCAGTGTCGGGGAGCGGCGCCAGATGCTCGAACAGCATCTTGCCGAAGTCCAGGCCAAGGTGGCGGCGCTGCAGCAATCCATGCAGGCGCTGTCGCTGAAGATCGCGCACTACCGCGCTATCGACAGGAAGCGTCCCTCGTCAACGGGCACAGCCCCCGAAGGAAAGACGAGCGATGACCAACGCACAAGCAAGCCACAACGGCAACGACAACAACCTGCGCTACGAGCGCGGACTCGCCAGACTCCAGCAGATCGACGGTGAAGGCGGCGTCAAGGTCGTCGAGAGCCTGGCCGGCATCGCACCCGACTTCGCACGCCTCCTGATCGAGTTTCCGTTCGGCGACATCTACTCGCGCCCCGGCCTCGACCTGCGTTCGCGCGAGATCGCGGTGGTGGCCGCGCTCACCGCCATGGGCAATGCCGCGCCGCAGCTCAAGGTGCACATCCAGGGCGCGCTCAACGTGGGCGTCACGCGCACCGAGGTCGTCGAGACCATCATGCAGATGGCGGTGTACGCGGGCTTTCCGGCCGCGCTCAACGGCCTGGCGGCGGCGCGCGAGGTGTTTGCGGCGGACGATGAAAAAAGCGCGCAGCCCCTTGCGGAACCGCGCGCTCTTGTCGAAGCACCCTGAGGCTTACTTGAGTGCCTTGTAGCGCATGCGCTTGGGCTTGGCACCTTCTTCGCCCAGGCGCTTCTTCTTGTCGGCTTCGTACTCCTGGTAGTTGCCGTCGAAGAAGGTCCACTGGCTGTCGCCTTCGGCCGCGAGGATGTGGGTGGCGATGCGGTCGAGGAACCAGCGGTCGTGGCTGATGACCATCACGGTGCCGGCAAACTCGAGCAGCGCGTCTTCGAGCGCGCGCAGCGTTTCCACGTCCAGGTCGTTCGACGGTTCGTCCAGCAGCAGCACGTTGCCGCCCGCGATCAGTGTCTTGGCCAGGTGCAGCCGGCCGCGCTCGCCGCCCGACAGCGTGCCGACCTTCTTCTGCTGGTCGGCGCCGTTGAAGTTGAAGCGGCCCGCATAGGCGCGGCTCGCCATCTGGAACTTGCCGACGTTGATGATGTCCAGCCCGTTCGAGATGTCTTCCCACACGGTCTTGTTGTTGGCGAGTTCGTCGCGGTGCTGGTCGACAAAGGCCATCTTCACGGTCTGGCCGATGACGACCTCGCCCGAATCCGGCTTTTCCTTGCCCGCGAGCAGCTTGAAGAGCGTCGACTTGCCGGCGCCGTTCGGGCCGATGATGCCGACGATCGCGCCCGGCGGCACGGTGAAGCTCAGGTTGTCGATCAGCATGCGGTCGCCGAAGGACTTGCTGACGTTGTGGAACTCGAACACCTGCTGGCCCAGCCGCTCCGCCACAGGAATGAAGATTTCCTGCGTCTCGTTGCGCTTCTGGTATTCCATGTCGCTCAGCTCTTCGAAGCGGGCGAGGCGCGACTTGCTCTTGGCCTGGCGTGCCTTCGGGTTCTGGCGCGACCACTCCAGTTCCTTCTTCAGCGCCTTGGCGTGGGCTTCTTCGCTCTTTTGCTCCTGCGCCAGGCGTTCGCCCTTCTGCTCGAGCCAGGTGCTGTAGTTGCCCTTCCAGGGAATGCCGCGGCCGCGGTCCATTTCCAGGATCCACTCGGCCGCGTTGTCCAGGAAGTAGCGATCGTGGGTGATGGCCACCACGGTGCCCGTGAAGCGCTGCAGGAACACTTCGAGCCACTCCACCGATTCGGCGTCCAGGTGGTTGGTGGGTTCGTCGAGCAGCAGCATGTCGGGCTTGGACAGCAGCAGGCGGCACAGCGCCACGCGCCGCTTCTCGCCGCCTGACAGCAGGCCGATCTTCGCGTCCCATGGCGGCAAGCGCAGGGCATCGGCGGCGATCTCCAGCTGGTGCTCGGAATCGGTGCCGGCGGTGGCGATGATGGCTTCGAGCTGGGCCTGCTCGGCCGCCAGCGCGTCGAAGTCGGCGTCTTCGGCGCCATAGGCGATGTACACCTCTTCGAGGCGCGCCTTGGCCGCAAACACCGCGCCCATGGACTCTTCGACCGATTCGCGCACCGTGTGCTCGGGATCGAGCTTGGGTTCCTGCTCCAGGTAGCCGATCGTCATGCCCGGCATGGGCAGCGCCTCGCCCTCGAACTCCTTGTCCACACCCGCCATGATCTTGAGCAGCGTGGACTTGCCCGAACCGTTCAGGCCGAGCACGCCGATCTTGGCGCCGGGGAAGAAAGAGAGCGAAATGTCTTTCAAGAGCTGCCGCTTGGGCGGCACGGTCTTGCTGACGCGGTTCATCGAATAGACGTATTGAGCCATCTGTGGATAGTTACCTTGGGTAGCGGAAATTGGGGAAAAAGTGCGGGCGCCCGAAGAAGCTTTCGGACGCGGCAAACCATGGATTATCGACTCATGCGACAATACACACCGTTGCCGGGTCCAGTTGCCCGCAACACCGGCTCTCTGCCGGGGACGAAGAAAGCGCCTTTCAACCCTCTTGCGAGGGCGGACTTTCCGGCTCCCACCCCTGACCTTCATCAGCCTTGACTGGCTCGGCGTCACACAAGACGCCAAGCGGGCCGATGCCACTGCGCCGTGTATGGCGCTTATTGTTTCCAATGAATTTTGACGAACTGAAGCTGGCTCCCGCCATCTTGAAGGCTGTGCACGAGCACGGTTACGACACCCCCACCCCCATCCAGGCGCAAGCCATTCCCGCGGTCCTCGAAGGCCACGACCTGCTGGGCGGCGCCCAGACCGGCACCGGCAAGACCGCTGCCTTCACGCTGCCCATGCTGCACAAGCTCAGCACGGGCGCGAGCGCCACCAACAAGTTCGGCGGCATCGGCATCCGTGCGCTGGTGCTCACGCCCACGCGCGAACTCGCGGCCCAGGTCGAGGAGTCGGTGCGCACCTACGGCAAGTACCTGGAGCTCGACTCCACCGTGATCTTCGGCGGCGTGGGCATGAACCCGCAGATCAGCAAGCTCAAGAAGGGCGTCGACATCCTCGTGGCCACCCCCGGCCGCCTGCTCGACCTGCAGCAGCAGGGCATGCTCGACCTGAGCCAGGTCCAGATGCTGATCCTCGACGAAGCCGACCGCATGCTCGACATGGGCTTCATCCATGACGTGAAGAAGATCCTGGCCCTGGTGCCCAAGGAAAAGCAGAGCCTGCTGTTCTCGGCCACCTTCAGCGACGAGATCCGCGACCTGGCCGCCACGCTGCTCAAGAACCCGCAGAGCATCCAGGTGACGCCGCGCAACACCACCGTGCAGCGCATCACGCAGGTGATCCACCCGGTGGGCCGCGGCAAGAAGAAGGCGCTGCTCGCGCACATCATCAACGAGAACAAGTGGAGCCAGGTGCTCGTGTTCACGCGCACCAAGTTCGGCGCCAACAGCGTGGCCGAATTCCTCACCAAGAACGGCATCGAGGCGATGGCGCTGCACGGCAACAAGAGCCAGAGCGCCCGCACCCAGGCGCTGGCCGGCTTCAAGAGCGGCGACATCCGCGCGCTGGTGGCCACCGACATTGCGGCCCGCGGCATCGACATCGACGAGCTGCCGCACGTCGTGAACTACGAGATCCCGAACGTCAGCGAAGACTACGTGCACCGCATCGGCCGCACCGGCCGCGCCGGTTCGAGCGGCGAGGCCGTGAGCTTCGTCTGCATGGACGAAGAAGGCTTCATGCAGGAAATCGAACGCTTCACCAAGCAGACGATTCCGGTGCAGTTCGTCGAAGGCTTCGGCCCCGAGGAAGGCGAACGCGCCGAACCGATCGCCATGGGTCGCCAGACGATCTGGGGCGGCGCCGGCCGTCCGCCGAGCCGCGACGTGATGCAGGCGGCCGCCAAGGCTGCCCGCACCGAGATGCTGCAGCGCATCCGCGAGAACAAGGCCGGCCAGGGCGGCGGCGAGCGCGCCGGCGGTGGTGGTGGCGGCAACGGCGGCGGGCAACGCCGCGGTGGCGGCCAGGGCGGCGGCGGCCAGGGCCGCAATGCCAATGGCGGCGGCCAGGGGCAAGGCCAGGGCCCGCGCGGCCAGGGCGCCCGCCCGGCACAAGGCCGCGGACCGCAAGGCCCGGCACGCGCGCCGCACCATGCGCCGCAGAACCATCTGCCGCATGACGAGCGCCAACCGCGCCATCACGGCAACAGCCACAGCCCGACCCAGGCCAACCAGGTCGCGCACCTGCGCGCCGAAGCGGTCGCCGGCGGCGACGGCCAGCCGGATCCGCTGCGCACCAGCGTCGACCACATGGGTGGCGGCCGCGGTCGCGGCCGTCCAGGCGGCGGCGGTGGCGGCTACGGCGGCAACCGTTCGGGCGGCGGTGGCCGTTCGGGTGGCGGCGGCTACGGCGGCGGTGGCGGTGGCAACCGCTCCGGCAGCGGCGGCGGACGCTCGTTCGGGCGCTGATCGGCGCAGCGCGTAGAAGCAACATCTACCCCGTAACAAGGACAAAGGGCACTTCGGTGCCCTTTGTCTTTTGCGCCGCCGGTATGGCCTCTCCCGCGCGCCGGCCGCAGCGGACACAATCGCGTGCCATGCAAGACATCCCGCCCAACTACGCCACGCTCTTCGTCGCCACCTGCAACCTGCTGAATCTCGCGAACCCGCACCGGGTGTACTACGAGAACCAGGACGCCTACGACGAGCGCGAATACGAACGCAAGATCGCCTGGACCGGCGAGCGCTTCCACGCGCTCAATGCCGATGTGCTCGCGGTGCAGGAGGTCTGGGACGAGAGCGCGCTGAAGGCCGCCATTGCGCGCAGCGGCCTGCGCTACGACTTCGTCTCGGTCCCCGGCGCGGAGAACACGCCGCCGCCCGCGAGCCCGCCGGGCACGCCTGCACGGCCGGGCGCGCAGGGCACGCCTCGGGTCGGCATTGCCACGCGGCTGCAGGTGGACGAGGTCCGGTCCTTCGTCGACTTTCCGCCCGGCTTCGGGGTCGAGGTGCCGGGCCTGGGCCCGCACACGCGCTTCGAGCGCCCGCCCCTTCTGGCCACGCTGCGCATGAAGCACGGGCAGCAGGTGCACGTGCTCACGGTGCACCTCAAGTCCAAGCGGCCGAAGTTCCTGCAGGACGCGCAGGGCCATGCCCTGGAAGACCGGGAGGACCGCAAGGTCGGCGTGATGGCTTCGCTGCGCTCGCTGGTCATGCGCGGCGTCGAGGCGGCGGCTCTGCGCTGCATCGTGATCGACCTGCTGCAGGGCACCAACACGCCGCTGGTGGTAATGGGCGACTTCAACGACGACCCGCACAGCGTCACCACGCAGCTGGTGGCCGCCACCTCCGAGGTGGCCTACGACAAGGCCGCGCGCGACGTGGCGCTGTTCAACGCCTACGAGATGCAGGGCGAATCGGCACTCAAGAAGGACGTGGCCTATTCGCACATCCACCAGGGCTTTCCGGCCGTGCTCGACCAGATCTTCGTGAGCGAGGAGTTCGTTGCGACGAGCCGGCGCAGCCTGGGCGACGTGCGCCGGGTCGACTACTTCAACGACCACCTGCACGAAGGCCGGGACCGCTCGCGCTCGGACCACGGCTTCGTGCGCGCGCTGCTGCGGCTGCGCACCGACTGAGCCGAAAGCTCAGGGCATGCGCCGGCCGCTCTGGCGGTCGAACAGGTGCACGCGGTTGGCATCGATCGCCAGGCCCACGGTCTGGTCGGGCTGCGCGTCGACGCGGCCATGCACCGCGAGCACCAGCTTGGCTTCGCCGACCTGTACCAGCAGTTCGGTTTCGGCGCCCGTGGGCTCGACCACGATCACCTGCGCATCGACGCCGCTGCCGCCGCCCAGCGTGATGTCGCCGGGGCGGATGCCGTAGTGCACCGGCTGGCCATCGGGCGCCGAGGTGCCCGGCGGCACGGGCCAGCGTGCGCCATGTGCCTCGACATGGCATTCGCCGCCCGAGCGCCGCACCGTGCCCTCGATCACGTTCATCGACGGCGAGCCGATGAACTGCGCGACGAACAGGTTGTCGGGGCGGTCGTACAGGTCGAGCGGCGTGCCGATCTGCTCGACGATGCCGTCGTGCATCACCACGATGCGGTCGGCCATGGTCATGGCTTCGATCTGGTCGTGCGTCACGTAGACGGTGGTGGTCTTCAGGCGCTGGTGCAGCGCCTTGATCTCGGCACGCATGGCCACGCGCAGCTTGGCGTCGAGGTTGGAGAGCGGCTCGTCGAACAGGAACACCTTGGGGTCGCGCACGATGGCGCGCCCCATGGCCACGCGCTGGCGCTGGCCGCCCGACAGCTCGCGCGGATAGCGCCCGAGCAGTGCATCGAGGTTGAGGATCTTCGCGGCGCGCGCCACGCGCTCGTCGGTCACCGACCTCTCGGCATTGCGCAGCCTCAGGCTGAAGCCCATGTTCTCGCCGACCGTCATGTGCGGATAGAGCGCGTAGCTCTGGAACACCATGGCGATGTCGCGGTCCTTGGACTCGAGGTCGTTGACCACGCGGCTGTCGATCATGATCTCGCCGCCGCTGATGTCCTCCAGGCCCGCGAGCATGCGCAGCAAGGTCGACTTGCCGCAGCCCGAGGGCCCGACCAGCACCACGAACTCGCCGTCGGTGATGTCGAAGCTCAGGCCCTGGATGATCTGGACCTTGCCGAAGGATTTCTGGATATTGCGAAAGGATACGGATGCCATTTTTATTCCCAGGGTTCGCTCAGCTCTTGACGGCGCCTGCAGTGAGGCCGCCCACCATGTAGCGCTTGAAGGCGTAGTAGATCGCCGCGGGCGGCAATGCATAGATGAGGCCGGTGGCCATCAGCAGCTCCCACGGCGAATCGTCGGCCGAAAGGAAGTTGCCGAGCGCCACCGCCAAGGTCACGCTCCTGTCGTTCGACAGCAGCAGGAAGGCGTAGAGGTATTCGTTCCATGCCAGCAGCAGCGAATAGGTGCCCACCGCCACCAGCGACGGCACCATCAGCGGCAGGTACACCAGGCGGAACAGCTGCAGCGGCGAGGCGCCGTCCATGCGCGCGGCCTCGTCGAGCTCGTAGGGCAGCTTGTCGGAGGCCTGCTTGAGCACCCAGATGCAGTACGGCGAGGCGATGGTCACCATGGCAAGGATCAGCGCCCACTGGCTGTTGAGCAGGCCGTAGTTGCCCATGGTCTTGTACATGGGCACGGCAAGAAAGGCCGCGGGAATGAAGTAGGTGAAGAGCGCCAGGTTCATCACCGTGCGCCCGCCGCGCACGCGCAGCCGGCTGATCGCGAACGCGGCCGTGGTTGCGACGAACAGCGTGAGCGCCCCGACCGACAGTGCGATCAGCAGCGAGTTCCCCAGCTGCAGCCAGAAGTGGTCCAGGTAGAAGTGCTTCTGCTGGAACACGATGCGGAAGTTGTCCAGCGTCGGGTTCTTGGGCCACAGGTGGCCCGAGGTCGCGGAGTCCTTGGAGGAGATCGCGAACAGCACCATGTGGTAGACCGGAATCAGCGTCCAGAGCAGCACCGGAATGCCGATCAGCAGCAGCTTGGCCTCGGTCGCTATGGCCTTGGGGGTCCAGCGTTTCATATCGTCCTCCGACGAGCCGCCTCTAGGAGGGCGAGCGCCCCCCCGGGGGGCAGCGAACACACGAAGTGGTGAGCGTGGGGGCTCATTTCGAGAGCCTTTTCATCATGAAGTAGACGAGTGGCAGGACGAGCGGCAGCGCCACCACGATCGATGCCATCGACAGGTCGACCTGGTCCAGCCGCAGATAGCGGATGCCCAAGGTTGCGAGCACGTGCGTCAGGTCGGCAGGTCCGCCGCCGGTCAGCAGGTAGACGCTGTTGAAGTCGCCCAGCGTCCAGATCATCGAAAGAATGAGGGACGTGACGTAGAGCGTCTTCAGCGCGGGCCAGCTCACGAAGCGGAACTTCTGCCACGTCGAGGCGCCGTCGACCGAAGCGGCTTCATACTGTTCGGCAGGAATGGCCAGCCGCCCTGCCACCAGGATCAGCGTCCAGAACGGCAGCGACTTCCATACGTGCACCACCATCGCCAGGGCCAGTGCCAGCGAAGGATCGTTGAGCCAGTTGGGACCATCCGCGCCGGTGAGGCGGAAGATGGTGCTGTTGATCACGCCCCACTCGGGGTTGAGCATGAAGCGGACCGACAGGATGGTGGGAATGGAGGGCATCGCCCATGGCAGGATGAAGACCGCCGAGACGATCTTGATCCACCAGCGCGATGTCACGAAGAAGCCCGAAAGCACCAGGGCCACGAGCATCTTGATGTTGATCGCCACGACCAGGAAGATGGCCGTGTTGATCACCGAGCGGAAGAAGATCGGGTCTTCGACCAGCTTGACGTAACTTTGCGGATGGCGCGCGAGCCACAGCCCGTACCCCACCGGATAGAGCACGAACACCACGAACACCAGCAGGTAGGGCACGACCATGACCGCGCCCCAGAACTGCCAGCGCGCGTGCCGCGCCCCGAGATTGACAACAGGCGCCAGGGATGGCGCGGCGGTGGCAGTGGAGCTCATGCGAGTCGGCCCGGTGAAGGTGTTTTGGGGATGCGGCTTACTGCGCCGCGACCGTCTTGATGCGCGCGATCAGCTCGTCGACCGCCTTGTCCACCGGCACCTTGTCGGTGACGACGCGGCTCATGGCCTTGGCCCAGACGTTCTCGTTGTTGAGCACGGTGAACTTGTAGTTCTTGGTGAACTCGAAGGTCACGGTGCCGGCGGCGTACTGGTTGAACACCGACAGGCGATGGCGGTCGGCCTTCCAGAACGGGCTCGCCTGCGCGGCCTTGGTCACCGGGAACCAGCGGCCGAGCGAACCCTCGACGTACGGCGTGAGGTTCTCTTCCTGCATGAGGAAGGCAACGAACTCCTTGGCGCGCGCCTTGTTCTTGGCGTCCTTGAACACCACGCCGGTCTTCACCGCGGAGCGGTAGACCATCTTGCTGCCGTCAGGCTTGTTCGGAAAGCCCGCCGTGTGGATGCGCTCGGTGTAGTTCTTGCGCGCTTCCTCGCGCTGCTCGGGCGTGAGCGAGGCGTTGTTCGAATCGTCGAGCCACTTGGCGGCAATGGAGATGGTCGCGTTGTGCGTCATCACGGTCGTCTTGTTGTGGAAGGCGACGTTGTTGTCCGGGTCCTTCCAGCTGGTCGACGAGGGCGGCGTGCAGCCCTTCGTGTAGGGCGTGGTGTAGTCGGTCAAGGCGCTGATCAGGCCGGCGCGCACCTTGGGGTCGTCCACCAGCAGCTTGCCGCTGTCGTCCACCAGCTTGACGTTGTAGGCGTCCATGAAGGTCAGGAACGAATAGAAGGAGTCGCTCGAATCCACGCCCATCGGCATGCCGATGCCGAAGGTGCGCTTGCCGGTCTGCTTGCGGCTGCCGGACTGCACCTTCTCGCACCAGAACGACCAGTAGTCCTTCCAGGCGGTGGGGATGTCGGACTCCTTGAACCCGGCCTCGTTGAGCATGTCGTTCCAGTACTCGATATGCATCGTCTGCTGCTTGATCGGGAACGCGTAGTAGGCCTTCTTCTTGGTCTGGTCGTTGTAGAGGAAGGCGGTCTCGAGCGTGTTGGGCGCGAAGCGGTCCTTCATGGGCGCGAGCACGCTGCCGATGTCCTCGAGCTTGCCGTCGTAGGCCCACTTGCCCGTGACCTGGAAGTCGTACACGTCGGCATACGCCACGTCGGGCGGGCTGCCGGAGTCGAGCGCGGACACGGTCTTGGGAATCATGTCCTGGATCGGGTACTGCGACAGCTCGATCTTCACGTCCTTGTTCTTGTCCTCGAACTTCTTGATGGCCGCAAACAACGCATCGTCCTCGGCCTTGTAGAAGCCCTTGACCCACCAGACGGTGAGCTTTTCCTGCGCGGCGGCGGGACCTGCCGACGCCAACAACCCCAGCGCGAACAACGTCGGCGCTATCAGCGACTTGACGACTTTCATGGTGTCTCCTTCTTTTTCGGTGGAAATGCTCGAACACGAGCGTGGGTGAAAAAATCTGTGGCAACCTGCACCGGCTCGCGCCTGGACCCGGGCTGCCCGGCTAGTGGGCCTTGAGCCGCGGCGGTGGGCGGCTGAGCCGCGGCAGCCGGCGGCGCGACGAGCCGAGCACGTCTTCGATGTCCTGCCGCGCGCCGTCGATGAGGCGGATGACCGCCTGCTCGGCCTTGGCCGGATCGTGCGCAATCACCGCGTCGAGCACCGCGCGATGCAGCGGCAGCGAAAGCGCGGGACCGTCGGGCTTGCTGGTCGATATCTCGAAACTGGTGCGAAGCAGTGCGTTGAGCGCCTTGCTCATCTGCGCGAGCATGCGGTTGCGCGCTGCGCTCAGGAGGCCGGTATGAAAGCGCAGGTCGAAGGTGACGTAGTCGCCGCCGTTCTCCACGGCTTCCTTCATGCCGGCGTAGGCGCGCTCTATTTCCTCGATGTCCTGCGGGCTGGCGCGCTCGGCCGCGAGCCGCACGGCCGCCGGCTCGACCACGCGCCGCAGGTCCTGCAGGTCGCGCAGGAACTCGGGCGTGAGCCCGGCACGCGACTGCCAGGTGATGACGTCAGGGTCGAACCAGTTCCACTTGTCCTGCGGCAGCACCCGCGTGCCCACCTTGGGGCCCGTCACGATCAGGCCCTTGGCCGCGAGCGACTTGATGGCTTCGCGCACCACGGTGCGGCTCACGCCGAGCTCCTCGCCCAGAATGGGTTCGGCCGGGATCGACGCACCGATCGCATAGCGGCCGGCCACGACAGCTTCGCCGAGCAGCTCGAGCGTGCGACCGTGGATGTTCTTGATCATGTGCGTGATGTGAAATTTGATATGCCGACACTCGAAAACACTAAGGGTCCGGCAAGCTCTTCGCACTTATCATATGATGATTGAAATGATCGATCGGCAGGACAAACCCTGAGGTTTGGGGCCGCAAGCGGTCGCAAACGGAGACAACCCGATGAGCACTTCCCCCAAGAAAAAACCCGAAGACCTGCGCAGCCAGCAATGGTTCGGCCGCCATGACCGCGATGGCTTCATCTACCGCAGCTGGGTCAAGGGCAAGGGCGTGCCGCACGACCAGTTCGACGGGCGCCCGGTCATCGGCATCTGCAACACCTTCAGCGAGCTCACGCCCTGCAACTCGCACTTCCGCACGCTCGCCGAGCAGGTGAAGATCGGCGTCTACGAAGCGGGCGGCTTTCCGCTCGAGTTCCCGGTGATGTCGCTCGGCGAAACGCTCTTGCGCCCCACCGCCATGCTGTACCGCAACCTCGCGAGCATGGACGTGGAAGAAAGCATCCGCGGCAATCCGCTGGACGGCGTGGTGCTGCTCATGGGCTGCGACAAGACCACGCCCGCGCTCATGATGGGTGCGGCCAGCGTCGACCTGCCGACCATCGGCGTCTCCGGCGGCCCGATGCTTTCGGGCAAGTGGCGCGGCCAGGAACTGGGCTCGGGCACCGGCGTGTGGCAGATGAGCGAGCAGGTGCGCGCCGGCACGCTCAAGCTGCAGGACTTCTTCGAGGCCGAGAGCTGCATGCACCGCAGCCACGGCCACTGCATGACCATGGGCACCGCCAGCACCATGGCCAGCATGGTCGAGTCGCTGGGCATCGGCCTGCCCGGCAACGCCGCCTACCCGGCGGTGGATGGCCGGCGCAACGTGCTCGCGCGCATGGCGGGGCGGCGCATCGTCGACATGGTCCATGAAGACCTCCACATGTCGAAGATCCTCACGCGCCAGGCCATCGAGAACGCCATCAAGGTCAATGCGGCCATCGGCGGCTCCACCAACCTCGTCATCCACCTGCTGGCCATTGCGGGGCGCATCGGCGTCGATCTTTCGCTGGACGACTTCGACCGCCTGGCCTCGGACCTCCCCTGCCTGGTCGACCTGCAGCCTTCGGGCCGCTTCCTGATGGAAGACTTCTGCTATGCGGGCGGGCTGCCGGTGGTCATCAAGGAGATCGCGCAGTACCTGCACAAGGATGTGATCACGGCCAACGGCCAGACACTGTGGGACAACGTGAAGGACGCCGAGAACTACAACCCGCAGGTGATCCGCCCGCTGGCCGAGCCCTTCAAGGACAAGGCCGGCATCTGCGTGCTGCGCGGCAATCTCGCGCCCAACGGCGCCATCATCAAGCCCAGTGCCGCCACGCCCGAGCTGCTGGTGCACAAGGGCCGCGCGGTGGTGTTCGAAAGCGCCGACGACCTGCACAAGCGCATCGACGACGAGAACCTCGACATCGACGAGCACTGCGTGATGGTGCTGAAGAACTGCGGCCCGCGCGGCTATCCGGGCATGGCCGAGTCGGGCAACATGCCGCTGCCGCCGAAAGTGCTGCGCAAGGGCATCACCGACATGGTCCGCATCAGCGACGCGCGCATGAGCGGCACGGCCTATGGCACGGTGGTGCTGCACACGGCCCCCGAGGCGGCCGCGGGCGGACCGCTCGCGCTGGTGCAGGACGGCGACATCGTCGAGCTGGACGTGCCCAACCGCAAGCTGCACCTGCACGTGAGCGACGAAGAGCTCGCCAGGCGGCTCGAGAAGTGGGTCGCGCCCAAGGCGCCGCTCGATTCGGGCTACTGGAAGCTGTACGTCGACACGGTGCTGCAAGCCGACCAGGGCGCCGACCTGGCCTTCCTGCGTGGTCGCCGCGGGGCCTTCGTGCCGCGCGACAATCACTGACATGACAAGACTGGTCGCCATCGATTGGGGCACGAGTTCACTGCGCGGCGCACTGCTCGATGCCGACGGCAAGGTGCTCGAAGAGCGCAGCGATGCGCGCGGCATCCTCAAGGTGCCGCAAGGCGGGTTCCCCGCGGTCTTTGAAGCGCTGTTCGGCGACTGGATGGGCCTCGAAGGCGTGCGCTGCCTGATCTCGGGCATGGCCGGCAGCAAGCAGGGCTGGGTCGAGGCGCCGTACTGCGCCTGCCCCGCCGGCCGCGTCGAAGTGGGCCGCAGCATCATCGACATCGACGTGCGGCCGGGCTCGCGCATTGCCATCGTGCCGGGCCTTCGCGACGAGCATGACGGCGTTCCCGATGTCATGCGCGGCGAAGAGGTGCAGATCTTCGGCGCCATGTCGATCGCCGGCCTCGACGAAGGCGTCTTCGTGCTGCCGGGCACGCACAACAAGTGGGCCACGGCCAGGAAGGGCCGCGTCGCGGGCTTTCGCACCTACATGACCGGCGAGTTCTATGCGCTGCTGAGCCAGCATTCGATTCTTGCGCGCACGCTCGATGCCGATGCGCCGCTCGACGAAGCGGCCTTTCTCGACGGCGTGACGCGCTCCGAGAACGGCCACGGCCTGCTGCACAACGCCTTCGGCACGCGCACGCTGGCGCTGTTCGAGCGCATGGCCACGCCGGAACTCTCCAGCTATCTCTCGGGCCTGCTGATCGGCGAGGAACTGCGCACGCAGTCGCTGCAGGCCGCCGGCGAGGTCGTGCTGATCGGCGCCTCCGCCCTCACCCAACGCTATGCCCTGGCGCTGCGCGCCACCGGCACCGCCACGCGCACGCTCGGCGCCGAAGCCACCTGGGCCGGGCTGCATGCGCTGTCCGGCTTTCTCGACGCAGACCGGAATCCGCCATGACCACACCGCAACAAAAATTCGAAACCGCGATGCGCGCGCTGCCGCTGGTCGCCATCCTGCGCGGGCTCACGCCGACCGAGGCCGCCGACGTCGGCGATGCCATCGTCGAATCGGGCTTCCGGCTGCTCGAGGTGCCGCTCAATTCGCCCAAGCCCTACGCCAGCATCACGCTGATGCGCACGCGCTTTCCGCAGGCCCTGGTGGGCGCCGGCACGGTGCTCGACGTGCAGCAGGTGCGCTATGTGCATGCGGCCGGCGGCGAGCTGGTCGTGTCGCCCAACTTCAATGCCGAGGTGATCGCCGAGGCCGTGCGGCTCGGCATGGTCTGCCTGCCCGGCGTGCTGACGCCGACCGAAGCCTTCGGCGCGCTGGCCGCGGGCGCGACCGGGCTCAAGCTGTTTCCGGCCGAGCTCGCATCGCCCGCGGTGGTGAAGGCCCTGCTCGCGGTGCTGCCCCAGGGCACGCCGCTGATGCCCGTGGGCGGCATCACGCCCGCCAACATGGCCGATTGGCGTGCGGCCGGCGCGGCCGGCTTCGGCATCGGCTCCGCGCTCTATAAGCCGGGCAAGCAGGCTTCGGCCGTGCGCGCCGATGCGCAGAAATTCGTCGCGGCCTTCACAGGCGCGGCCGCCATCTGAAGAAAATCTTCTTTCCAACGTCCACGAGGGAGCGTCGATGTCCGCCGATTCAGATTACGCCAGCCCCGCCGTGCGCAAGCTGCGCGAAGACCTTGCGCTCGCGCTGCGCGCGGCTGCCCACCACGGCTTGTCCGAAGGGGTCTGCAACCATTTCAGCGTACTGCTGCCGGGCGCGCAGGACCGCTACCTGATCAATCCGCGCGGCCTGCACTGGAGCGAGATCGGTGCCGACGACATCGTGCTGATCGACGTGCACGGCGAAGTGCTCGCGGGGCGCCACCGCGTGGAGCCCACGGCCCTCTTCATCCATGGCGCAGTGCACCGCATCACGGGCCACGCGGTCGTGCTGCATTGCCACATGCCCTACGCCACCGCGCTCACGCTCACGGCCGAGCGCGCGCTCGATCCCACGCTGAGCCAGAACGCGATGCGCTACATGAACCGCATCGCCATCGACGCGGTCTACAACGGCCTGGCGCTCGACGATGCCGAAGGCGAGCGCATCGCGCGCGCCATGGCGGGCAAGGACATTGCCTTTCTTGCGAACCACGGCGTGATCGTGGCGGGCGCCTGCATCGCGCATGCCTACGACGACCTCTACTACCTGGAACGCGCGAGCCTGCACCAGGTGATTGCGCAATCGACCGGGCGCCCGCTGGTTCCGGTGGACGCCAAGATGGCCGCGCATGTGGCGGCGCAGATCCAGGGCGAACGCGAGCAGTCGGACCTGTTCTTCGAGGCGCTGCGGCGGCTGCTGCCCGCGCCGCGCGGCTGAGGTCCGTCCACCGGGCTGCGAAGCACCGGAGCTTCGCGCAGGATGGCACCGGCGGCCGCAAAGCGGCTTACAGCTCTTCATCCGATTTCGCTCCAGCCTTACAAAGCGTTCACATGGGGCCGCGAGGATAGGGCTTCCAACCACTCCATGGGAGTTGCCATGAAAAAGCTCACTTACGCCATCGGCGCCGCGGCCCTGCTCTCGCTGGCTGCACTCAGCGCACCGGCACAGGCCCAGACCGGCGGCCGCTTCATCCAGGCCCAGGTGTACGTGGTGCCCGCACCGCCGCCCCCGCCGCGCCACTACTACGCACCGCCGCCTCCGCGGCACTACTACGGTCCGGGCTACTACCACGGGCGCGACCGCTACGAGCACCGGCATCGCCACTGGGAAGAGCGCCGCTACGGCCGCCGGGACTACGACGGCGACGGCGTGCCCAACCGCTACGACCGCCGGCCCGAGAACCCGTACCGCTACTGATCGGCCGGGCGCATCGACCTGAAGCGGTTCAGGCCTGCGCCACGCGCTGCAGCAGGCCGCGGGTGGTGCGCGGCCAGCCCACGCGGCCGAACCAGGCACCGCCGGCAATCGCCGAGGCGATGACGATGCCGTACACCACCAGCGCCGCCCCCTGCGCCGCGAACACGCCGGCCAGTCCGGCGCCCCAGCGCAGGGCCAGCCAGCCGCCCACGCCGGCCACCGCGAGCCGCGCGATGTTGCCGAGCACCGGCCACAGCAGGCGCCCCGCGCCCTGCGAAGCGAAGTACAGCACCAGCCCCACGCCGAAGAAGCCGTAGAGCGGCCCCACCACGCGCAGGTAGTGCGCGCCGGTTTCGAGCATGGCGGCGTCGCTGCCGAACAGCAGCAGCCACGGCCGCGGGAACAGCGCCGCGGCAAGGCCGATGGTTTCGGTCAGCGCAAAGGCCAGCGCCGCGCCGGCCCAGGTGGCGCGCAGCGCGCGCTCCCGCTGCCCCGCGCCCATGCAGGTGCCGACCATCGCGACCAGCGGCGCGCCCAGCCCGAACACCAGCGGCACCAGCAGGTATTCGAGCCGCGACGCGGTGCCGTAGCCCGCCAGCGCGCCCGAGCCGAAGTGCCCGGTCAAGGCCGTGGCAATGCCGATCGAGAGGTTGGTGGCCACCGTCGATACCGCGCCCACCAGCCCGATGCGCAGGATGTCGCGGAACAGCGGCCAGCGCAGCTTCAGTGCGGCGAGCGTGGGACGCAGCAGGCTGCGCGGCGAGCGCAGGTAGACGATGAGCGCGACCGAACCCAGCAGGTAGTACAGCAGCAGCGCCATCGCGCCGCCCGCGATGCCCATGCCCGGCAGCGGACCCCAGCCGAAGATCAGGAGCGGCGATGCCGGAACGAGGAACACCACGCCCACCACCGTCACGTTCGCCGGCACCGCCATGTTGCCGGTGCCGCGGATGATGGCCGAGAGCGAATTGAAGAGCCACACCAGCACCGCGCCCGCGAACACCCAGTTCGAGTAGGTCAAGGCCGCATCGAGCGCCGCGCCGGTGCCGCCCATGAGGGTATAGAGCCAGCGCCCGCCACCCAGCAGCGCGAGCGAGAAGCACAGGCCGAAGCCGATCGCGATGGCCACCGCATGCCACACCAGGGCGTCGGCGTCGGCGCGGCGGCGCGCGCCCAGCGCACGGGCGATCGACGAGGCGATGCCACCGCCCATTGCGCCGCTCGATGTCATCTGCATCAGCATGACGATGGGAAACACCAGCGCCATGCCCGCGAGCGCATGGGTGCCCAGCTTGCCGACAAAGTAGGTTTCGATGAGTCCGACGGAGGCTTGCGCCACCATCACGAGCACGTTGGGCGCGGCCAGGCGCAGCAGCGTGGGCACGATCGGCGCCTTGAGCAGGCGGCGCGTGCGCGGGTCGAGGTCTGCGGACGTCGATGCAGTCATGGCGCCGCTCCCCTCAGGCGCGCGCCGGCGCGGCCGGCACGGCCGCAGCGGCAGCCTTTGCGGGACGGCGGATCGCCATCACGATCAGCGCGGCGACCAGGCAGGCCGCACCCGCCGCATACAGCGCCGGCGTGTAGGTGAGCAGAAGCGTGCGCGCAAAGCCCGCGCCGTAGGCCGCGGTGGCGGCGCCCAGCTGGTGCGCGGCAAAGACCCAGCCGAACACCAGGCCCACCTTCGCGGCGCCGAACTCGGCGCCCGCGAGCTTGACGGTCGGCGGCACGGTGGCGATCCAGTCCAGGCCGTAGAACATCGCGAACAGGCCAAGGCCATAGATCGTGAATTCCGAATGCGGCAGCCAGAAGAGCGACAGCCCGCGCAACCCGTAATACCAGAAGAGCAGCTTGCGGTTGTCGTAGCGGTCCGAGAGCCAGCCCGAAAGAATGGTGCCCACGAAGTCGAAGGCGCCCATCATCGCGAGCACCGAGGCCGCCGGCACCGCACCCAGGCCGTTGTCGCCGCACAGCGAGATGAAGTGCGTCTGCACCAGGCCGTTGGTGCTGAGGCCGCAGATGAAGAAGGTGGCCGCAAGGATCAGGAAGGTGCGGTTGGTCGACACTTCCTTCAGCACGCGGAAGGGCGTCGCAAAGTTCATGGCTGCGGCAGGTGCCGCCGGCGCCGCCGGCTGCGTGCCGGGCCGTTCGCCGTACGGCAGCAGGCCGAGGTCGGCGGGCCGGTTGCGCACCAGGCACAGCGCGAGCAGCGCGATCAGCACGCTGCCGATCACGATCGGCACGATGGCCGAGCGCCAGCCCCAGTGCTCGATCATCCAGGCCGCGAACGGCAGGAAGGCCAGTTGTCCCGTGGCCGAACTGGCCGTGAGCATGCCGATGACCAGCCCGCGCCGCGCAACGAACCAGCGGTTGGCCACCACCGCGCCGAGCACCAGCGCCGTCATGCCCGTGCCCAGGCCGAGCATCAGGCTCCACAGCACGAAGAGCTGCCACAGCTGCGAAGCCATGGTGACCAGCGCCATGCCCAGCCCGACCAGCGCCAGGCCGGTGCAGATCACGGCCCGCAGGCCGTAGCGCTCCATCAGCACCGCGGCAAACGGCCCCATGAGCCCGAACAGCGCAAAGCGCAGGGCCAGCGCCGAGGAGATCTGCTCGGTGCTCCAGCCGAACTCCTTGCCCAGCGGCTGCAGCATGGCGCCCGGCAGGCCCAGCGCCGCCGACATGGTCAGCATGGTGAGAAAAGTGATCGCGGCGACGATCCAGCCGTAGTGGATGCCGCGGCGCTGCAGCCATGCGGAAACGGGGGTGGCGAACATGGGACCTCTGCTGTTGGAATGGATTGGGAGGAAAAATATGTTCCGCACGCGGCCGTTGCCGCGGCTTGGTTGTTCTTTGCGGGGTGGCTTCAGTCCTGGAGGTCCGGCGAGTCGTCCGTGCCCAGCAGCTCGAGCGATTCGTCGATGAGCTGGTGCAGCGCCAGCACGCGCTCCACGCCCAGGAGCGCATTGAGCTTCTGCTGCGCGGCTTTCCAGTGCAGCTGCGCTTCGCGCCACTTGGCTTCGCCCGCCGGTGTGAGCGCCACCAGGCGGCTGCGCGCATCGGCACCCGCGCTCTGCTCGATCCAGCCCGCGGCAATCAGCGGCTGCAGGTTGCGGCTCAAGGTGGAGGCCGTCATCCGCAGATCGGCCGCAAAATCGACAGGGCGCACCGGGCCGAGCCGCTTGAGGTTCGACAGCAGCGAATACTGCGTGGTCTTGAGGCCGCTCTGCGAGACCTCCGCGTCATAGTGCTGCGAGAGGCGCCGCATCAGCTGGCGCACCTTGAAGCTGGTGCAGCCGCGGGGTTTGGTCTGGATGTCCATGGTTTATCATTGTAGGTACAACCATTGCATATGCAACTTAATCGTCCCGCAATGCCCACAGGAGAAACACAGGAATGACGCAAGCCCCCTCCCAGCTCGAGGCCTGGATCGCCGAAGAACGCCGGGTTGCCGGCCGGCTCGAAAGCGGCCCCGGCCCCGGACTCGCCCGCCCCGAGCAGATCGCCGGCAAGACCGGGCTCGAGATGATGCAGGCCATGCTGAACGGGGACATTCCCTTTGCGGCCATCGCGAAGACGCTCGACTTCACGCTGCTGTCGGTGAGTCCCGGCGTGGCCGTTTTCCAGGGCACGCCGCTGGCCCAGCACCTGAACCCGCTCGGCACCATCCACGGCGGCTGGATTGCCACCGTGCTCGATTCCGCGCTGGGCTGCTCGGTCCACACCATGATGCCGCCCGGGCGCGCCTACACCACCGCCGAACTCAGCGTGAACTACGTGAAGGGCCTCACGCCCAAGGTGCAGCGGGTGCGCGCCGAAGGCAAGGTGATCCATTGCGGCCGGCAGCTCGCCACCGCCGAGGCGCGGCTCGTGGGGCCCGACGGCACGCTCTACGCACACGCCACCACCACCTGCCTGGTGTTCGAGATTCCCTCACCACGCTGAGCGACCGGCCTGCCGCCCATGCCGTCCTCCATTCCCCACGACCCCGCGCTCGCGCCAGCCTTCGAGGCCCTGCTCGCCGAGCGCTACAGCTGCCGCGGCTACCTGGCCGAACCGGTCGCACGCGAGACCATCGATGCCATCCTGCAGCTGGCGCAGCGCACCGCCTCCTGGTGCAACTCGCAGCCCTGGCAGGTGATCGTGGCCAGTGCCGCGGCCACCGAACGGCTGCGCCAGGCCTTCGATTCGGACGAAGCCGCGGCCGATGCCGCATTCGACATTGCACCGCCCGCGGAATATCGCGGCGTGTACCGTGAGCGCCGCCGCGAATGCGGCTTCCAGCTGTATGAAAGCGTGGGCGTGGCGCGCGGCGACCGCGAGGCCTCGCAACGGCAGGCGCAGGAGAACTTCAGGTTCTTTGGCGCCCCGCATGTGGCGCTCGTCACCACCGAGGCGCTGCTCGGCACCTATGGCGCGCTCGACTGCGGCGCCTATGTCAACAACTTCATGCTGGCGGCGCGCAGCCTGGGCGTGGCCAGCATCGCGCAGGCGGCCGTGGCCTCGCGCTCGAAGTTCCTGCATCGCTGGTTCGACATCCCGGACGATCGCCAGGTGGTCTGCGGCATCGCCTTCGGCTACGAGGACCCCTCGCACCCGGCCAACCGGTTCCGCACGTCGCGGGCGCCGCTGGCCCAGGTTTGCCAATGGGTGGATTAGCAATGTAAGTGCAAGGAGGTAAAAAACCGCCCCAAGGGCAGTGATAATGATTCTCATCGTCACCCTCGCGGTGGCGATGACTTTCCACAACATGTCTCTGCACCTGGAGGATCCTTCATGACCGACCGCCCCGGCGTCCAAGGCCGCGCCGCCCGCGCACTGATCGGCGTCACCGCCGCCTGGCTGGCTGCCGCCGTTGCCCTGCCCGCGCACGCTGCCAGCGATGAGCTCACGCTCTACACCACGCGCGAAGCCGCGCTGATCCAGCCCCTGATCTCGGCCTTCAGCGCGCAGAGCAAGATCAAGGTGAACACGGTGTTCGTGAAGGACGGCCTGCTCGAACGCGTCAAGGCCGAAGGCGCGCGCTCGCCGGCCGACGTGCTGATGACGGTGGACATCGGCAACCTGATGGACCTGGTCGATGGCGGCGTGACGCAGCCGGTGAAATCGGCCGCGCTCGAATCGGCCGTGCCCGCCAACCTGCGCGGCGCCGACGGCCAGTGGTTCGCGCTCTCGCTGCGCGCGCGCGTGCTCTACGCCGACAGGGACCAGCCGATCACCAGCTTCCGCTACGAAGACCTGGCCAACCCCAAATGGAAGGGCAAGGTCTGCATCCGCGCGGGCCAGCACCCCTACAACACGGCGCTGATCGCGGCCATGATCGCGCACGACGGCGAGGCCAAGACCGAGCAGTGGCTGCGCGGCGTCAAGGCCAACCTGGCCCGCAAGGCCACCGGCGGCGACCGCGACGTGGCGCGCGACATCCTGGGCGGCATCTGCGATATCGGCCTTGCCAACTCCTACTACGTCGGCCAGATGAAGAGCGCTGCGGCCGGCACCGACGCGCGCAAGTGGGGCGACGCCATCAAGGTGGTCCGCCCGACCTTTGCCGGCGCCAAGGGCGGCGGCACGCACGTCAACATCAGCGGCGCGGCCGTGGCCAAGAACGCGCCGCAGCGCGCCAATGCGGTCAAGCTGCTCGAGTTCCTGGTGTCGGAGCCGGCGCAGGCGCTCTACGCACAGGCCAACTACGAATATCCGGTGCGCAAGGGCGTGGCGCTCGATCCGATCATCGGAGAAACCATCGGCGAGCTGAAGGCCGACCCGCTGCCGGTGGCCGAAATTGCCAAGTACCGCAAGCAGGCCAGCGCGCTGGTCGACAAGGTCGGCTTCGATCAGTGATGGAAATGGCAGGGCACGCCTTGCCGATGCCCGGATGTTGATCGCGAAGCGCCACCCGCTGGTGCTGCAGGCGGCGGGCCCGGTCTGGCGCTTCGCCTCGATGGCCATCGCCATCGGCGTGCTCGCGCCGGTGCTCATGCTCGCCTGGCTCGCCTTCAGCTCGGGCGTCGCGCACTGGGGGCCGCTGTTCGCGCACGTGCTGCCGCAGGCCGCGCTCAACACGGCCCTGCTGCTCATGGGCGTGGGCGCGCTGGTGCTGCTGATCGGCACCGGCTGCGCATGGCTCGTGACGGCCTGCGACTTTCCGGGGCGCGGCGTGCTGAACTGGGCGCTGCTGCTGCCGCTCGCAATGCCGACCTACATCGTCGCCTTTGCCTACCTGGACCTGCTGCATCCGATCGGCCCGGTGCAGGGCGCGATCCGCTGGGCACTGGGCTTCGACAGCCCGCGCCAGTTCCGCCTGCCGGACCTGCGCTCGATGCCGGGTGCGATCTTCGTGCTCGGCTTCGTGCTCTACCCCTACGTCTACATGACGGCGCGTGCCATGTTCATGACGCAGCCCGCGCACCTGATGGAAGCGGCGCGCACGCTGGGCGAAAGCCGGCGCGGCGCCTTCTTTCGCGTGGCGCTGCCGCTGGCGCGGCCGGCGCTCGCAGTGGGCCTGAGCCTGGCGCTGCTCGAAACGCTCAACGACATCGGCGCCTCCGAATTCCTGGGCGTGAACACGCTCACGGTGGCGGTCTACACCACCTGGATCACGCGCTCCGACCTGGCCGGTGCGGCGCAGATCGCCTGCGCCATGCTGTTCGTGGTGGTCGCGCTGGTCTGGCTCGAACGCAACGGGCGCCGGCACCAGCGCTTCGGCTCGGCGCAGCGCATGCGCGCCATGCAGCCGCGGCGCCTGCACGGCGGCGCCGCCTGGCTCGCCACCGCCACCGCGTCGCTGCCGGTGCTGATCGGCTTCGTGGCGCCCGCGCTCTACCTGGTCTGGGAAAGCGCCAAGCGGCTGCGCCAGGGCGGCGGCGTGTCGCAAGGGCTGCTCGCCAGCCTCGGCAACACGGTCACGCTGGCCGCCGGCGTCACGGTGGCAGCGGTGGCCGCGGGGCTGGTGGTGGCCTGGGCCACGCGCAGCCAGGGATCGCGCCCGAACCGCGCGCGCTGGCAGGCGCGCGCGGCCACGCTGGGCTATGCGCTGCCCGGCACCGTGCTCGCCATCGGCCTGCTCACGCCGGCGCTTGCGTTCGACGCCGCGCTGGCCGGCATGCTCGGCCTGCAGGGCCTGCCGCTCATGGGCGCGGGCATCGTGCTGGTGGTGGCCTGCGCGATCCGCTTCCTTGCCATGCCGGTCGGCGGCATCGAGGCCGGGCTCGCCCGCATTCCGCCCGCCATCGAGCAGGCTTCGCGGCTGCTCGGCGAAACCAGCGGCGGCACGCTCCGGCGCGTGCACCTGCCGCTGCTGCAGCCCGCGATTGCCACGGGCGCGCTGCTGGTCTTCGTCGATGCCATGAAGGAACTGCCGGCCACGCTGCTGCTGCGGCCGGCCAATTTCGACACGCTGGCCACCTGGCTCTATGCCGAGGCCGCCCGCGGCACGTATGAAGAAGGCGCGATTGCCGCGCTCGCCATCGTGGCGGCCGGCCTGCTGCCGGTGGTGCTGCTGGCGCGCAACCAACTGGGCACGCCAGCCGCAGAGACACAATGAGTTCCCCTCTTTCCATCGAATCGATCCAGCTCGCCTACGAAACGCCGCGCGGCCTGCATGCCGTGGTCAACGACTTCTCGCTTTCGCTGCGCGCCGGCGAGATCGCCTGCCTGTTCGGCCCCTCGGGCTGCGGCAAGACCACGGTGCTGCGGGCGATCGCGGGCTTCGAGCCGCTGCGCGCGGGCGCCATCCGGCTCGGCGACGTGCTGCTCTCCTCCACCCAGGTGCACCTGCCGCCCGAGCAGCGGCGCGTGGGCATGATGTTCCAGGAGTACGCGCTGTTTCCCCATCTCTCGGCCAGCCGGAACGTGGCCTTCGGCCTGCGCCGCTCGAGCCGTGCGCAGCAGCAGGCCCGCGTGGCCGAGATGCTGGCGCTGGTGGGCCTGGCCGATGCCGGAGAGCGCTTTCCGCATGAACTGTCGGGCGGGCAGCAGCAACGCATTGCGCTCGCCCGCGCACTGGCGCCTTCGCCCGAACTGCTGCTGCTCGACGAGCCGTTCTCCAACCTCGACGGCGGCACGCGCGAGCGCCTCACGGCCGAGGTGCGCGGCATCCTCCGGCGCGCCGGGCAGACCGCGATCCTGGTCACCCACAACGAGGCCGAGGCCCATGCCATGGCCGACCGCATCGGCGTGATGCACGGCGGCCGCATCACGCACTGGCTGGACACCACTGCCAAATAGCACAGGGCGCCCGTTCGGCGAATGGGCTTTTCGGGAAAAGGTTGTTCGGGGCCGCAAGAATTGCCGCGATCCCAACTGCAACTTTTCCGGAGCGCCCACGCCATGTCCAACAAGCCCCTCACCCTCGTCAGCCACCTGCTGTGCCCCTATGTGCAGCGCGCCGCCATCGCACTGGCCGAAAAGAACGTGCCCTTCGAGCGCGTGGTGATCGACCTGGCGAACAAGCCGGACTGGTTCATTGCCATCTCGCCCCTGGGCAAGGTGCCGCTGCTGCGGCTTCAGCGGCCCGGCGGCAGCGAAGCAGTGCTGTTCGAGAGCAATGTGATCTGCGAGTACCTCGAAGAAACCCAGCCCGGCCCGCGCCTGCATCCCGAAGATCCGCTCACCCGCGCCGAGCATCGCGCGTGGATGGAGTTCGGCTCGGCCATCCTGGGCGACCTGTGGGGCTACGAGACCACGCGCGACGCCGAAGTGTTCGAGCAGAAGCGCCTGGCCCTTGCCGCCAAGTTCGAGCGCGTCGAAGCCGCGCTGGGCGCCGGCCCCTACTTTGCAGGCAAGAACTTCAGCCTGGTCGACGCGGTGTTCGCGCCGATCTTTCGCTACTTCGAGGTGTTCGATGAGATCAGCAACTCGCACATCTTCGATGCCCTGCCCAAGGTGAATGCGTGGCGCAAGGCACTGGCGGCGCGGCCGAGCGTGCAGAGCGCGGTGGTGCCGGAGTATCCGCAGCACCTGCGCGAATTCCTGCGCAAGCACGAGGCGCACTTGCTCGCGCTCGCCTAGCGCCGACAATGGAATTCTTCCCCCCGCAACAACAGAGATCCCACGAGATGCGACTCCTCCACACCATGCTGCGCGTCGGCAACCTCCAGCGTTCGATCGATTTCTATACCCAGGTGCTTGGCATGAGCCTGCTGCGCACCTCGGAGAACCCGGAGTACAAATACAGCCTCGCCTTCGTCGGCTACGGCGGCGGCAACCCCGGGCAGGCCGAGATCGAGCTCACCTACAACTGGGGCACCGAAAGCTACGAACTCGGCACGGCCTACGGCCACATCGCGCTCGGCGTGCCCGACGCCTACGCGGCCTGCGAAAAGATCAAGGCCGCCGGCGGCAACGTCACGCGCGAAGCCGGGCCCGTGAAGGGCGGCACCACGGTGATCGCCTTCGTGACCGATCCCGACGGCTACAAGATCGAGCTCATCCAGGACAAGGCAAAGGCTTCCGGCGACGGCAGCCCCGCCGGTTCCGACGCCCTGCGCGCGTCCTAGCCGGGCCCCGCGGCGCCCGCGCCCGGCGCCGCCATCAGCGCTTCGCGGCCGCTGAATTGAGGATACAAATGATCACCTTTTAAAGGCGATCGGCATATTCTTTGCTGGTATTTTCAAGGGGTAGTGCTGATGCAGGACGCATCACATTCTGATACCCGGAATCGCGATCGAAGAGCTTCACAGTTCAGCAAGATCGTCCATTCGGACGCGGCGCCGAATGCTCCTTATTCCTTGAACTATTTTCTACATGAGCGCTTTCTTCCAAGCGGAATGAAAATTGACGATTCTGAGCATACGCGGCAAGCCTATTGATCCGGCCATATCGCTGATCATCTTTTTCTTTTCCGCCCTGATCGTCGGCGTCATTCCGTTTCTCTACCACGACACGGCGGCCCAGAATTTTCCGGACGAAGAAACGCTATTGAGTTTCTTCGGCGCCGATTTGTGCCAGCTCACCTCCACCACGATCGAGGAAAGAAACTCCTACGCCTGCAGCGCATTCCTGCTGGAGTCGGCCGGGCTCAGCGCCAAGACGGCGCCCATTGCCGGCGCCTTTCTGAGCGTCACGCTCACCGTCATCCCCATACTCCAATTCAGCCGAATTCCCCTTGGCGTATTTTTCGTCTCGCTCGGCTGGGGATTTATCAGGGCCATTTTCCTTTCGGTGCTTTCCAAGGACATGCTGTCGGCCTGCGTGGTGCTGCTTTCGGTGATGGCGGCGCAGCACAGCGGGTTCGGGCTGACGTGGTTCCTGTCGTCGACGATCTACGGGTGGGTGGTCAGAAAGTATTGGCTGCTGGTCAGCGCCGTCTGGCTCGGGCTGCGCTTGATAAGAAAGCAGCTCACCGTATTCAGGCTCCTGGTCATCATCGTCCTGGTCTATATCGCGCTTGCGCTGACCTTCCAGATCGCACTGGGCGCCACCCTGGACTTTGCCCGCGCAACGGTCAATGAGAACCGGGAAGTCGGCGCCGAAGGATCGCGGACGGTCATCGAGGCGGTCATCGCTTCCGACAATGCGCTGCTGCAGGCGCTCAACGCCACGATCACCTTCTTCCGCCTGGCTTTTCCGCTCGAGCTTCTGCGCTTTGGCTCGGTCAGCCAATTGGCGTTCATCTCGATCATGCCTTTCACGTTCGTGTGGATGGTGAAAGTCATCGTCGAGGGCGCGAAGTCGGGCAACAGGAACCTGATCCAGGCCGGCAAGGTGGCCCTTGCGCCTTTGTCCTTCCTCATCATCGAGGGGGTGTTCGAGCCTGACTTCGGCTCGTTTGCGCGCCACTTCGCCATTGTGAGTCCGCTCGTCTTTTCGGCCATGGCACTGGCGCAGAAAACCGAGCTGGCCGAAAAAAGGCTGCTGCGGCGCAGGCAGGCCGCCGCCATTTCGAGCAACCCGCTCTTTGTCCGCCCCACTCGTCAGGATCGAATTTCGTGAAATCCCAATCCATTGCGGTGGACCAGCCACAGTACGTCGAATCCATTCAGGCAGGCCGAGGCATTGCCGCGCTGCTGGTCGTGATTCATCACGCGGCGCAGAAAGCCCATGCGCTTTCCGGCGGCGCCATTCCGCTGTTCGATTTCGGGATCATCGGGGTCGATATCTTCTTCATGATCAGCGGCTTCATCATCTACTTTGTCACGGCCAACAAGACCATGACCCACGTGGAATTCATGGAGAAGCGGATCATCCGGGTGTTTCCCCTTTATTGGGGACTGTCCTTGCTGGCGTTGGCGGTCTTCATGCTTGCGCCGAAGCTGATCAACAGCAATGCCCAGGAGCCCACCGACATTGCCGCTTCGTTCTTCCTGTGGCCCACGTCCGCCCCGTACCTGGTCAACAACGGATGGACGCTCACCTACGAAATCATTTTCTACGGCCTGTGGGCGCTGGTCGCATTGCCGACCGCCAGGCCAAGGAACGCCTATCTCGCGTGCCTGGTATTGGCCGCGGCATCGTTCATTGGATTGCTTTCCGGCCTCGACTACAAGGTCATGAATTTTTCATTGTTCCTGGAGTTCGCATTCGGCGTGGCCATTGGCGTGGCGTTCAAGAAAGGGCTGATCCGGCAGAGCGCGCCGGTGTCCATCGTCCTGATGGCCGCCGGGGCATTTCTTGCGCACCTGGCCATTTCGGAAGGCCTTGGCAGCAGCGAACTCCGGGGATTTGCGCTGGCAATTCCCTCCGCAATGATTTTCTTCGGATTGGTATCGCTCGGATCGTTCTGGGCCAGGCTGCGCGTGATCCTGGCCATCGGGGACAGCTCCTACTCGCTGTACCTGTTCCACCCGTTCATCCTGGTTGCCATCCCTCTCACGGTCAAACTGCTGGGCTTCACCTCGGTGCCTCAGATCCTCGCCATTTCCGTTGCGATCTGTATCGCGTCGATCTGGGCGTCGCACATGGTCTACCGCTTCGTGGAGTTCCCGCTCACGCAGATGATGCGGGGAATGATCAAGTCCGCGAAATCCTTCAGCGCGGCCAGGGCGAGGTGACGGCGCCGCGCGCGACGCGACGAGGGTTCAGCAGCCGAGCAGATCGGCCAGTTGCCTGATGTCGCGCGCGTGCAGGTTGTTGTCCGGATTCGGCGAAACGTCCTTCGGCTGGGCGCGGCCGAATTCGTGGGGCCGCTCGATGTAGGCGGTCTTGAGGCCGCAGGTGCGCGCCGCCGCCAGGTCGTCGTGGTGCGCCGCGGCGAGCATCACCTGCCCCGGCGTCGCATCGAACACGCCCGCCACGCCAAGGTAGGTGCGTGGGTCGGGCTTGTAGGCCTTGAACACCTCGGCCGACAGCACGCAGTCCCAGGGCAGGCCGGCGCGCTTGGCCATTTCGGTCAAAAGGCCAATGTTGCCGTTGGAGAGCGTGCAGATGGTGAACTTCTTCTTGAGGCGCGTGAGCCCCTCCACCGCGTCGGGCCACGCGGGCAGGCGGTGCCAGGCGCGGCTGAGATCGCGCTTGGCGGCGCCGTCGAGCCGGTCGGCCAGGCTGAAGTCGTGCAGCACCTGTTCGAGCATGCTCAGGTGCAGCTCGTCGAGCAGCGTGAAGCCGCCCTCGCCCGCCGCGATGCGCTCCATCACGGACTTCATGGCGGGCTGGTAGCCCGCGCGCCAGGCCAGCGCAAAGGCAGCGCCGTCGACACCGGGCAATGCGCGCTCGGCCTCGGCCGCGATGCCGCTGTGCCAGTCGACCACGGTGCCGAAAACGTCGAAGGCAATGACCTTCAGGTCACTGGCGTCGAAATCCGCACGCATGATCGGCTCAGCGTGAGAGCTGGCTCGCGGCGCGTGCGAGCTGTTCGATGCGCGCCCAGTCGCCGTTGCGGATGGCGTCCGCCGGCACGATCCACGAGCCGCCCACGCAGGCCACGTTCGAGAGCGCCAGGAACTCGGCCGCGTTGTCGGCATGGATGCCGCCGGTCGGGCAGAAGCTCACGTCGCCGAACGGGCCCTGCCACGCCTTCAGCATGGGAATGCCGCCCGCCTGCAGCGCGGGAAAGAACTTGAGCTCGGTGTAGCCGTCTTCCTGCGCCGTCATGATCTCGCTGCCGGTGGCCACGCCGGGCAGAAGCGGCAGGCCGAGGTCGTGGCAGGCCTTGCCCACTGCGCGCGTATAGCCCGGGCTCACGCCGAACTTCGCGCCGGCCAGCGCCGAGGCCTGCGCATCGGCCGCGCTGCGGATGGTGCCCGCGCCGGCCACGGCCTCGGGCACGTCCCTGGCAATGGCCTCGATGCATTCGAGCGCCTGCGGCGTGCGCAGCGTGACCTCGAGCATGCGGATGCCGCCGGCCACCAGCGCGCGCGCCAGGGGGATGGCATGTTTCACGTCGTGCAGCACGATCACCGGAATGACCGGTGCATCGCGCATGACCTCGAGTGCGGTGAGTTTGTCTGTCATTTCATTGCTCCAATGTTCACAGCCACGAGCATGCGCCTTCTTCCGCCGTCAGCGCATTGCGCCGCATGCCAGCGAACAGCTCGCGGCCCAGGCCGTGGCTGTCTGCGATGCGCTGGGCCTCGGGCAGCTTGGCGATCTCGCGTTCGGCCCATTCGTCGTCGGGCACCAGCACCGCCAGTGTGCCCGCGACGGCGTCCAGGCGCACGACGTCGCCGTCGCGCACCTTGGCGAGCGGGCCGCCCGCGGCGGCTTCCGGAGAAACGTGGATGGCCGCGGGCACCTTGCCCGAGGCGCCGCTCATGCGGCCGTCGGTGACCAGCGCCACGCGAAAGCCCTTGCCCTGCAGCACCGACAGCGGCGGCGTGAGCTTGTGCAGCTCGGGCATGCCGTTGGCCTGCGGCCCCTGCCAGCGCACCACGCAGACCACGTCGCGCTCCAGCTCGCCGGCGGTGAAGGCCTGGTGCAGCGCAGCCTGCGAATCGAAGACGCGCGCCGGCGCCTCGATCACGTGGCGGTCGTCGGGCACCGAGGACACCTTGATCACGCTGCGCCCCAGGTTGCCGTTGAGCAGCTTCAGCCCGCCGGTCGCGCTGAAGGGGTTCTCCACGGGCCGCGCGACGGCTTCGTCCTTGGAAGGCGCGGCGGAGGTCCAGGCCAGGCGCTTGTCCTGCGCAAGGGAGGGAATGTTCGCGAATTCGCGGATGCCGCCGGCACGCACCGTGAGCACGTCGGCGTGCATCAGGCCGGCGTCGAGCAGCTCGCCGATCACGAAGCCCGGGCCGCCCGCGGCCTGGAACGCGTTCACGTCGGCGCTGCCGTTGGGATAGACGCGCGTCAGCAGCGGGATCACGTCGGAGAGCCGGGAGAAATCGTCCCAGTCGATCACGATGCCGGCCGAGCGCGCCACGGCCACCCAGTGGATCAGGTGGTTGGTGGAGCCGCCGGTGGCCAGCAGCGCCACCATGGCATTGACGATGCAGCGCTCATCGACCATTTCGCCGATGGGGGGGCAACTGAATTTCGCCTCGCCCGCGCGGCCCAGCACGGTGCGCACGGCCTCGCGCGTGAGCGTCTCGCGCATGGCGTCGCCGGGCTGGATGAAGGCGGTGCCGGGCACGTGCAGGCCCATGGCCTCGAGCAGCATCTGGTTGCTGTTGGCGGTGCCGTAGAAGGTGCAGGTGCCCATGGTGTGGTAGGCCGCCATCTCGGCGTCGAGCAGGCCCTGGCGGCCGACCAGGCCTTGTGCCGCCTGCTCGCGCACCTTCGACTTTTCGTTATTCGACAGGCCCGAGGGCATGGGGCCGGCGGGCACGAACACCGTGGGCAGGTGGCCGAAGTGCAGCGCGCCGATCAAAAGGCCCGGCACGATCTTGTCGCACACGCCCAGCAGCAGCGCGCCGTCGAACATGTCGTGCGTGAGCGCGATCGCGGTGCCCATGGCGATCACGTCGCGGCTGAAAAGGCTCAGCTCCATGCCGGGCGTGCCCTGGGTCACGCCGTCGCACATGGCGGGCACGCCGCCGGCCACCTGAGCGGTGGCGCCGAGGCTGCGCGCCTCCTGCTTGATGATGTCGGGGTAGCCCTGGTACGGCGCGTGGGCCGAGAGCATGTCGTTGTAGGCGGTGACGATGCCGATGTTGGGCGCGCGCTCCGTCACCACCTTGAACTTGTCGTTGGCCGGGATGCCGGCCACGGCGTGCGCGACGTTGGCGCAGCCCATGCGGTCGGAACCCCTGTCGCGGTTGCGGATTTCCGCGAGCCGCCGGAGGTATGCGCTGCGCGGCCCCTGGCTGCGCTCGCGAATGCGATCGGTAACGTCAAGGACGGTGGGATGTGTGCTCATGGGGATGGTTTCGGTCGCGCTGCCGGCCTCTGGCCACTGTCGCTTTTGCGACCTTCGACGTGGAAGTCAATGGTACCAAGACCCCGCGGCCGAGGCCGATGGAAATCCGCACCCCGGCAATACGGATTGGCGGGCCGCAAGGGCCCGCGGCTGGCTCAGTCGACCAGCTTGACTTCGACGCGCCGCGCCTGGGCGTCGTTGCCCGAACCGGCGGTGACGGCGGGCCGCTGCAGGTCGACCTTGCCGGCCGGCACGCCCAGGCCCACCAGCACGTCACGGACTGTTTCAGCGCGTTTCTTGGCGAGCTGCTCGTTGATGGCCGCGTCGCCGGTGGTGTCATGGAAGCCCGAGACCACGGCCTTGCGGCCGCTCTCCACGCCCTTGATGACGGCGGCCAGCGCCTCGGCCGCGCCGGGCGCCAGGTCGGCGCTGCCGGTGGCGAAGTAGAAATTCACCACGCCGTCGGCCACGCGGATGCTGGCCCCGTCGGGAATGACGACCGTCACCGTCTCGGTCACCTCCGCCACCGTGGTGTGGGTGGCCGGCCCTGCGGCCGCCGCAGCCACGGCGACGGCAGGCATGGCAGCCGGCGCCGCGCCATGGTTCTTGTGCCAGAGCACGATGCCCAACACGAAGAAAATCACCAGCGCGATCAGTGCCAGGAGAAATCCGAGGATGAAGTTTTGCTGGCTGTCGTCGTCGCTCATGAGGGGTCGTACTCCGTAAGAAGAAAGAGGCCGGTAAATAATGGTGCGGTGAACCATGATCGCGAAATTGTAGGCGGCGGCCCCTCCGGCCCCGCACCCGATCCCGGACCGCCGGGCCTGGACCCGATGCCCAGGCCGCTGCGCGACCCGCAGCCCATGCTCGAACAGGCCATTGCCGACTGGGGCGGGCGCGACGACCTGTGGCTCTTCGGCTACGGCTCGCTGATCTGGCGGCCCGAGTTCGATTTTGCGGAGCGCCGCCCGGCCTCGGTGCACGGCTGGCATCGCGCGCTCAAGATGTGGAGCCGCATCAACCGCGGCAGCGTGCAGACGCCCGGCCTCGTCTTCGGCCTGCTGTCGGGCGGCAGCTGCCGCGGCATGGTGTTCCGCGTGCCGTCGGCCCACGGGCTCGACACGCTGCGCAGGCTCTGGCTGCGCGAAATGCCCACCGGCGTGTACGACCCGCGGTGGCTCAAGTGCAACACGCCCGAAGGCCCGGTGCGCGCGCTGGCCTTCACGCTCTCCAGGCGCAGCCCCAACTTCACCGGCGAGCTCAGCGACGAGCGCTACCGCCACATCTTCACGCATGCCGTGGGCCGCTACGGCAGCTCGCTCGACTACGCGCGCCAGACCCTGCTGGAGCTGCGCCGCCATTCGATCCACGATGCGGCGCTGGCGCGGCTGGTCGCGCTGGCGCACGAGCGGCAGGAGGAACAGGAGCGCCAGGCACAGGCCGCGGCGGCGGCCGATTGCGGGACGCCACAGCCTCCGGTATATGTTCCAGGGTCTCCGGACAAAAATTCTTCGTCCCCCCTTCCCCAACAATCCTCCGGACCGTCCAAGGAAAATCCATGAACCATCGCCTTCTCGCCGCCACCGGCACCGCCCTTCTCGCCAGCGCCCTGCTTTCGGCCTGCGGCAGCATGATGGGCGGCAAGCCGAGCGCGGCTGCCGAACTGATGCCCACCGCCGCGATCTCGCCCAACCCCACGCGGGGCACGGTGATCTTCACCGCGCTGGACCATGGCGTGCGCGTGGCCGGCGAGGTGCGCGGCCTGGCGCCGGGCAGCGAGCACGGTTTCCACATCCACGAAAAGGGCGACTGCGGCGACAACGGCAACGCCTCGGGCGGCCACTTCAATCCCGCCGGCGGCACGCACGGCAAGTTCAGCGCGCCGGGCAGCCATGCCGGCGAACTGCCGAGCCTGGTGGCCGACGGCAGCGGCGTGGCCCGCTTCAGCGTCGACGTCCACTCGATCTCGCTGACCGAAGGCACTGCCAACAACGTGGTGGGCCGCGCGCTCGTGGTGCACCGCGACCGCGACGACTTCACCACCCAGCCGGCCGGCAACTCCGGCCCGCGCACCGCCTGCGCGGTGATCGCGCGGCGCTAGCCCGGGAAGCGCGCGAGCCAGAGCGCCTCGGCAGCGGCCAGGGCCTCGGGCGTGTCGATGTCGGTCACGATGCCGACGTCGTCCACCACGAGCTCGGCCACCGCATCGATGGCGCGCATCGCCTTCAGGATGGAGGATGCGCCCAGCGGTCCCTGGAGCGCCGCGAGCTGCGCGCCGCAGCCGGCCGAGAAGCCCACCGGATGGCCGCGCTCGCCCCTGTATTGCGGCTGCACCGCGCGCGCCCGGCCGGCCAGCGCGCCGGCCACGGCCCGCAGCGTCTCGGGGCGCACCAGCGGCAGGTCGCCCGGAAGAATGAGCCAGCCGGCGGCATCCGGCGTGGCGCGCACCGCGGCGGCAATCGAGTCGCCCATGCCCGGGTGGCCCGCGTCTTCGAGCCGCCACGGCAGGCCGCTCGCGCGCACCGCGTCCAGCGTGCGTTCGAGCAGCGGCTTGCCCGCCAGCAGCGCCTGCAGCTTGGGGCCCGTGCCGCCGGCCGCGATGAAGCGCTCGCCGCGGCCCGAGGCCAGCACGATCACGCACGGGGAATTCGCCTTTGTCGCCATGCGCCGAGTATGTGCGCGGAATGCCCCGCGGTGCCTTGCGGCGGCGGCGCATGCGCAACAATGCCGGCATGAGTTCTTCCTCTTCCCCTCCCACCAGCGAAGCGCTGGCCGCGCTGCGCAAGAGCTACGAGCGCGCCGAACTCGGCGAAACCCACAGCGCCGACGATCCGCTCAGGCAGTTCGAGCGCTGGCTCGGCGAAGCCATCGACGCGCAGGTGCCCGAGCCCAACGCGATGACGCTGTGCACCGTGGGCGGCGACCTGCGGCCCTCGAGCCGCATCGTGCTCATCAAGGGCTATGACGCGCGCGGCATCGTCTGGTACACCAACTACGAAAGCCGCAAGGGCCGCGAGCTTTCGGGCAACCCGTACGCGGCCCTGCAGTTCCACTGGGTCGAGCTCGAACGCGTGGTGCGCATCGAGGGCCGGGTGGAAAAGGCGAGCGCGCAGGAGAGCGACGCCTACTTTGCGAGCCGCCCGCTCGATTCGCGCATCGGCGCCTGGGCCAGCCCGCAGAGCGAGGTGATCAGCGGCCGCGACGTGCTGGTCAAGAACGCGGCCGTGGCCGCCGCCAGGCACCTGCTGTCGCCGCCGCGCCCGCCGCACTGGGGCGGCTACCGCCTGGTGCCGGACCGCTGGGAATTCTGGCAGGGCCGCAAGAGCCGCCTGCACGACCGGCTGCGCTACCGGCTCGAAGGCGCCGACTGGGTGCGCGAGCGGCTGGCGCCCTGAGCCTGGTCAAGCCTCGCAGGGCGCGACCTTGAACTCGACGCGCCGGTCGAGCGCATCGCTGGCGTCGTCGGCACCCGTGCCCACGATGTTCTCGCGGAACCCCATGCCGGACTCGCGCAGCTTCTTCGACAGCGGCGGCGCCTCGCCCACCAGCCGGGTCTTCACGCTGAGCGCGCGCTGCAGCGACAGGCGCTCGTTGACCGACTCCGAGCCGGTGCGGCTCGTGTGGCCGGTGACCACCACGCAGGAATCGATCTGCGCCGCCTGGCGCGCGATCTGCCGCAGCCACATCGGATAGGCGGCGCTGATCTTCGGGTCGGCCAGGAAATCGGTCGAGCCGGGCTTGAACAGGAACTTCACGCTCAGGTTGTTGGTTTCGAGCCCGAGCCGCGCCAGGGTGCCGAAGGTCTTCTCCGCATCGGCCGTCCGGCCGAGGCTGGCCTGCGTGAGATACAGGCCGCTGTAGATGCGCAGCTGCTGGCCGTCGGGCCGGCGCGACGCGGCCTCGTAGCGGCTGAGCGCCTCGCTCATGCGGCCGGCCTCGTAGGCGGCGGTGGCTTCCTGCAGCACGGTCGACGTGGGCAGGCGCTCCAGGTAGAGCGCATCGGCAGCTTGCCCGGGCTGCGTCTCGGCGGTGCGGATGTAGCCTTCCACGCCGCGGTCCTTGCCGTTCACCGGGCTGTCGCGGAAGAAGGCCGTGGGGCGCGTGTCGAGCGTTGCATCGCTGATGCGCGCCACCGATTGCGCAATGACCATGCCGCTCTTGATCTCGGTCAGCGCCAGGTTCAGCCGGTAGCGGCCATCGGCCGAATCCTTGTCGCGCACCAGCGTGCCGTTGAGCACGTACTGCGCGCGCTCGATCTCGGCGTTGTTGAAGGGCGTGACGGTGAACTGCCTGAATTGCGACTGCATGCGCTGCACGATGCGCTGCTCGGCCACGCGCGTGACCTCGGTCTGCTGGCCGCTCGCGCCCTCGAGCAGCGGGTCGATCACGATGCGGCTCTGCTTGATCGACGACTCCACCTTGGCCAGGAAGGCCGGCAGCTTCTGCGTCTGCACGATCAGGTCGTCCACCGCCTGGTTGACGGCCTGCTCGAAAGGCATGGCATTGCCCGGCGCCGGCCGGTGCGCGCAGGCGGCGCACAGCAGCGCGGCGCACGACAGCGCGAGCGCGCGCAGGGCCGTGCGGATCGGTTGGGTGGTCTTCGTCATCAGCATTGGCTCCTCAGGATCTTCATGTCTTCGTCCGACAGCGGCTCCCCCACCGCTGCGCGCATGTTGATTTCGCTGCAGCGCCTGGAGGGCGGCGGCCTTTTCGGGGCCGGGGCCTTCTCCGCTTCCGCCGTCGGCGGCGCAGCCACGGCAACCGCCTGCGGCTTCGGCCTGGCGCTCGGCTTCGGAGCCGGGGCAGGCTTCGGCTCCACCGGGCTGGCCGCAGCCGGCGCCGGCTCGCGCGGCACGGCGGCTGAAAGGCAGGGCGTCCGGCACGGCTTCGTATCGGCGGCCGCCGGCATGGCGCCGCCGCACAGCGCGATCACCATCGCAATCGGCGCCATGGCGGAAAACGGCGAAGACCGCGGCGGGTAAATCATCAGCGGGCAAATGTAGAGCGAGAGGCGCCGCTCGCCATCTCGCCAAATGGCCACCCTGCCGAATGGCATAGGGCCCGTCAACGCTATGAGAGTCTCAAGGCAGCCACTGCACCAGCGTCATGACCAGGGTCAGCGTCGCGAGCGCGAGCACCGTCGACACCGCGACGCTGGCCGTGACCAGGTCTTCCGATGTGCGGTAGCGCTGCGAAAAGAGAAAGACGTTGGCGCCGATCGGCAGCGCCGCCGCCACCACCATCACGGTGAGCGGTATGCCGCGCACGCCCAGCAGCCAGCCGATGCCGGCCACCAGCAGCGGATGCAGCAGGTTCTTCACCAGCGCCTGCACCGTCGCTTCGCGCCAGTGCCGCCCGACGGGCGTCAGCGCGAGCGTGATGCCCACCATCACCAGCGCCACCGGACCGAAGGCCTGGCCGAGCAGCTGGATCGGCTTGTCGAGGAAATCGGGCATCGCAAGCCCGGTCTGCGCGAACAGCAGCCCCGCGATGATCGGCATCGGCACCGGGTGGATGATGGCGTTGCGCAGTGCGCGCAGCACGGTGCGCGCCATGGGGCGCTTCTCGTGCCCGTCCCGCTGCGCATGCTCCCGCGCCACCGCCAGTTCGAGCACGACCGTGGCGCTGGTCAGGAGCACCAGCGAGTGCAGCGAGATCAGCGTGAGCAGCACCACCATGCCCTGCTCGCCATAGGCCAGGCCGACCAGCACGATGCCGATCATCACCGTGTTGCTGTAGGTGTTGGCCAGCGCAATGACGGCCGCCGTGCGGTTGAAGCCGCGCAGCGCCAGCGTGCCCGCGAACAGCAGGCCCGAGGCGATGAAATACGCCGCCACGGGCTTCAGGCTCAGCTCCTGCACGTGCACCGTGCTCATCGCGCGGAAAAGCAGCGCCGGCGCAAGCAGCAGGAAGATCAGGTTGGAAAGGTCCTTGACGGCGGTTCCGCCGATCCAGCGGCGCCGGCCGGCCAGGTAGCCTGCCGCGATCAGGACGACGACCGGCAGCAGCGAAGAAATGACGAACGAATTCACCCGCCGAGGATAGCCTCTTGCCTGCAGGCAACGCCGGCGGGTTCGTTCAGAAGGTCACGCGCAGGCCGACCTTCAGCGAGCGCCCCGGCAGCGGCGCGTTGGGGTACACCGTCGTCGTCAGGATCGAGGTCGGGCTGTAGGCCAGCTTGTTCGTGATGTTGTCGATGCGCGCATACCAGGTGAGGTTGGCGCGTTGCACCTTCATGCGGTAGGCGATCGAGGCATTCCAGAGCGTGTAGGCATCGGTCTCGCGCGCGCCGACGCTCGGCACGTGGCGCTGCGCGGCGTTGTAGTCGAAGCCGAAGCGTGCGCTCCAGGGGCCGTTGCCGTAGGCCAGCGTCGCGCCCGCACGGAACGGCGCGATGCGCGGCAGCGGCTCGCCGGTGTCGAGGTTCTTGGTGCGCACCACGTCGCCGCGCCATTCGAGGTCCAGCGTCGCGGCATCGGCCAGCCGCCCGAAACCGTCGGTGCCCAGGAGGCGCAGGTTGCCGCTCGCCTCGATGCCGGTGAAGCGCGCGCGCACGCCGCTGTAGAGGTACTCGGCCAGCGTGTCGGTGGCTTCGGGGTCGGTCACCACCTGGCCTTCTTCGTCGAGCGTGCGGCCCGATGCCGTCAGGCCGATGTAGTTGCGAAAGCGCGTGACGTAGGCGTTGACGCGGGCCGTGTTGGCGCCCGACTTCCATTGCGCGCCAAGGTCGAAGCCGACCGACTTTTCCTTGTCGAGGTCCGGGTTGCCGACCTCCCAGGCCGCCGTTGCCACGTGCGGGCCGTTGGCGAGCAGTTCGTAGTCCTTCGGTGCGCGCTCGGTGTAGGCCAGGTTCGAGGTGAGCTGCCACTGCGGCGCCAGGTTGACCAGCGCGCCCACGGCCGCGCTGTGCGGATTGAAGCTGCGTTCGCCAATGGCAAAGCGCGTCACGGTCGGATCGTCGGGATAGCCGAGCGACCTGACGCGGACCTTCTCGGTGCGCGCGCCAAAGCTCAGCCGGCCCCACGACGTGCCGAGTTCCTCGTACAGGAACAGCGCATTCGAGCGCGTGCGGCTGTGCGGCGCAAAGGCTTCCGCGCCGTCCGCGGCAAAGCGGTTGCTCTCGCTGCTGAAACCGACCAGGCCCTCGAAGTTGCCGATCTTCTGGTGGCGCGCCTCGATGCGCAGGTCGTTGCTCAGGTTCGAGAAGGTGGTGCCGGCCTCGCGGCCTTCGTACTCGGTGTGGCGGTAGTTGGTGTGGCTGGCCTTGGCGTGGATGCTGCTGATGAAGCCGCCCGGGCGCCACTCGCCTTCGATGGCCTGGCGGTCGGACTTCATGCCGATGGTCACGTCGTCCTCGGCCACGGTGCCGTAGGTGCTGCGGTAGGTGCTGGCCGAGGCGCCGATCCAGCCCTGGTCGAAGAACAGCGTGCCGCCCACCGCGCCGCCATGCGCCTCGTTGGCCGAATTGCAGATCTTGCGCGCGAGCCAGGGCCGGCCGGGCTTGCTGCATTCCAGGTCGATGGGCACCGAGACATCCTTGGAGTCGCGGTTGAACGCATCGACGTGCAGCGCGAAGCGGTCGTTGCCGCCTTCGAGCACCACGCCGCCGTTCTTTTCCTTGTTGCCGGTGGAAAAGCCCAGGTCGGCACGGCCGCCGAAGCCGTTGATCGGCTCGCTCGGAATGCGGTTGTCGATCACGTTGACCACGCCGCCCACCGCGCTGCCGCCGTACTGCAGCGCCGACGGGCCGCGCAGCACCTCGACGCGCTCGGTGACCAGCGCGTCCATCGGCACCGCATGGTCGTAGCTCAGCGACGAGGCGTCGGGCGCGCCGCCGCCGTTCTGCAGGATGCGGATGCGGTCGCCGTCCAGGCCGCGGATGATCGGCCGGCTGGCATTGGGGCCGAAGTAGCTGCTGCTCACGCCGGGCAGGTTGTCGAGCGTTTGGCCGAGCGTCGATTCGGAGCGCATCAGGAGCCTGTCGCCCGAGAGCGTGGTGGTGGGTGCGATCAGTTCGCTCGCGCCCAGCGGATTGCCGGTGACGGCGATCTCCGGCAGGGCCGGCGGGGCCGCTTCGGCGGGCTGCGCCTGGAGCGCGGGTTGAGGCTGGGCCTGGGCCATGGCCGCGAAGGAGGCCAGCGAAAGAACGGCAGCGCCGATGGCGTTGCGACGGAAATTGGGAATCATGATGAACACTCGTTGAACCAAGGGGCGATCGCCAGCATCCGCAAGGCGCGGATGCAGCAACCGGAACACAGGGGGATTCAGCGAGTGGAAGGCGGGCCGCGCGCGTCGAACAGTGCAACCCAGCGGGCGATGGCCTCGCCCTGCAGGTAGGCAAAGGTGGCCGAGGGCAGCAGCACCGGCAGCACCACCATCGGCACGCCGGGTGCGCCCGCACCATGCGAGAGTTGGTCGTAGAGCCGGCATTCGGCGTCGGAGTGGTCGCCGAACAGGTCGCCGATGCCGTGGGCGTGCGCCGCATGCTCATGCGCGCCCGTCGGGTGCGCCGCCAAAGCGGCCGCGTGGACCTGCGCCAGCCCGGGCACGTGCAGCGTCCGGTGCACCAGCCCCAGCGTGCCCGCGAACCACAGCGCCACCATCAGCGCGACGGCGATCGCGCGGGTCGACAGGATCGACCGGGTCTGGATGGGGCTGGCGAGGTGCACGGGAAGCAGGGCTGCGAAAAGGATGCTCAGGCCTTGACGCGCGATGCGAAGGTCTTCTGGAACTTCTCGACCTTGGGCCCGACCACGAAGGCGCAGTAGCCCTGGTTCGGGTTGTTGAGGAAATAGTCCTGGTGGTAGGCCTCGGCCGCCGAATAGTTGGCAAGCGGCGCCACCTCGGTCACGATGGGCGCGCTGTAGGTCTTGCTTGCCTCGATCTCGCGGATGACCTCTTCGGCCACCTGCTTTTGCGCATCACTCGTGTAGTAGATGCCGCTGCGGTACTGCGTGCCCACATCGTTGCCCTGGCGGTTCAGGCTCGTGGGGTCGTGCACCACGAAGAAGATCTCGAGAATCTCGCGCAGGCTGATGGCCGCGGGGTCGAATTCCACCTTCACCACCTCCGCATGGCCGGTGCGGCCGGTGCAGACCTGCTCGTAGCTCGGGTTGACGACCTGGCCGTTGCAATAGCCCGATTCGACGTCCACCACGCCCTGCACGCGGTCGAACACCGCCTCGGTGCACCAGAAGCAGCCTCCGCCGAGCACGATGGTTTCAGTGGGCGACGATGAAGAGGACATGGCTGCTCCGGCAGGTGGGGAAAAAGCGAACCCGATATTGTCGCGGCTTGACGGGCCGGATGCTGGTCACTACATTACTAACCCGCGAGTCATTAAAATCATGCCGACCCCCCGATTCTTTGCCGACAAGATCTGCCCGGTGCGCGCCAAGCGCGAGCGCCGCAAGGAGGCGCGTCCGGGCGAACTGCTGGCGGCGGCGCTCGACCTGTTCGTCGAAAAAGGCTTTGCCGCCACCCGTGCCGAGGAAGTGGCGGCGCGCGCGGGCGTCTCCAAGGGCACCCTCTTTCTTTACTTCCCGAGCAAGGAAGAGCTCTTCAAGGCCGTGGTGGTCGAGAACCTCGGCGGCCGGTTCGCCGAGTGGAACGACGAGTTCGAGGCCTTCGAGGGCACCACGGCCGACATGCTGCGCTACTGCATGCGCGTCTGGTGGGAGCGCGTGGGCATGACCAAGGCCTCGGGCCTGACCAAGCTCATGATGAGCGAAGGCGCCAATTTTCCCGAGCTGGCCGAGTTCTACCGCAAGGAGGTGGTGCGCCCGGGCCATGCGCTGCTGCGGCGCATCCTGCAGCGCGGCATCGACCGTGGCGAATTCGCGCCGGTCGACATCGACCACGCGATCTACGCGGTGGTGGCGCCCATGATCTTCCTGATGCTGTGGAAGCATTCGGCCATGGTCTGCGTCGACGCGGACACCTCGCTCGACCCCGAAAAATACCTCGCCACGCAGGCCGAGACCGTGCTTTACGGCCTCACCCGGCAGCCCGGAGCCGCCGCATGACGCGCAAATGCATCGCCGGCCAGCCGCGCGCCCACGCCGCGCAACCTAAAATTGAAGGTTTGTCCTGAGCCCCACAAGGAAAAGCCTCCCATGAACCCCACCCCCACCCTCGAGCGCCTGCGCTTCAACATGATCGAACAGCAGATCCGGCCCTGGGACGTGCTCGATCTGGAAATCCTCGACCTGCTGGCCGCCATCCGGCGCGAAGACTACGTGCCGCCCGCCCACCGCGCGCTGGCCTTCTTCGACATGGAACTCCCGCTGGGCGACGGTTCCGTTCCCGGCCAGGTGATGCTTTCGCCCAAGGTCGAGGCGCGCATGCTGCAGGACCTGCACGTGCAAAAGCACGAGTCGGTGCTCGAGATCGGAACCGGATCGGGCTTCATGGCCGCCCTGCTCGCCCATCGCGCGGCCCAGGTGCTGTCCCTCGAGATCGATCCCGCGCTGGCCGCCCGCGCCGCCGAGACGCTGCGCCAGAACGGCGTGGCCAATGTCGAGGTGCGCAATGCCGATGGCGCGGTGCCGCTGCCGAGCGGCCCGAGCTTCGACGTGATCGTGCTCAGCGGCTCGGTGGCGCGCATTCCGCAGAACCTGCTCGGCTCGCTCAAGGTGGGCGGCCGCCTCGCCGCCATCGTGGGCGAGGAGCCGATGATGCGCGCCCACTTCGTCACCCGCAGCAGCGAAAGCAAGTGGGACACCATCCAGCCCTGGGACACGGTGGCGCCGCGGCTGCTCAATTTCCCCGAGCCCTCGCGCTTCTCGTTCTGAACGGCGGCTTCGAATGATCGACCAAGTCCGCCCCGCCGATCTTGCCGCCTGGTTTGCGCAGCATCCCGAGGCGCCGCCCGTGCTGCTCGACGTGCGCGAGCCCTGGGAGCTGCAGACGGCCAGCGTTGCGCCGCAGGGCTTCACGCTCGTGGCCATCCCGATGAACGAGATTCCGGCGCGGCTTGCCGAACTCGACGAGGGCCAGCGCATCGCGTGCCTCTGCCACCACGGTGCGCGCAGCCAGCGCGTGGCGGCCTTCCTGAGCCAGAACGGCTTTGCCGAACTCGCCAACGTGGCCGGCGGCATCGACGCCTGGTCGGCACAGCACGACCCCTCCGTGCCGCGCTACTGATTCTTTCTTCAAGGACGTTCAATGCCTTTCAGGCCCAGGCTTTTGCCTCTATCCGCAGCGCTCGCAAGTCTCTTTGCCACCCTGCTCGCACTGCCGGCCCAAGGCCAGACACTGAACGAACTCTACGAATCCGCACGCGGCTTCGACGCCACCTACCAGGGCGCGCGGGCCCAGTACGACGCGAGCGTGGCACGCGCCGCACAGGCCAAGGCCGGCATTCTTCCAGCCGTGGGGCTCACGGCGGGTGCCACGCGCAACAACCTGGACATCGACACCCTCACGGGGCCCGGCCGCGGAACGACCACGCCGCGCGACTTCACCACGCAGAACATCGGCATCAACGCCACGCAGCCGCTGTACCGGCCCGCCAACTGGGCCACCTACGAGCAGGGCAAGCGCCAGGCCGAGATCGCGCAGTCGGTGCTCACCATTGCCGAGCAGGACCTGATCGTGCGCGTGAGCCAGGCCTACTTCGACGTGCTCGCGAGCCAGGACAGTCTGACGCTGGTGCGCGCGCAGAAGGTGGCGGTGGCCGAGCAGCTCGCGTCGGCCAAGCGCAACTTCGAGGTCGGCACCTCCACCATCACCGACACGCGCGAGGCCCAGGCCCGCTATGACCTCGTCATTGCGCAGGAAATCGCCGCCGAGAACGACCTGCAGGTCAAGAAGGTGGTGCTCGACCAGCTGGTCGGCCGCCCGGGCAGCGTGCCGGTGCCGCTGGCGCAGCCGGTGGTGCTGCCGACCGCCACGCCGGCCAACATCGAAGCCTGGGTGGCCCAGGCCGAAGAGGCGCACCCGGCCATTCGCCAGGCGCAGCTCGGACTCGACGTGGCCGGCCTCGAAATCCGCAAGGCCGAAGCCGGCCACAAGCCCACGCTCGATGCCAACCTGGGCTACAACGTCACGCGCAATCCGCAGGGCACCAGCACCAGCACCGTGGGCACGCGCATCGATGCCGCCTCGGTCGGCGTGGTGTTCAACCTGCCGCTCTTCGCGGGCTTTGCCACCGAGAACCGCATCAAGGAAACGCTCGCGCTCGAGGAGCAGTCGCGCAGCGTGCTCGAAGGCACCCGCCGCAGCGTCGCGCAGGCCACGCGCGCGGCCTACCTCGGGCTGGTGTCCGGCGCGGGCCAGGTCAAGGCGCTCGAAGCGGCCGAGGCGTCGAGCCAGAGCGCACTCGACGCCAACCGGCTCGGCTACCAGGTGGGCGTGCGCATCAACATCGACGTGCTCAATTCGCAGAGCCAGCTCTACCAGACCAAGCGCGATCTCGCGCAGGCGCGCTACAACGTGCTGCTGGGCAACCTGAAGCTGCGCCAGGCCAACGGCACGCTGACGGTCGACGACATGAACGCGATCAACGCGACGCTGGCAAAGAACGGCAGCACGGCGGCAACGCCTGCGCCCGGCGAACGGCCGCAGGCCGCGCCTTCGGTGCCCGTGACACCGCCGCCCATTCCCGTGGTGCCGCCGGTGCCGGTGCAGCCGTTCAACCCGCCGGCACCGACGATGCCTTCGGCACCGCCGCCGCCGGTCATCCTGAACCCGCCGGTGCGCTGAGGAATCAACCCGCAGCTACTCGAGCGTGGGTTCCGCCCGCGCATCCTCGAGCGGCGCGGCTTCGGTCGGCACCGGATCGGCGGCCTGCGCAATGGCCAGCACCGCCGCTGCCGTGCGTTCGGCCGCGCCGCGGTTCGATGACGAGAAAGCCAGCGCGGCCTCGGCCATGGCGGCGCGCCGCTCGGGGTTCTCGACCAGCTTGAGCGCCGCGGTGACCGCCTGCTCCATGTTCTCGACGCGCAGCGAGGCACCGGCCGCCAGCGAAAGCTGCGCCGCTTCGGCAAAGTTGAAGGTCGAGGGCCCCATGACCACCGGGCAGCCGCAGGCGGCCGGCTCGATGAGGTTCTGCCCGCCCAGCGGTTCGAAGCTCCCGCCGAGCAGCGCGACGTCGGCCAGGCCGTAGTACAGCGCCATTTCGCCGAGCGAATCGCCCAGCCAGATCTCGGCATCGGACGGCTCGCCCGCGGCGCTGCGGCGCGCCACGGCAAAGCCCTCGGCCTCGATCAGCGCGGCCACTTCGTCGAAGCGCTGCGGATGGCGCGGCACGATCATCCACTGCACGTCGTGCACGCGCTTGGCAATGGAGCGGATGGCGCCCTGCTCTGGCGGCACAGGCGCCGTGGCGCCGAAGCGCCTGAGCACGTCGAGCAGCATGCGCTCCTCGCCGTCGCGCGAACTCGCGAGCACCACCATGGGCTTGGGCAGCCGCTCGCGCAGCGTCGCGGCCGCGGCCAGCTGGCGCGCGTCGGGCGAGGCGTCGAACTTGAGGTTGCCGTAGATGCCGGCCACCTTGGCGCCCAGCGACACCAGCCGGTGCGCGTCGGCCTCGGTCTGGGCCCACACGGCGGCCAGCGCCGAGTACGCGGGCCGCGCGAGCCAGCCGAGGCGTTCGGCCGCGGCCAGCGATTTCTCGTTGAGCCGCGCATTGGCCAGCACCAGCGGAATGCGGCGCTCGGCGCAGGCGGCGGCCATCTCGGGCCAGACCTCGGTTTCCATCAGCACGCCGATGCGCGGCTGGAAGCGGTCGAGAAAGCGCTGCACCGCGCCCGGCATGTCCCAGGGCTGCCAGACCTGCGTGTCGCCGGGTTCGAGCAGCTTGGCGCCCTCTTCGCGGCCGGTGGCGGTGCCGTGCGTGAGCAGGATCGGTATGCCCGGGTACTGCCTGCGCAGCTCCGCGATCAGGATGGCGGCCGCGCGCGTTTCGCCGAGCGAGACCGCATGCACCCAGCACTGGCCCTCGCCGGTGGTTGCATCGTCGTAGTGGCCGAAGCGCTCCTCCACGGCCACGCCGTAGCCGGGCTCGGCCTCGGCCCTGCGCCGCAGCTTGCGGCGAACCAGTGGTTGCACGGCGGTGGTGAAGGCGCCGTAGAGGCGCAGCAGCAGCGAACGCACGGTGCTCAGTGCGACGCTTCGGCCAGCGTCGCATCGGCCTTCACGGTCTTGAGGAGCGCGAGCATCTCGGCCTCGATGCGCTTGAGAGCCGCATCGGTCTGGCCTTCGAAGCGCAGCACCAGCACCGGCGTGGTGTTGGATGCGCGGATGAGCCCGAAGCCGTCGGGCCAGTCGACGCGCAGGCCGTCGATGGTCGAGACCACCGCGGGGGCCGCGAAGCTCGCGCGCGCGACGAGCTTGTCGACCACCGCATGCGGTTCGCCTTCGGCGCACTTCACGTTGAGCTCGGGTGTCGAGAAGCTCGTGGGCAGCGCGTTGAGCGTGTCGCTCGCATTGGGCGTCTTGCTCAGGATCTCGAGCAGGCGGCAGCCCGCATAGGTGCCGTCGTCGAAGCCGAACCAGCGCTCCTTGAAGAAGATGTGGCCGCTCATCTCGCCGCCCAGCGGCGAATCGATTTCCTTCATCCTGGCCTTGATCAGCGAATGGCCGGTCTTGAAGATCATCGGCTTGCCGCCCGCGGCCTCGATGGCCGGCGCCAGGCGCTGCGAGCACTTCACGTCGTACACGATGGTGCCGCCCGGCACGCGCGAGAGCACGTCCTGCGCAAAGAGCTGCATCTGGCGGTCGGGGAAGATGTTCTGGCCATCCTTGGTGACGATGCCCAGCCGGTCGCCGTCGCCGTCGAAGGCCAGGCCCAGTTCGGCGTCGCCCGAGGCCAGCGCGGCCATCAGGTCCTTGAGGTTCTCGGGCTTGCTCGGATCGGGGTGGTGGTTGGGAAAGTTGCCGTCGACCTCGCTGAACAGCTCGGTCACTTCGCAGCCGATGGCGCGGAAGATGGCCGGTGCCGAGGCGCCCGCAATGCCGTTGCCGGAATCGACCACGATCTTCAGCGGGCGGGCCAGCTGGATGTCGCCGACGATGCGCTTCGTGTAGGCGTCGGTCACGTCGACCTTGCGCACGCTGCCGCCGGGGGCGAGCCTGGCGCTGCCTTCTTCCATCACCTTGCGCAGGCCCTGGATCTCGTCGCCGTAGATGGCGCGTCCGGCCAGCACCATCTTGAAGCCGTTGTAGTCCTTGGGGTTGTGGCTGCCCGTGACCTGGATGCCGCTCGTGCACAGCGTGTGGGCCGCAAAGTAGAGCATCGGCGTGGTCACCGCGCCCACGTCGATCACCTCGATGCCGGTGGCCACCAGGCCGCTGATCAGTGCCTTGGCGAGCGCGGGCCCCGAGAGGCGGCCGTCGCGGCCCACGGCCACGGTCTTTTCACCGGCGGCGCGGGCGGCGCTGCCGAAGGCCCGGCCGAGCGCTTCCGCGACCTCGGCATCGAGCGTGACGGGCACCACGCCTCGGATGTCGTAGGCCTTGAAAATCGACGCACTGAGTTGCATGAAGAGGCATTCCCTGTAGGTTCTGGAGAACGGGCCATTGTAGGCAAGCGCCTGGGGGCCCACATGTCCGAAAACGGCCAGTTGAAACGAGTCGAAACCGTATCATTTGCCCATGCCTACCTCACATGCATCCACCGACGCACTCGAGAGCGACGCCTGCTACCTGGCGATGAAGACGCACGATGCGCGCTTCGACGGCTCCTTCTTCACCGCGGTGACCTCCACCGGCATCTACTGCCGGCCGGTCTGCCGCGTGAAGCTGCCGCGGCGCGAGAACTGCCGCTTCTTCCGCCACGCGGCGCAGGCCGAGGCCGAGGGCTTCCGCCCCTGCCTGCGCTGCCGGCCCGAGCTCGCGCCGCGGGCGGCGAGCTGGTCGACCGAAGATGCCTCGCGCATCCTCGCGCTGCAGGCCGCGCGGCTCATCGACGAGCCTGATGCCTGGTCCGAGGAGGGTCCGGGCGCGGCGCAGATCGCCGCGCGGCTCGGCGTGAGCGACCGCCACCTGCGGCGCATCTTCGAGGCGCAGTTCGGCGTCTCGCCGCTGCAATACCTGCAGACGCGCCGCCTGCTGGCCGCCAAGCAGCTGATCGCCGACACGCGCCTGCCGATGACGCAGGTGGCGCTGGCCAGCGGCTTTGCGAGCGTGCGCCGCTTCAACGCCGCGTTCCTGGAGCACTACGGCCTCAATCCGAGCGCGCTGCGGCGTGCCGGCGGCGCCGAGGGCGGCGGGGGCAAGGCCATCGAGGTGCGGCTGGGTTTTCGGCCGCCCTACGACGTGGGCGCGATGCTCGGCTTCTTCGCGCGGCGCGCGCTGCGCGGTGTCGAGCTGGCCACCACGGCCGACGGCAAGGAGCCGGCCAAGGGCAGCACGCCCACCTTCGTTCGGCTGGCCCGCACGCTGCGCGTGCAGCAGGGCGGACAGGCACACGCCGGCTGGCTGCAGCTGCGCTTCGACATGGAGCGCGAGCAGATGCTGCTGTCGGTCAGCGACTCGCTCGCCGCGGTGCTGCCGATCGTGATCAGCCGCGCACGCGCCATGCTCGACCTCGATGCCGAGCCGATGGCCATCAACGCCGCGCTGCACGAGGCCTTTCCGCACGGCGATGGGCTGCGCGTGCCGGGCACGGTCGACGGCTTCGAGCTGGCGGTGCGCGCGGTGCTGGGCCAGCAGGTCACCGTGGCCGCGGCGCGCACGCTGGGCTCGCGGCTGGTGGAGGCTTTCGGCGAAGCCATTGCCACGCCCATCGAGGGCCTCGACCGCCTGTTTCCCACGCCCGCGGCACTGGCGGCCGCGAGCGGCGATGCACTCGGCAAGCTCGGCATCGTGCGCCAGCGCCAGGCCGCGCTGCAGGCCATCGCGCGCGAGGTCGCGGGCGGCAGGCTCGCGCTGCATGCGGGCGCCGACGTGCCTTCGACCATTGCCGCGCTGCAGGCGCTGCCCGGCATCGGCGCCTGGACCGCGCAGTACATCGCGATGCGCGCGCTGCGCTGGCCCGACGCCTTTCCCGCGGGCGACGTGGCGCTGCAGAAGGCGCTGGGCGTGAGCACCGAGCGCGCGGCCAGCCAGGCGTCGCAGGCCTGGCGGCCCTGGCGCAGCTATGCGGTGCTGCGCGCCTGGCATGCGCCGGCGCCCTCCTCTCCCGCTGCCGCCACTGCAGCCTCGTCGGCGGCGGCAGCGCCTTTCAACAACCTCACTACGGCAGGCGCCTCCGCCTGAAATGCCATGAAGTTCAAGAGCAAAGTCATCTACACCTCGCACATCGACACGCCGCTCGGCGGCATCACGATGGCGGCCACTGACGAAGGCCTGGCAGGCGTCTGGTTCGACCGGCAGCGCCACTGGCCCGACACCACGGGCTGGCAGACCCAGGACGACCATCCCGCGCTGGTCGAGGCCGGCGCCCAGCTGCGCGACTACTTCGCGGGCAGGCGCGACAGCTTCGACGTGAAGCTCGACCTGTCGCACGGCACCGCGTTCCAGCAGAGCGTGTGGCAGGCGCTGCTCGCCATTCCGGCGGGCAAGACCATGACCTACGGCGCGCTGAGCGCGAACGTGGGCAACCCGGCCGCGGTGCGCGCGGTGGGCGCGGCCGTGGGGCGCAACCCGATCAGCGTGATCGTGCCCTGCCACCGCGTGCTGGGCGCCGACGGCTCGCTGACCGGTTACGCTGGCGGGCTCCACCGCAAGACCGCACTGCTGGAACTCGAAGCGAAATAGAGAGCGCGCGCCCGCCCGAGGACCGCGAAGACCCCATGAGCACGACAACAAAAGACAACAGCACCACCGCCCTTCCCTCGCCCAAGCCCAACAAGCCCTGGCTCATCGACCTCGTGCTGCTCGGCGCGCTCTGGGGGGCGTCCTTCCTTTTCATGCGCATCGGCGCGGCCGAGTTCGGCGCCTTGCCGGCGGCCGCGGTGCGCGTGGCGGTGGCCACGCTGTTCCTGCTGCCGCTCCTGTTCATGCGCGGCCACGGCACGGCGCTGGCGCAGCACTGGAAGGCGTCGATGGCCATCGGCGTGCTGAATTCGGGCATTCCGTTCGCGCTGTTCTGCTTTGCGCTGCTGACCATCAACAGCGGCCTGGCGGCGGTGATCAATGCCACGGTGCCGATGTTCGGCGCGCTGGTGGCCTGGGCCTGGTTTCGCGACCGGCCCGATGGCTCGCGCATCGTGGGCCTGGTCATCGGCTTCGCGGGCGTCGCCATGCTGGCAAGCCGCAGCGCGGGCCTGCATGCCGACGCCAACGGCAACGCCGCGCTGTGGGCCGTGCTGGCCTGCCTCGGCGCCTGCGCCAGCTACGGCGTGGCGGCCAGCGCCACGCGGCGCTACCTGGGCGGCGTGCCCGCGCTGGCCACCGCCACCGGCAGCCAGATCGGGGCCACGCTGTTCCTCGCGCTTCCGGCGCTGTGGTTCTGGCCCGCGCAGATGCCGAGCCTGCGCGCCTGGCTCGCGTTGCTGGCCCTGGGCATCGCATGCACCGGCCTTGCGTACATCCTGTTCTTCCGGCTCATCGCCAATGCGGGACCGGCGCGCGCGCTCACGGTGACTTTCCTGGTGCCGGTGTTCGCGGTGTTCTACGGCGCCGTGTTCCTGGGCGAGAACATCACGCAATGGATGCTGATCTGCGCGGGCGTGATCGTCTGCGGCGTGGCGCTCTCCACCGGCATCGTGAAGCTGTGGCCGCGCGCGGGCGGCGCGGCCGCTACATCGCCCCCGCGACCACGTTGACCGACAGCGCGAGCACCAGCATGTTGAAGGCGAAGGCGAGCACGCTGTGCACCAGCGTGATGCGCCGCATCTCGCGCGAGGTGGCCTGCACGTCGGACACCTGCGTGGTCATGCCGACCACGTAGGCGTAGTAGAGAAAATCGAAATAGTCCGGCTCTTCCTTGCCCGGAAAATCCAGCCCGCCGTCGGGCGAGCCGTCGCGCTGGTCGATGTAGTAGCGGTGCGCGTAGTGAAAGGCGTAGATCGTGTGCATCATGAGCCACGAGCCCACCAGCGCCACCAGCCCCAGCGCGATGTGGCCTGCCCGCGCCGGCCCGCTCATCAGCTTGACCTGCTGCAGCAGCATCGCGATGGCCACCACGCTCGCCGCAATGACCACCAGCATCGAGACCAGGATCACCACGTTGGGCTGGTCCAGCGACTGGGCGCGCTTGCGGGTCTGCGCCGCATCGAAGGTGTCGGCCAGCCACCACGTGAGCAGCAGGAACACCGCCGCGCTGGTGCACCAGCCCGCGAGCCCGCGCGCCATGGCGTCGAGCGGCCAAGGGATGGCCGCAACGGCGATGCCCGCCACGCCGGCATAGAGAAGACGCTGCGGCCCGGTGGTGGTGGACAGACTTTTTGGCATCTCCAAAGCTTACCTTGAGTACTTTTTGAGGTGTGCGAACGCCTGGGTCGCCATCGTCCTACACGCACAGCGGCAATCGGCGCATGGGCTTTGCGCAAGGGGGCTATTAACTTGGCGCTCATCAACAGGGAGCAACCGCCCGGAAGACTGGCGCGCACACAAATTGCGTGTCGATCCCGAGGCGTATTTTTTTGTCTTTTCCTCCTCCTCTTAAGGATCTCTCCATGCTGTTGCTCCGCTCCTGCCCGCTTGCCAGCTCTGCAAGGCTGACGAAGCTGGGCGCATTGGCTGGCGCCGGATTTCTCCTTGCTCCCGCACTGGCCTGGGCCGAGCCGTCGCCCGCGCTGGACCGTTTCAGCTTCTCGGCGGGGGCCTTCAGCGCCGATCCCAAATTCAACGCATCGGTCAGCTCGCCGTACGGCGCGCTGCGCACGCGCGACCTGGAGCCCGGCCGCGTGACCATGCCGCGCATCACGGCCGACCTGCTGATCGGTGACAGCCATGGCCTCTCGTTCGACTACTACCGCTACAAGCGCGACTACTTCGGCCAGGCCGCGGGCAGCGATTCCTTCGGCGGCTTCGGCACGTTCAGCGCGGTGGGCAATGCCAACATCAACGTGAAGCTCGACTTCGCCAAGCTCTCGTACAAGTGGTGGCTCGGCTCGGGCAACACGGTGTTCGGCCTGGGCGCCGGCGCCGCCTACTACAGCATCGACGTGGGCACGAACGCCAACGTCGCGGTGAACGGACGGATCCGTACCTTGAACGAGGATGCGAGCGACAACGCCGTTGCGCCGCTGCTCGAACTGGGCGTGCGGCATGCCATCAACCCCGACCTGCGCCTGTTTGCCGACCTCTCCGGCGTGCGCAAGGGCGGCGGCCGCTTCCACGGCAACATCTACAACGCCAGCGCGGGCGTGGAGTGGTTCCCGGTGAAGAACGTCGGCCTGGTGCTGGCCTATGGCGTCACCAACATCGACCTGGCGCGCCAGAGCAGCACGGCGGAGACCCGCGTCAAGGTCAAGCTGCACGGGCCTTCGGCCTTCCTCAAGGCGCGATTCTGAGGCCCCCGCCGCGCGGCTGCCATGCCACGGGCGGGCGGCTGCGCGCATAGGTGCTTGCGATCATCGGCGGCCGGGCGGCGGCCCCCTATGATCTTTTGATGTACATCCCAGCCCCCCTCCGCTCCGGCCAACCCGACGGGAGCGCCGCCAGCGCGCCCCGCGCCCGCCATCCGAACCCGCTCCGCCTTGCCGCCCCGGCGGCGGCAGCGCTGCTGCTGGCAGCGGGCGCCCCGGCGCACGCGCTGGTCATCGGCGTGACCGAAGGCGTGAGCTACCAGACCACCGAAAGCCAGATCGCGCCCCGCTTCGAGCCCATTGCCGAGGTGCTGAGCAAGGCGCTGAAGCAGCCCGTGACCATCAAGGTGCTGATCTCCTACACCAGCGCGCGCGAGGCCCTGAAGGAGCAGCAGGTCGACCTGGCCTTCATCCACCCGGCCCACGTGGCGCTCGAGGCCGTCAAGAGCGGCCGCTACCAGGCGCTGGCCTGGACCAGCGGCTTCACCGCCTACAAGGTGTCGCTGCTGTGCAAGGAGCCGCAGCCCATCTCCAACTGGAAGAGCATCTCCGGCAAGGGCCTGGTGATGCCCGACGCGGATTCGATCACCTCGGTGATCACGCGCGCCATGCTGCGCGAGCAGGGCCTGCAGCCGGCCGCGCTCAAGCTCACCAACACGCGCTACCAGGACGCGGTGCCCTTCTATGTGCAGAACGGCTTTGCCGCCTACGGCGCCACGGCGGCATCGGGCGTGGTCAAGACCTGGAAGGAAGGCGGCGGCAATGTGTGCGCGGAATCGCGCGCGGTGCCCATCAAGCAATGGCTGGCCTCGCGCAAGCTCGACGTCGCCACGGCCAGCGCGGCACGCGAAGCCCTGCTCGGCCTCGCGCAAAGCGATGCCGGCAAGCGCGCGCTCGCCACATCGACCTACACTGGCTTTGTCGCACCCTCGGCCGAGGTCGAGACGGCCCTGATGAGCTGGCTGGGCATCTGACCCCCTGCGGGCGCGGCGTTCCAACTCCGCTTTTCATGAATCGCCCATGACCGACCTGTCCCGCTTTCCCATCACCCAGAAATGGCCCGCACAGCATCCTGACCGGCTGCAGCTGTATTCGCTGCCCACGCCCAACGGCGTGAAGGTGTCGATCATGCTGGAGGAAACCGGCCTGGCCTACGAGCCGCACCTGGTGAGCTTCGAGACCCACGACCAGATGTCGCCGGAATTCCTCTCGCTCAACCCGAACAACAAGATCCCCGCGATCCTCGACCCCCACGGGCCCGGCGGCAAGCCGCTCGCGCTGTTCGAATCGGGCGCCATTCTTCTGTACCTGGCCGACAAGACCGGCAAGCTGATTCCGCAGGATGCGGCGGGCCGCTACGAAACCATCCAGTGGCTGATGTTCCAGATGGGCGGCATCGGCCCGATGTTCGGCCAGCTCGGCTTCTTCAACAAGTTTGCCGGCAAGGACTACGAGGACAAGCGCCCGCGCGACCGCTACGTGGCCGAATCGAAGCGCCTGCTCGGCGTGCTCGACAAGCACCTGGCCAACCGCGCGTGGATCATGGGCGACGACTACACCATCGCCGACATCGCCTCGTTCCCGTGGATCCGCAACCTGATCGGCTTCTACGAAGCGGGCGACCTGGTGGGCTTCAGCGAGTTCAAGAATGTGGCGCGGGTGCTCGAAACCTTCGTGGCGCGGCCGGCGGTTGTGAAGGGTCTGGGCATTCCCAAGCGCGGTTGACCGGCCTTCGGGGCCGCAGCGCGCGCCCCAAGCGAAAACAAAGCTACTCACTTTTCGATCCGAGTGTCTTTTTCAGGCACGCGCACGGGGTTCCTGCGCCTTTTTCAGCTTCGTTAAGAAGCGGTTAAGGTTACACTTCAATAAGAATAATTCTTATTCAATCGCCCCAGCCACCCCGCATCGCGCGGCGGTGGCCGGCCCAGGGAACCCACACGTTGATGCTTGCGAGAAGGCGATCGGATGCGCGACATCGTCCAGGAACTGCTGGCCCACTATGCGGACTTGCGCCGGCAGCTGACGCGCGACCTGCGCGACCCGCACTACGCGGCGGACATCGCGCAATCCAGCTTCGAGCGCGTGTATGCGCACGCGCTCAAGATGAACAACGGCATCCGCATCGACGATGCGGCGCCGGGCGGCACGCAACAAGGCACCGGCGGCATCGAGTCGCCCCGCGCGCTGCTGTTTCGCGTGGCGCGCAACCTGTGCGTGGACGATGCGCGCCGCCGCAAGGTGGCGCAGGACTGGGTCGGCACGCATTTCAACTCGGGCTCGCGCCAGGTGGCGCCTTCCTGCGAATTCATCGCGTCCCAGCAGCAGGTGCTGGCGCGCGTGGTCGAGACGCTCGAAACGCTGCCTCCCCGCCGGCGCGAAGTGTTCCTGCTGTTCCGCGCCTACGGACACACGCGCGCCGAAATCGCGCAGCAATTGAACATCAGCGAGATGGCGGTCGCCAAGCACCTGCTGCGCGCCGCCATCGACTGCTCGCGCGCGTTCGCCCGGCTGCGTTCGGAGCTGGTCGAGCAGCCGGCCGTCTCGATGCGCCCGGGCTTCGACGCAATGTTCGCCGAAGACTTCGCCTGAGCGGACGGCTGCACCGTGGCGAGCGTCCCGAACGAGAAGCTCATCGAGCGTGCCCTCGCGCTGATCGTGCAGAGCGAGATCGCCGCTGCGCACGACGCCGCCATGGCCGCCCGCCTGGCGCTCGCGCGGTGGCGCAGCCGGTCGGCGGAGCATGCGGCCGCGGCCCAGGAAGCGCGCCGCCGTTGGGACGCGCTCGGCGGCATCGCAGCGGATCTGCGCGACCGGCAGAAGTAGCGGCCAGGCTTCACTGCAGGCGCCCCCGGTCACGCAGCGCCTCCTGCATCGACGGCTTGATCAGCGCGGCCCCGGCCAGCGCCCACAGCGTCAGCACGTCGTCCAGCGCGCAGATGTTCCCGGGGTCCACGCCGAGCCAGCGGATGAGCTCTTCGGCGCGCTCCGGCGAGGGCGAGTCGTGCAGCGTGCAAAAGAGCGTCCACGCGGCGTCGAAGGCGGGATCGTCGGGCACACGGTCACGCATCATGCAGCCAGGCTTTCGGGCGGGACGTACGCCTTGTCTTCCTCGATCTTTCCGGCGCGCATCGTGACCACGCGGTCGGCCAGGTGGAAGTACCTGTCGTCGTGCGAGATCACCACCAGCAGGTGCCCCTTGGCGCGCAGCTCGGGCAGGAGCTCCGTGTAGAACAGGTGCCGGAACGCCGGATCCTGGTCGGCGGCCCATTCGTCGAACACCAGCACCGGTCGGCCTTCCAGGTACGCATGCACCAGCGCCAGCCGCTTGCGCTGCCCGGTCGAAAGATCGGTGGTGGTGAAGGCGCCGTCCTTCACGCTCACCTTGTGCGCGATTTCCAGGCGTTCCAGGTAAGGCAGCGCGGTCTGCGGCAGCGTGGCCGTGCCCGCGCCCTCTTCGCCGGCCGCCAGGTCCTCGAACAGGTAGAAGTCCGAGAACACCGTCGTGAACAGCTGCCTGTAGTCGTCGCGCCCCTGTGGCGTCACCACGCCGCCGTCGAGCAGCACTTCGCCGCCGTGCGGTGCATAGAGGCCGAGCAGCAGCTTGATCAGCGTCGTCTTGCCGGAGCCGTTGTCGCCCACGATGAACACCATCTCGCCGGGCCGCAGCAGCAGGTCGATGGGCCCGAGCGTGAAAGCCTCGCCGCCTTCGGGCGCATCGAAGCGGTAGCACACGCCGCGCATGGCGATCTCGCGGTGGAGCATCACGCCGTTGGATGCGCGCTCCAGGTGCAGGTGCGGCTCCGGCGTTGCAAAGCGCGCCGACAGGTCGGCAATGCGCCGGAACGCGATCCTGGCCCGGCCCACGCCCGGCAGCGCGCCCGCGATCTGGTCCACCGGCCCCTTCAGGAACAGCATCACCAGCACGAAGCCGCTCAGCACCGCGGGCTCGGTCGGCCGGAACGCGGCCCAGCCCAGGATCAGCGCGATCAGCAGGAAGAACAGCGCCGAGCCGAAGGCCGTCGCCATCACATAGGTGTTGATGGCGCGTCCGTTCACGGTGCGGATGCTGTCCACGATGCGCTCGATCTGTCCGCCGAACATCCGCGTGCGGCGCGCGCGGTGCATGCGGAATTCCTTCGCGCCTTCGCTGATCGCGCGGTAGGTCTTGTGCAGCTGCTCCTCGTATTCGCGCGCTTTCCAGAAACCCACCTCGGCGCGCACCTGCGCGCGCGTCTGGATGGTCGCGCCGATCGCGAGCGCCACCACCAAGAGGCAGAACAGCGGCAGCGACAGGTAGGCGAGGTACGCCAGGCAACCCAGCGCAATCGCGAACGCGATGAGCGTGGACGACAGCACGAAGGCCACGTCGCTGATCATGTCCACGTCCTGCGACAGCACCGGCATCAGCCGGTGCGTGCGGTAGCGCTCCAGTGCATCGATGGGCGCCGAGAGAATCTTCTGCGCGAGGCTCTTGCGCACTTGCGCCACCAGCCGCTGGCCGACGAAGTTGGTCGACACGTCCGAGGCCATGCGCCCCAGCAGCGCCACCGCGCACAGCCCGACGAAGGTCAGCAGCAGCCCGCCCGCCATGCCGCCCTCGCGGTTGAGCACCTGGTTGATGGTGCCCAGCAGCGCGACGGTGGCCGCACCCGCGCAGATGCCCGTGACCGCGGACAGGAGGACCCACGGTAGAAACGGCTTGAGCAGGCGCCCGAGTTCGGAGGTGTTGCCACGGGGGGTCGTGGTGGTCGGTGTCATGCAAAGGCTCTTTCCGCCCACCCGGGGCAAAACGGCTTGAAAACGGCCATGCCCTGTCGACATCGCCCGTGCGGCTGCACGCCGCTTACTGCATAGACGGTTGGGTCCGGCCAATGTTCATGCGCGGCGCCGGATGAACACCCCCGCCGCCAAACCGTCTTCAAGGGATGCATTCCCCGCACCTCTTGCAGGCCGCCTCGTGATCGCGCTGCTGGAACCCCTGTTCCCGGGTGCACTGGCCGTGCATGCCGAGCGGCTGCAGTGCGCGGACACGGTACCGGCCGGCGCACTGCGCGTGGCCGACCTGGCGCATTCGCGCTCGCTCCTGGCCGACGTGCTGCACCTTCACGCGCGAGCGCGCGGCGCGGCCGGCGCGCGCGACCTGCGGCCGGTCGCCTCGGCATGGAGCCTGGACTATCTCTCCGCGTTGCTGCCGCCCGTGGTGGCCGCCGCCAGCGTGCTGCAGCACGTGCTTCCCGTTTCAGCGGAGCACATCTGGGTGCGGCTCGACGACAAGGGCGCGCCCGCGAGCTTTCATGTGCTGCACCTGGGCGATGCGCGCCGCGGCGCCGACACCGCCCAGCGCTATGCGCCGCTGCTGTGGCAGCACCTTCAGCCGCTTTTCACTGCCCTGTGCAGCCTCACGCGGCTTGCGCCCAAGATCCTGTGGGGCAACACCGCGCGCCACCTCGAACCGATCTTCGACATGGCGCTGGCCGCGACCGGCGGTGCAGCCCACATCGCACACGACCGCGACCGTCTCCTGCACCACCCCGCCTGGCCGGACGAGGCCCGGCCACTCAACCCCTTGCACGCCCGCTGCCGCGAGGTGCGGCCGGCCGGCGCCGGCCAGGGCCGGCCGGTCAAGCTGCACCGCCAGTGCTGTCTCTACTACCTGCTTCCGCGCGAGGACTACTGCGGCGCCTGCCCGCTCGCGCCGCAGCACCGCAAGAGCGCCGGCGAAATCCTGCAGCCGTGAACAGATGGCGCGCTGCCACGTCTTCTCTCCTGAAGGCCCCACGCCTGCCCGCTCCCGAGCCAACTCCAACGCCGATCCATCCTTTCACGCCACACCCATGTCCAAGGCAAAGCTCGTCTACATCCTGTCCTTGAGAAACGCGGCCGCCGACAAGGCCGGCCAGTACATCGACTTCAAGGGCACGCAGCGCTATATGGCGTCCCCGCTCGAATACCTGGCCAAGGCACTGGACGAAAGCCCGCTGGGCGAGGCCTATTCGCTCGAAGGCATCGTCTACGACGACGACGAAGGCTCGCCGCGGGACCGCGCGGCGCTACAGGACTACGGCTTCTCCTGCCAGCCCGGCCGCCAGTGGATATTTCCGGGCGACCTGAAGACGCAGGGCAAGCTCGTCAACGGCATGCTCCACGCGGTGCCGTCCGAATACCGGCGGCTTCCGCTCGATGCGAAAGAACGCCCCGCCGCCAAGAGCGCCTTCGAGCGCCGCCTGCTGGACAAGCTGCTCACGCTGCAGGCCGACATCGTCGTGCTCGACGGGCTCCTGGTGATCCTGGACGAGCTCGTGCGTCCGGGTGCGCCGTTCCACCGCAGGATCGTCAACATCCACCCCGGCATCACGCGCATCGAGTCGCCCTACGAGCGCCGCGGCGCCCGCGCCACGCTCGATGCGCTGCACGGCGCCAAGGGCCGCAAGGTCGTGAACTGGCAGACGATGGAAAGCATCGCCGCCCCGCCGCTCCTGAAGACCGGCGCTTCGCTGCACTACGTGGACAACGGCATCGACTCCGGCGAGGTCATCCACGACGTGCTCGGCACGCACATCGACCCCGCGGACTCGATCCTCGAGCTGCGCTGGAACAACTTCAACCACAGCCTCTTTCCGGCGCTCCACCAGGGCCTGGCCCTGCTCGCGAGCCGCCGGTCCACCGAAGGAACCCCATGACCCTCACCTCCTACGCCGACGGCACGCCGCACGACATCACCCTGGACGGCGGGATGCTTGCCGTGCGCAGCCGCCAGGGCGACACGCGCTCGCTCTGGCGGCTCGCGACCGGCGGGGCCGATGCCGCGCTCCAATGGGTCGACGGCAGCGCGGCCTCCACCCCTCACCTGCTCGCGGCCCTGGAAGCCGCCTTCGAGCACCTTCCTGCGCACAAGAGCCTCGCGGTGGCGGCGCCCGCGCTGGCCGAGGAGCTGGCCCACACCGGCGTGCTGCTCGCGTCGCCGGACGGCGGCGTGCGCGCCTTTCGCGACATGCTCTGGCAGCAGCCGCGCCTGTGGCTTCCCGCCGTGCATGCCCCGATGGCGCAGCGCTATGCGCTCAGCAACGGCAAGGTGCATCCGCTGCGCACGCCCAAGCCCCGCGGCGTGCTCTACCAGCGCTTCATTCCGTGGCTCGGCAAGACCTTCTCGTTTCGCAGCATCGACTTCGAGCGCGACCTGGGCATCTTCAACCGCTGGATGAACGACCCCGAGGTGGCCGAGATCTGGGAGGAGGAAGGCGACCTGGACAAGCACCGCGCCTATCTCTCGGGCATCGATCGCGACCCGCACATGTACTCGATGATCGCGAGCTTCGATGGCGAGCCCTTTGCCTACTTCGAGATGTACTGGGCCAAGGAAAGCCGCATTGCGCCCTTCTACGACGTGCAGGACTACGACCGCGGCTGGCACGTGCTGGTCGGCGAGCCGTCGTTCCGCGGCAAGGCATTCGCCACTGCGTGGCTCACTTCCATCTCGCACTACATCTTCCTGTGCGACCCGCGCACGCAGCGCGCCGTGGGCGAGCCGCGCATCGACCACGTGCAGCAGATCCGCAACCTGGACAAGTCGGGCTACGCCAAGGTGAAGGAATTCGACCTGCCGCACAAGCGCGCGCAGCTCGTGATGATGCTGCGCGAACGCTACTTCATCGACGGCCTCTGGCTGCCGCGCAGCGACGCGCCGGCAGCCACTCGCGCCAAGCCCGTCTAACTCCCCAACCGCTTCGCAGCAAAAGGAATCCGCCATGGTCATCCACGACGTCATCGGCATCGGCTTCGGCCCCTCGAACATTGCGCTGGCGATCGCGCTCGACGAGAAGCGGCGCGACGGGCACCGGCTCGACGCGATGTTCATCGAGAAGCAGCCGGCCTTCGCCTGGCACAAGGACATGATGCTGGAGCATGCGCACATGCAGATCTCCTTCCTGAAGGACCTGGCCACGCTGCGCAACCCGACCAGCCGCTTCACCTTCATCAACTACCTGCACGAGAAAAAGCGCCTGCAGGACTTCATCAACCTGAAGACCTTCTTTCCGAGCCGCCACGAGTTCAACGACTACCTGGCCTGGGCCGCCGCGCAGTTCGAGGATGCCTGCGTCTACGGCGAGGAAGTTTTCGAGGTGCTGCCCGAGCGCGAGGCCCATGGCGACGACGTGACGCTGCTGCGCGTGCGTTCGCGCGACCGCACGGGCCGCCAGAGCGAGCGCCTCGCGCGCAACCTCGTGGTGAGCGTCGGCGGCATGCCGAACATTCCGGACTGCTTCCGGGCGCTGCGCAGCGACCCGCGCGTGTTCCATTCGAGCACCTACCTGCAGGGCATCGCCGCGCAGGACGGCGCGCAAAGAATTGCCATCGTCGGCGCCGGCCAGAGCGCCGCGGAGATCTTCATGGACCTGCAGGGCCGCCCCCATGCGCCGCAGGTCGACCTCGTCATGCGGGCCCGCTCCATCCGTCCTTCGGACGACAGCCCGTTCGTGAACGAGGTGTTCAACACCGAGTTCACCGACTACATGTACAGCCGGCCCGACGACGAGCGCGCCGCCCTGCTCGCGGAGTTCGGCCACACCAACTATGCGGTGGCCGACCTGGAACTGATCCAGCAGATCTTCGAGATGTTCTACCAGCAGAAGATGCGCGGCGAGAACCGCATGCGCTTCCTGCGCCGGCACGACATCCACGCCGCCCGCGCCACCGCCGACGGCATCCACCTGACCATGTGCGACCAGAACACCGGTCGCGAAAGCACCTCCCGCTACGACGCCGTGGTGCTGGCCACCGGCTACGCGCGCGAGCAGCACAAGGAACTGCTGACGCCCCTCGCGCCGTACCTGGACGGCTTCTCGGTGGACCGCCACTACCGCGTGCGCAGCACCGGGGACTTCCGCCCCGCCATCTTCCTGCAGGGCGCCTGCGAGTCCTCGCACGGCCTGAGCGACACGCTGCTGTCGGTGACCTCGGTGCGCACGGGGGAGATCGGCAGCGCGCTGCTGAAGGCCAGCGCCGCCAACACGGGCCGGAGCGAGCGCCAGGCCGTCCGCATCCAGGCAGCCGCCGAAGCCCGGTGACGCGGGCGGACGGCACGCGCTGAAGCATGGGGTACAGGGTGTCTCTCTTTTTGTAGTTCAAACGTCTCATGTACGGAAGCGCCAGAACTGCGGAAACGGCAGGCCTTGCGCTGAAACCCGAACACGTCGTTTTTTCACTGCTCCTGGAGTACCTCAACCTATGCGTCCCCTGCCCCGACCCCGCCTGCTGAGCGCCGCGCTTGCCTCGGCCTTCGGAACCGCCTGCACCCTGTGGGCGGCCCCCGCCTTCTCGCAGGACAGCAGCAACCTGCCGGCGGTGACCGTCACGGCCGATACGGAAGCGTCGGCCAAGGGCCATGTGAACGGCTACGTGGCCAAGCGCAGCGCCACCGGCACCAAGACCGACACCCCGATCCTGGAAACCCCGCAGTCGATCTCGGTGGTCACGGCCGACCGCGTGGCCGCCATCGGCGCCACCACCGTGAAGGACGCGCTGGGCTACACCCCCGGCGTCACCACCACCGTCTTCGGCGCCGACTCGCGCTACGACTGGATCTCGATCCGCGGCTTCGACGGCTACGCGCCGGGCTTCTACCTGGACGGCATGCCCCTGCGCAACAACGGCAACTGGGGCGTCTGGCAGATCGAGCCCTATGGCATGGAGCGCATCGAAGTGCTGCGCGGACCGGCCTCGGTGCTCTACGGCCAGGCCAGCCCCGGCGGCGTGGTCAACGTCGTGAGCAAGCGCCCCACCACCGAGCCGCTGCGCGAAGTGCAGCTGCAACTGGGCAGCAACAACCGCACCCAGGTCGCCGCCGACTTCTCCGGCCCCATCGATGCCGAAGGCAAGCTCAGCTACCGCCTGACGGCCGTGGGCCGCGACAGCAAGCTGCCGGCCGCCAGCATGGACGACGACCGCTTCTACATCGCGCCCTCGCTCACCTGGCGCCCCTCGGCGGACACCACGCTCACGCTGCTGTCGCACTTCAACCGCGTGCGCGGCGGCGTGTACACGCGCGGGCGCCCGACGGTCGGCTCGCTGGTCCCCACGCGTTTCGGCAACTACATTCCCGACTCGCTCTTCGTGGGCGACCCCAACTTCAACCACTTCGACGTGGACCAGTGGATGGTCGGCTACGAGTTCGAGCACCGCTTCAACGACACCTTCACCGCGCGCCAGAACCTGCGCTACGGCCGGCTCGACGTCGACTACGGTGCCGTGCAGGGCCGCGCGATCGTGCCGCTCAACAGCAACGCCGCCGACCCGCGCAACTACCAGATGCTGCGCCGGAGCATCTCGGGCAGCCGCGAGAGCGTCTCGACCTTCACGCTGGACAACCAGCTCGAAGCCAACTTCGTCTCGGGCGACTGGAAGCACAAGGTGCTGATCGGCCTGGACCACCAGCGCACCGGCATCGAGCAGGCCAGCTACAGCGGCGGCAGTGCGCCGAGCATCAACATCTACGCGCCCGTGTACGGCGGTCCGTTCTTCGTGCCCGCGCCCTATGTGGACGCCAACACCCGCCTGACGCAGACCGGCCTGTACATCCAGGACCAGATCAAGTGGGGCGAGCGTTGGAGCCTCACGCTGGGCGGCCGCTACGACCGCGCCTCCACGGTCATCCACAGCAACCTGGACGGCACGCGCAGCGACATCCCCGAGCACAAGTTCACCAAGCGCGGCGGCCTGGTCTACACCTTCCCGAGCGGCTGGGCGCCCTACCTGAGCTACTCCGAATCGTTCTCGCCCTCGGCGCGCCTGAACCCGGACACCCAGAGCCCGTTCAAGCCCGAGACCGGCCGCCAGTACGAAGCCGGCGTGCGCTACCAGCCCGTGGGCACCACGGACAGCTACAGCGCCGCCCTCTTCGACCTGCGCCGCCAGAACTACATCACGGCCGACGCCAACTTCCGCCCGCGCCAGACCGGCGAGGTGCTGGTGCGCGGCCTGGAGCTCGAGGCGGCCTTCCAGCCCGTCAAGCGCATGAACGTGACGGTGTCCTACGCCTACACGCCCAAGGTCGAGATCACGGCCAGCAGCACGCCGAGCGAAATCGGCACGCCGCTGCTCGCGGTGTCCAAGCACCGCGCCGCGCTCTGGGCGGACTACCGCTTCGACAACGGCATCAAGGTCGGCCTGGGCGCGCGCTTCACCGGCTCGAACCGCGGCGACCTGAACAAGGCGCCGGTCCAGGTGCCTTCGTACACCGTGTTCGACGCGATGATCGGCTATGACATCGATCGCTGGAGCCTTGCGCTGAACGTGCGCAACCTGGCCGACAAGACCTACTTCGCGAACTGCGACCAGTACGGCAACTGCTACTACGGCGACCAGCGCAAGGTCACGGCCACGGCCACCTACCGCTGGTAGGCCGCGGACTGGGCCGGCTGCACGGCGCCATGCGCCGCATCGGCCCCGCGCAGCAGCGCCTTCAGCGACGCGCACAGCGCGGGGTGGCGAACGATGTCCAGGTGATCGGCCTGCGGCAGCACTTCGGCCGACACCACCGGCGCATGGTCGGCCCAGTTGCGCAGCGTCTCCTCGCGGCGCAGCGAGCTGTCCGCGAGGAACACATGCAGCGGCAGCGGCGACCGCGCGCAGGTGTAGCGCGCGGCCTGCACGCGCTTGTCGATCGTCGCCCACAGCAGGTACTCGGCCGCCTCGTCCTCGGTGCCGTCGAGCGGCAGCGGCTGCGCCGGGTTCAGCACCTGCTCGGCCACCCAGGCAAGCTCCTCGCCGTCCATGCGGGCGAACAGCGCCTTCCAGTGAGCGGCCATTTCCGAGCGGCCCAGCCACTGCGCGAGCACCTCGTCGGCCTGGGCGCGCCGGGCGGCGTCGAGCGGCGCCGAGGCGCGCAGCGGCGCGGTCTCGAACACGTCCAGCATGCCGGTGAACACGATCTCGATGCGTCCCTGCAATTGCCGCGCAAGCTCGAAGGCCAGGTCGCCACCCGACGACCAGCCCAGCAGCGCGCAGCGCCCCTCGGTGGCCGTGGCGAGGATGAAACTCGCGTACTCCGCGGCCAGCGCCTGCAGGTCGAAACCGCGCCAGCGCTTGCGCGTGTAGACGTGGCTCACGAAGCCGTACACCACGCGCTCGCCCTGCAGCGCCTCTGCGAGCGGCAGGAACTCGCGCGTGTTCACGATGAGGCCCGGCAGGCAGAACAGCGGCACGCCGGTGCCGCTCGCACTCAGGCAGACGGCATCGTGCGAACCCTCGAACTTCTGCCGCAGCCGCTCGGCGAGGCTGCCGAGGCTGCTGGCCTGCATCACATCCGGCAGGCTCAGCTGGCCGCCGCCGGGCAGCTGCTTGCGGATGCGCGCCACCAGCTTCAGGCTCAGGATGGAATCGCCGCCCAGCGCGAAGAAGTTGTCGCCGCGCGCAATGCGGTCCACGCCGAGCACCTGGCTCCAGATGCGGGCCAGCGCCTCTTCGGTCGGGCCCTGCGGGGCGTCGAAATGGCGCGCAGGCTCGGGCTGCGCCGGGCGCGGCAGCGCCTTGCGATCGATCTTGCCGTTGGCCGTGAGCGGCAGCGCGTCGAGCAGCACGATGCGCTCGGGCACCATCCACGCCGGCAGGCTGTCCGCCAACGCGTGCCGGAGCTCTTCCACATCGAGCGAAGTGCCCGGCCTGGCGACCACGTAGGCGCGCAGCACCGCGCTCTCCTGCGCGCCCTGCTCCGCGACGACCACGGCATCGGCCACGCCATCGAGCTCGCGGATGCGGCCCGCCACTTCGCCCGGCTCGACGCGGTAGCCGCGAATCTTCACCTGGTCATCGCTGCGGCCGAGAAACTCCAGCGTGCCGTCGCTGCGCTGGCGCACGCGGTCGCCCGCACGGTAGATGCGCTGCCCGTCGCCGAAGGGCGAGGCAACGAAGCGATCGGCGCAAAGACCGGCGCGCGAAAGATAGCCGCGCGCCACGCCGGCACCCCCGATGTAGAGCTCGCCCGCCATGCCGGGCTGCACGGGCTGCAATGCGTCGTCGAGCACCCAGGCGTCCATGTTCGCGATCGGCTTGCCCAGGGGCAGGTTGCCGGTATCGCCAGCCTGCGCCGGCGCGGCATGCGTCAGCATGCCGACCGCGGTCTCGGTCGGCCCATAGTGGTTGAAGATGCGCAGGTCCGGCCGCAGCGCGCGAATGGCCTGCAGCGTTGCCGCGTCCGTCGCCTCGCCGCCCAGCACGAGCGCGTGCGACGGCAGCACCGCGGCCGCGCGCTGCGCGTTCAGCAGGCCCTTCAGGTGGCTGGGCACGATCTTCAGCACGCCGGCGCGCGTCTTCGCCATGCTGTCCGCAAACGCATCGGGATCGAAGGCCGCCTCGCTCGAGACGAGGTGCAGCGCACCACCCGAGCACAGCGCACCGAACAACGAGGTATGGCCAAGATCCGCCGCGACGGTGGACACCATCGCGAAACTCTCGCCCTCGGGCAGCGCCAGCCGCGCGAGCACGCCCTGCACATAGTTGGCCAACGCGCCGTGGTGAACGACCACGCCCTTCGGCCGGCCGGTCGACCCGGAGGTGTAGATCAGGTAGGCCGCCTGCGCGGGGTGCACCGCACGCGCGCGATGCGGCATGAAGCCGCCCGGCACGTCGAAGCCCACCTGCATGCATGGCAATGCTGCCTGCCGTGGCTTCCCGCCGGACACCAGCACCAGCGCGGCGCCGCAATCGGCCAGCAGCTCGTCGATGCGCTGCTGCGGTAGCGCCGCGTCGATGGGCACGTAGGCGCCGCCGGCCTTCAGCACCGACAGCACCGCCAGCACGAACTCGGGCGTGCGCTCCATGCAGACGGCCACGCGCTGCTCGGCACCAATGCCGCGGCTTTCGAGCTCGGCCGCCCAGTGGCCGGCCGCGCGCGACAGTTCATCGAAGCTGTGCGCGCGGTCGCCGAAAGTGAGCGCCGTCGCGCCGCCGCGCCTTGCGGCCGCCTGGTCGAACAGGGCCAGCACGTTGTCGGCAGGCCAGGATGCGCGTTCGCCGCGCAGGCTCGAATCGCCGGACAGTTGCGTTGCGGCCAACGCGCGCGCCGGATCGGCCGCGACCTGCGCAGCCAGGCTGCACAGCGCATCGGCCAGCCGCTCGATGGTCGCGTGGTCGAAGATGTCCGCGGCATACGCGAGAACAAAGGACAGCGCGCTGCCGGTGTCGACCAGGTCGAAGCTCAGGTCGAAGTGCACTTCGTCCACGCCGATGCCGTGCGCGGCAGCGGCCGGATCCGCGGGCACCGCCCCCGCCGCCTGCTGCGTGGACTTGATCTGGAACAGCGGATGCAAGCCCGGCATGCGCTCCAGCGCCAGCGCCTCGACGAGCATGTCCAGCGGCAGGTCCTGGTGGCTCTTGGCTTCGAGCACGCGTTCGCGCACCTGCGACAGCAGCGCGACGAAGCCGGCCGCGGGGTCCACCTTCATGCGCAGCACCAGCACGTTGGTGAAGTGGCCCACCAGGGCGGCCAGCTCGGAGCGGTCGCGCGTGGTCGACGGCGAGCCGATGCACACATCGCGCTCGCCGCAGTAGCGGTAGACCAAGAGGCCGAGCAGCGCGATCGCCACCATGTACGGCGATGCGGCGTGCTTGCGCGCCAGCTCCTTCAGTCGCTGCGACACATCGGGCGGCAGCGCGAAGTTGATCTGGCCGCCGCGCGCATCGCGCGCCTTCTGGCGCGGGCGGTCCAGCGGCAGCGGCGTGCTTTGCGGCGCATCCCGCAGCTGTTCGCGCCAATACGCGGTTTGCCTTTCGAGTTCGCCGGCTTCGAGCCACTGGCGTTGCCACACGGCGTAGTCGGCGTATTGCAGGGCCGGTGCCGCAGGCTGTGTGTTTCCGGCGGGCGCCGCGAGCAGCGCCTGCAGTTCGCCGACGAGCAGCGCCACCGATTGGCCGTCGGCCGCGATGTGATGCACCGCGAGAAAGAGCTCGGGCGCGCCATCGGCAAAGACGTTCAGTTCACCGCGAAAGACAGGTCCGTGCTCCAGGTCGAAGGGCCGCGCGCCAAACTCGGTGGCGGCAGCCGCCAGCTCGCGCTCGCTGTCCGCGCGCGAGCCAGCCCATTCGCGCACCGCCCAGCCGAAGCGATGCGCGGGGTCGATGTGCTGCAGCGGCTGCCCTTCGGCGCCGGCCGGGTAGGTGGTGCAGAGCACCTCGTGCCGCGCCACCAGCTGGGCGAGGCAGGCCTGCACCTGCTGCGGCGTGCACGGCAGGGGCAGCGCCAGCCGCCCCGACAGGTTGTATGCCGGCGACTGCGGCGCGCGCTGCCACACCAGCCACAGCGCGCGCTGCGCATAGGCCATCGGCACCGGTGCCGCGGGGTCGCGCGGCACGATGGGCAGCGTCTCGAAGCCCACGCCGCTCGCGCGCAGCTTCTCCAGAAACACGCGCTGCCTGGCCGCGGGCAAGGCAGCGAAGCGGCGCGAGAGCGCGGTCATTTCCAGGCTCATAGGTCTTCCATCTCCAGTTCGCCCAGCAGGGCGTCGATATGGCCGATGCCGCGGTCTTCGGAGACCGTGGCGCCGTCCGGCAGTTCAGCGGCCGCGGCCGAGACGGCGGCGGCGAATGCCATCAGCGAGGGTTGCTCGAACACCGTGCGCAGCGGCAGCTCGATGCCGAAGCGCCGCCTGGCACCCGACACCAGTTGCACCGCCAGCAGCGAATGGCCGCCGAGCTCGAAGAAGTTGTCGTGGCGCCCGACGCGCTCCACGCCCAGCACCTCGGACCAGATCGTCGCGAGCGCGGTCTCGACCTCGCCCTGCGGCTCGGCAAAGTCCGTTGCGCTGGCCAGCTCCGGATCGGGCAGCGCCCTGCGGTCGACCTTGCCGTTCGCGTTGAGCGGCACCGCGTCGAGCGGCACGATGGCCGAGGGCACCATGTAGTCGGGCAGGTGCTGCGAGAGCCGCTCGCGCAGCACCGCAACGTCCAGCTCATGGCCGGCCCGCGGCGACACATACGCGACGAGCCGCGCACCCGCCGGCCCGTCCTTGGCCAGGACCACTGCTTCGCGCACCTCGGGCTGCGCCTGCAGCCGGGCTTCGATCTCGCCAAGTTCGATGCGAAAGCCCCGGATCTTCACCTGGTGGTCGATGCGCCCCAGGTAATCGAGCTGCCCGTCGGCACGCCAGCGCACCAGGTCGCCGGTGCGGTACAGCCGGCTGCCCGGCTCGCCGAAGGGCGCGGCGATGAAGCGTTCCGAGCTCAGGCCGGCGCGGTTGAGATAGCCGCGCGCCAGGCCTGCGCCGGACACGTGGAGCTCGCCCGCCACGCCCACGGGCAGCGGGTTGAGGTCGCCGTCCAGCACCCACAGGCCGAGGTCCGGGATGCACACGCCCACGGGGCTGCGCTTCTCGTCGAGGTCGGCCCGCACGATGGGCCGGTAGGTGACGTGCACCGTCGTCTCGGTGATGCCGTACATGTTGACCAGCTGCGGCTGCGCATCGCCGAAGCGATCGATCCAGGGCCGCAGGCTCTCCGGCTCCAGCGCCTCGCCGCCGAAGATCACGCAACGCAGCGCAAGGCGTTCGCCGCCGTCCAGCGCCGGGCTGTGGATCAGCTGGCGGAAGGCCGACGGCGTCTGGTTCAGCACGGTCACGCGCTGTGCGCGCAGCAACGCCAAGAAGTCGTCGGGCGAGCGGCTCACCCAATACGGCACGATCACCAGCCTGCCGCCGGTGCACAGCGCACCGAAGATTTCCCACACCGAGAAGTCGAAGGCGTAGGAATGGAAATTCGTCCACACGTCCTGCGCGCCGAAGCGGAACCAGCCGTCGGTCGCGCCCAGCAGGCGCGCCACGTTGCGGTGCGTGAGCTGCGTGCCCTTGGGGCGGCCGGTCGAGCCCGAGGTGTAGATCACGTAGACGAGGTGGTCGGCGTGTACCGTCACCTCGGGTGCGTGCGCCGGCTCGCCGCGCAGGTCGAGCGTGTCGAGCGCCAGCACCTGCAGGGCATCGCCCAGCGGGAGCTTCGCCTTCACATGGCTTTGCGTGAGCAGCAGGCCGATCGCGCTGTCCTCGATCATGTAGGCCAGGCGGTCGGCGGGGTACTCGGGGTCCAGCGGCACATAGGCGCCGCCGGCCTTCAGGATGGCGAGCAGGCCCACCACCATCTCGATGGAGCGCTCGACCGCGATGCCGACCTTCACCTCGGGCCCCACGCCTAGCGCGACCAGCCGGTGCGCCAGGCGGTTGGCATGGGCGTCGAGCTCGCCGTAGCCGAGCGCCTCGTCGCCGAGCACGAGCGCGGTGGCTTGGGGGTTCGCCCTGGCCTGGCGCTCGATCCAGCGGTGCACGGGCTCGGCGTCGTTGTGCGTATTGCGCATGGCCTCGCCCGGCGGCGGCAGCTTGTCCGCGAGCCCCACATCCCCGAGCCGCGCATCGGGCGCGTGGGCCAGCAGGCCGAGCAGCCTGTCCATGTGCGCGGCCAATGCATGCACCGCCGCTTCGTCGAACTGGCTGCGCGCGTGGCTGTAGCCCAGCACCAGCGTGTCGCCCTGGTGTACGGAAAGGGTCAGCGGATAGTTGGTTTCCTCGCGGTTGCGCACCTCGCCGAAGCGCAGGCCGCCGGGTGCCTGCTGCTTCAGTGCCTGGTCGAGCGGATAGTTCTCGAACACCACCAGGCTGTCGAACAGGTCCTGCCCGCCCTGCCCGGCCCAGCGCTGCACTTCGTACAGCGGCGTGTGCTCGTGGTCCTGCGCCGCGAGGTTGCGCGCCTGCAGCGCGCGCAGCCAATCGCCCACGCGTTGCTCCGGCTGCAGCGTGGCGATCACCGGCAGCGTGTTGATGAACAGGCCCAGCATCTGCTGCGCGCCGGGAAGATCCACCGGCCGGCCCGCCACCGTGGCACCGAAGCTCACGCTGCGCTGCCCCGTGTGGCGCGCCAGCAGCAGCGCCCACGCGGCCTGCACCAGCGTGTTGAGGGTCACGCGTTCGCGCCGGGCCGCTTTGAGCAGCGCGCGCGTGCGCGGCGCGTCGATCTCGTGGCGGTGCATGCCGTGCCCGCCCTGTTCGGCCGCGGGCTTGGGCAAGGTGTTGGCCAGCCAGGTGGGGCCGTCGAGGCGGGCGAGTTCCTGGCGCCAGTGGCGCTCGTCGGCGGCGCCGTCGCGCCCTTGCAGCCACGCGATGTAGTCGGCATAGCGGCCGCCGGGGGCCGCGGGTGCTTCGCCCGCGTAGTGCCGCAGCACCTCGCCCATGAGCTGCGACGTGCTCCAGCCGTCGAGCAGCAGGTGGTGCATGGTCCAGACGAAGTGGTACCGGTCATCGCGAACGCGCACCAGCACCAGCCGCATCAGCGGCGGCTGCGCAAGGTCGAAACCCTGCGCAAGCTGCTCGCCGGCCAGTGCGTCCAGGGCCTCGGGCGCGTCGGCGCGCCCCCGCCAGTCGTGTTCGGCCAGCGGCACCTCGACCTGCCTTGCCACCCATTGCCACGCAGCTTCGCCCTGGACGAATCCGGTGCGCAGCACCTCGTGCCGCTCGAGCACCGCGCGCCAGGCCGCCTTGAAGCGCTCGGCATCGAGCCCGTCGATGTCCACGCGCAACTGGTTCAGGTAGGCGCTGCCGCCGGGCGCGAGCAGGCTGTGGAACAGCATGCCGGCCTGCATCGGCGAGAGCGGGTACAGGTCCGCGAGGTTCGCCACCGGCAATGCCAGCGCATCGAGCTGCGGCTGGCCGATGGCGGCCAGCGGAAAGTCAGCCGGCGTCACCCCTTCGGCACCGCTTGTGCAATGCCGCACCAGCGCTTCGAGTTCCTCGCGGAAGCGCTGCATCCAGCCCTCGACCGCGTCGCGGTCGTGGCGTGCGCGGCTGTAGCTTGCGCGCAGCGAAAGCTCGCCGCCGTAGACCTGGCCGTTGATCGAGAACTCGTGCGTGAGCGGCGCGCCGCCATCCACCGGCGCGCCGCTGGGCTCCTGCGCAAGGCTCCATTGCGCCTGCGCATCGGCACCGCTGTTGTCGAACTGGCCGAGGTAGTTGAAGACCACCTGCGCCCTGGGCAGTGCGCGCAGCGCCTCGCGCTGCGCGGCATCGCCCAGGTGCTTGAAGACACCATGCCCCACGCCCTTGCGCGGAACGCGGCGCAGGTCTTCTTTCACGCGCTTGAGTGCCTCGCCTTGCGCGCCGAGCGGATCGAGTGCCACCGGGAACAGCGTGGTGAACCAGCCGACGGTGCGCGACAGGTCGATGTGCGCGAACAGGTCTTCGCGGCCATGGCCTTCCAGATCGACCAGCACCCTGCCGTGCCCGCTCCATGCGCACAGCGCGCGGCCCAGCGCCGTCAGCAACAGGTCGTTGGCCTGTGTGCGGTAGGCCGCGGGCGCATCCTTCAGGAAGGCCTCCGTGGTGGCCTGGTCAAGCCGCAGCTCGACGCTCTCCTGGTCGGCCGCGGTGTTCGATCCATGCGGACGCGCGCATGGCAGCGCGGCCGGCACATCGGCCAGCGACTGCCAGTGGGCGAGTTCGTCGCCATGGGCCTTCGCATAGCCCTGCAATGCGACGGACCAGTCCTTGCAGCTGCTGCTGGTAGCAGGCAGCGCGACAGGCTGGCCCGCAAGGCTCTGCCAGTAGGCGGCCTGCAGGTCTTCGAGCAGGATGCGCCACGACACGCCATCGACCACCAGGTGGTGAACGACGAGCAGCAGCCGCGAGTCGCCGTCCGGCAGCTCGATGGCGAGCGCGCGGACCAGCGGGCCGTGCGCAAGATCCAGGCTGCGCTGCGCCTCTTCGCACAGCGGCGCCACCTGCGCGGCATCCGTCGCGTGCCGCACCCACACCAGCTCCGCGGACTGGTCTTCGGGCACGCTCTCGACGGCCTCATAGGTTTGGTGCCACAGCCCGCCGGCGTCCTGCCGGTAGCGCAGGCGCAGGCTGTCGTGCTGCTGCACCACTGCGCGCAGCGCCTGCCTGAAGGCCGGCAATTGCAGCGGCTCGCGGTTCTTCAGCAGCAATGCCTGGTTCCAGTGCGCCCGCACCGGCATGTCCATCTCGAAGAATTCATGCTGGAACGGCAGCAGCGGCGCCTCGCCCTGCACGTCGCCCACCGCGGCACGCAACGCATCGGCCGGCATTGCAACAGCCGCGAGCTGCGCCACCGTCTGCCGCTCGAAGATCTGCCTGGGCGCGACCTTCCAGCCCGCCAGCCGCAGGCGCGCCACGATCTGCAGGCTCAGGATCGAATCGCCGCCGAGCTCGAAGAAGTTGTCGCCCCGGCCCACGCGCGAGAGACCCAGCACATCGGTCCATACCGCCGCAATGGCTTCTTCGGCCGCGCCCTGCGGTGGCTCGAAAGCCTTGCCGTGTTCGGCGGCCGGCTCCGGCAGCGCCTTGCGATCGACCTTGCCGCTCGGGGCGAGCGGCAGCGCATCGACCACCACCAGCGTGCCCGGCACCATGTAGTCGGGCAGCGCGCGGGCGAGCCGCTCCTTCAGCTCGGCCGCATCGACAAGGCGGCCGGCTTGCGGCGACACATAGCCCACCAGCCGCGCACCGCCCGGCCCGGGCCTTGCGACCACCACCGCTTCGCGCACTTCGGGCTGGGCCAGCAGCTGCGCCTCGATCTCGCCAAGCTCGATGCGAAAGCCCCGGATCTTCACCTGGTGGTCGATGCGCCCCAGGTATTCGAGCTGCCCGTCGTCGCGCCATCGCACCCAGTCGCCGGTGCGGTAGAGACGCCCGCCTCCGGCATCGAAGGGGTCCGCCACGAAGCGCTCGGCCGTGAGCGGCGCGCGATGCAGGTAGCCGCGCGCCAGGCCCTCGCCGCCGAGGTACAGCTCGCCGGCTACGCTGCGCGGCACCGGGTTCAGGTCCGCATCGAGCACGTAGGCGCTGCGGTTGCCCACGGGCCGGCCGATGGGCGCATAGCCCTCGGAGAACGCCGCGGTGTTTGCAACCTTCCAAAGCATCGGCGTGACGACCGCCTCGGTCGGGCCGTAGCCGTTGATCAGCAGCGCGGGCTTCAGGTGCCGGCACACGGCGTCGAAGCCTTCGCGCGACATCGCCTCGCCGCCGAAGGAGTACAGGTGCACCGGCGGGCAGCGGCCGGTGTCGCGCCCAGTTGGCCAGCTGCCGCAGGTAGGCCGGCGGGAAGCCGGCGTTGGTCACGCCGTGGCGCTGCATGGCGTCGAGCGTCTGCTCGGCGGTCCAGAGCGAGGCATCGCGCAACAGCAGCGAGGCGCCGCAGCACAGCGCGGTGAAAAGCCGCTCGTGCGCCCCGTCGAACGAGAACGACAGGAAGTGCAGCTCGCGCGACCGAGGTCCCATCTCGTAGAGCACCGCGGTCTCGACGCAGTGCGCGGCGAACTGGCCGTGCGACACCATCACGCCCTTCGGCATGCCGGTCGAGCCCGAGGTGTAGATGACGTAGGCGAGGTTGTCCGCATGCACGGGCACATGAGGCGCGTCGTCGGGCTCGCCGGCCAAGTCGGCGGTGTCCAGCTGCAGCACGCGCAGGCCGTCCCGCAGCGGCAGGCCGGCCATCACATGGCTCTGCGTGAGGAGCAGCGCAATGCCGCTGTCCTCCACCATGTAGGCCAGGCGGTCCGCGGGGTACTCCGGGTCGAGCGGCGCATAGGCGCCGCCGGCCTTCAGGACGCCGAGCAGGCCGACCACGATATCGAACGAGCGCTCCACCGCGATGCCGACGCGCGTCTCGGGCTTCACGCCCATCGCGATCAATCGATGAGCCAGGCGATTGGCGGCCCGGTCGAGTTCGCCGTAGCTCATCACCTCGTCGCCGAAGAGCAGCGCGGGCGCATCCGGGTTGGCCTTCGCGTGCCGGGCCATCAGGCGATGCACGGGCTCGGTGCTGCGACCACCGGAGTCGTTCACGCCCCATGCCGCGAGCCGCTCCTTCTCGCCCGCGGTGAGCAGGTCGATGTCTCCCACCGCCTGTTCGGGCCGTTCGGCAAGTGCGCGCAGCACGCCCAGGTAGTGCGCGGCCATGCGGGCGATGCTCTCGGCGTCGAACAGTTCCTGCGCCACATGGAAACTCGCTTGAACGCAGCCTTGCGCGTCTTCGATGGTGCTCAGGGTCAGCTCGAACTGGGCCGTCTGCGTGCCGATCTCGTAGTCCTGCAGCGTGAGGCCGGGCAGCTTGGCGAGCGCGGCCTGGTCGCGGCGCTGGTGGTTGAACATCACCTGGAACAGCGGCGCGGTGCCCAGGCTGCGTTCGGGCTGCAGGGCCTCGACCAGCTGTTCGAACGGCAGGTCCTGGTGGGCCTGCGCGCCGAGTGCCGCCTCGCGCGTGTTCTGCAGCGCCTGCCGCAGGCTGGTGCGGCTGCCCAGCACGTTGCGCAGCACCTGCGTGTTGACGAAGAAGCCGATGACGCGCTCCGACTCCACCCGGTGGCGGTTGGCCACGGGCACGCCGACGCGGATGTCCTGCTGCGCGGTGTAGCGGTGCAGCAGCACCTGCAGCGCGGTGAGCAGCACCATGAAGAGCGTGCAGCCCTCGGCCTGCGCGCGCCGGTGCAGCGCATCGACGACGGACTGGGGCAGCGCCATCTCGTGGCGGGCGACGCGGTACTTGCCGTCGCCGCGCCGCGCGTGGTCCGTGGGCAGCTGCAGCACCGGGTGCTCGGCGCCCAGCTGGGCCTTCCAGTAGTCGAGCTGGCGCTCCTTCTCGCCCGCTTCGAGCCAGTGGCGCTGCCACAGCGCGTAGTCGGCGTACTGGATCGGCAGGGGCGCGAGCCGCGGCGTTTGCCCGGCGGCGCGCGCGTGGTATTGCGCGGCGAATTCGTCGACCAGGACCTGCATCGACCAGCCGTCCGACACGATGTGATGCATCACGACGACCAGCAGGTGCTCGCCTTCGGCCAGGCGGATGAGCGCCACGCGCAGCAGCGGCCCGGCCGTGAGATCGAACGGTGTTTCGGCAAGGCGAACGGCCGCCTCCCACGCGCGGGCCTCGCGCACTTCGGCATCGATGTCCGAGAGATCGGTGAACGGAATCTCCAGCGCCATGCGCTCGCGAACCAGTTGCTCGACATGCCCTTCGGCATCGGCCTGGAACACCGTGCGCAGCGACTCATGGCGTTCGAGCAGGGCGTCGAAGCTGGCCTGCAGCGCTTCGCGGTCGAGCAGGCCCCTGAGCTTCAGCCCGCCCGAGATGTGGTAGGCCGAACTGCCGGGCTCCAGCTGCCACAGGAACCATTGGCGCAGCTGCGCATACGAGGCGGGGCACCGCGCCTGCGCCGCCGTATCGCGCGCAAGGATCGGGAACTGCCCGATGGCCAGGCCCTCCGCGCGGATCTTCTGGTAGACCGCGCGGCGCTGCGCCGGATCGAGGCCCGAGAAGCGCTTGCCGATGTGAAGGTGGGTTGCCGTGATTTCCATCAAGCGATCTCCAGACTGTCGATGAAGGAATCAATGTCCGAAAGGGATTGGGCGACGGGCTTTCTGGCCGCCGCCGCGGCAACGAGGCCCGCCATGGCGGCGAGCACCGGGTGCTGGAAGACGTCCTTCACCGAGAGCTCCGCGTGCATCGCGCCCTGCACGCGGGCCACCACCTGCACCGACATCAGCGAATGGCCGCCGAGCTCGAAGAAGTTGTCGTGGCGGCCGACGCGCGCCACGCCGAGCACTTCGGCCCAGATCGCGGCGAGCGCTTCTTCCACCTTGCCCTGCGGTGCTTCGTAGACGCGCGCGCTCGCCAGCTCGGGCGGCGGCAGCGCCTTGCGGTCCACCTTGCCGTTCGGGTTGAGCGGCAAGCTGTCCAGCGCGACGACGAGCGCCGGCACCATGTAGTCCGGCAGCACGCGGCCGAGGCGTTCGCGCAGCTGCGCGGCATCGACGGCCCGGCCCGCCTGCGGCGAGACATACGCCACGAGCTGCGCACCCGCCGGCCCCTGGCTCGCGGCGACGACGGCCTCGCGCACTTCGGGCTGCGCGAGCAGTTGGGCCTCGATCTCGCCGAGTTCGATTCGAAAACCGCGGATCTTCACCTGGTGGTCGATGCGCCCCAGGTAGTCGAGCTGCCCTTCGCTGTTCCATCGCACGAGGTCGCCCGTGCGGTAGAGGCGCGCGCCCTCGGCCATGCCGAAGGGGTTCGCCACGAAGCGCTCGGCGGTGAGCCCCGCGCGCTCCACATAGCCGCGCGCAAGCCCGATGCCGCCCAGGTAGAGCTCGCCCGCCACACCGGGCGCGACGAGGTTCAGGTCGGCATCGAGCACGAAGGCCTGCGTGCCGGCAATGGGCCGGCCGATCGGCACCTGGGTGCGGCCGTCGCGGCGGCAGGTCCAGTGCGTGACGTCGATGGCCGCCTCGGTGGGGCCGTAGAGGTTGTGCAGCGCCGCTTGCGGCAGCCGCTGGAAGACGCCCAGTTGCGCCTCGGCTGGCAATGCCTCGCCGCTGCAGACGATCTGCCGCAGGCTGGTGCAGGCCTCGATGCCATCGTGCGCCAGGAAGGCCTGCAGCATCGAGGGCACGAAGTGCAGCGTGCTCACGCCGTGGCGCTGGATCAAATGTGCAAGGCGTGCGGGCTCGCGGTGATCACCGGGCACCGCCACGGCCAGCCGCGCACCGGCCATGAGCGGCCAGAAGAATTCCCACACCGACACGTCGAAGCTGAACGGCGTTTTCTGCAGCACGGTGTCCGCGCCATCGATGGGGTAGGCCGCCTGCATCCACGCCAGCCGGTTGTGCAATGCGGCGTGCCGGTTGGCCGCGCCCTTGGGGCGGCCGGTCGAGCCCGAGGTGTAGATCACATAGGCGAGGTTTTCGCCGCTGAGTGCGACCACGGGGTCGGTCTGCGCCATGCCCTCGAGATCCAGCGTGTCGAGCGCGAGCGCCGCGACGCCGGCCGGCAGCGCAAGGCGATCGGCCAGGCTGCTGTGCGTGAGCACGAGGCCGAGCTTGCTGTCTTCGACCATGTAGGCGATGCGCTCGGCCGGATACTCGGGATCCAGCGGCACGTAGGCGCCGCCGGCCTTCAGGACCGCGAGCAGGCCGGCCACCAGTTCCAGGCTGCGCTCCAGCGCAACGCCCACCTTGACCTCGGGGCCCACGCCCTCGGCGATCAACCGGTGCGCGAGCCGGTTGGCGCGGCGGTTGAGTTCGCCGTAGCTGAGCGATGCATCGCCGAAGAGCACCGCGACCGCATCCGGATGCCGGGCCGCCTGCTGTTCGATGAGGCGGTGCACCGGCATGGCGTCGCCGTGGCTGTGCGTGTTGACGCTCCACTGGCCAAGCTGCGCTTTTTCTTCGGGGCCCAGCAGGTCGAGTTCATTCAGCGTCGATGCGGGCCGCGCGGCCAATGCTTCGAGTACGCGGCCGTAGTGGCCTGCAAGCCGCTCCACGGTCTGCGGCTCGAACAGCTCGGCCGCATAGCGGAAGTTGGCCTGGATGCCGCCGTCCGCGCGCTCGATGGTTTCCAGCGTGAGCTCGAACGGTGCGGCGCGCTGGGCGAGGTCGATCCGGCGCACGCGCAGTCCGGGCCAGCCCTGCAACGGCCGGTCGCCCTGGCCAAGATGGTTGAACATCACCTGGAACAGCGGCGAGCCCGCATGCCCGCGCTCGGGCCGCAGGGCCTGCACCAGCCGCTCGAACGGCAGGTCCTGGTGCGCCTGTCCCTCGAGCGACACATCACGCACCTGCAGCAGCAGGTCGGCCAGGCGCATCTGCCCGTGCATGCGCGCATCGAGCACCACGGTGTTGATGAAGGCGCCGATGACGCCCGAGGTCTCCGGCCGGCCGCGCCCCGCCACCGGCACGCCGACGCGGATCGCCTGCTGCCCGGTGTGGCGGAACAGCAGGGCATGGAACGCAGTGAGCAAGGCCATGAACAGCGTGCCGCCCTGCTCGCGGGATTGGCGCTTCAGCGCCTCGACGAGCGCTGCCGGCACATCCAGCGTGTGCTGCGCCGCGCTGTAGTCCGCGTCGGCGGAGCGCGGCCGGTCGGTGGCGAGCGCGAGCACCGGGTGGCTGTCGCCGAGCCGGCCGCGCCAGTAGGCGAGCTGGCGCTCGCCTTCGCCGTCGTCCAGCCACTTGCGCTGCCAGCGGGCGAAGTCGACATAGCGGATCTCCGGCTGCGGCAGCGATGCCGGCAAGCCTTGAACGCGCATCGCATAAAGCTGCGCCAGCTCGTCGAGCATCAGCTCGACCGACCAGGCATCGGAAACGATGTGATGCATCATCAGGAGCAACTGGTGCTCGCCGTCCGCCATCTTCAACAGCGTGCCGCGCAGCAAGGGGCCTGCCCTCAGGTCGAAGGGTGTGCGGCAGGCGTCCGCCACCACCTCGGCATGGCGCGATTCACGCGCCGCTGCGTCGAGCGCGGCCAGGTCGATGAAGGGAATCCCGATCTCGACCGCCGCCTGGACGCACTGCTCGGGCAACCCACCCTCCCCCGGCCGGAAGACGGTGCGCAGCGCCTCGTGCCGCGCCACGAGCGCCTGCATGGCTTCCCGCAAGGCAGCGATGTCGAGCGGCCCCGAGAAGCCGAGCCCGCCGCCGACGTGATAGGCGGTGTTGCCCGGGTTCAACTGCCACAGGAACCATTGCCCTTGCTGCGCGAAGGACACGGGCGCAGCGCCATCGTCCTGGCCGCGCACGATCGCCGCGCGCGCCGGCGCCGGGGCCGCGTCGCGCTTCAGGCGCTGCTGCAGCAGGCTCAGTTGCGCGGGCGTCAGCCGGGCGCGTCGTTCGGAAAGATTCGGTGTCTCGCTCATGGTGCGCTGTCTTCGGTGGTTTCTGCGGTTTCGGCTTCGCGTTCGATGTCCTCGATCAGGCGCAGCTCGACCAGGGTCGCCAGCTCGGCGACGGTCGGTGCCTTGAAGAACGCGGCGGGATGCAGCTCCACGCCGTAGGCCTTGCGCACGCGGGCCAGCAGGCGGATGGCGAGCAGCGAATCGCCGCCCAGCTCGAACAGGTTGTCGTGCACGCCCACGGGGACGATGCCCAGCGCATCGCTCCAGAAGCCGGCAAGCGCTTCTTCCAGTTCGCCTTCGGGGGCGGCATACGGCGTCTGCAGCACGGGGCGCGAATGGCCGGTGCGCACCTCGGCCGCGGGCGCGTCGTCGAGCGAATCGAACAGGTCGTCGAGCGGCCTGAGGCGCGGCGCCAGCGGCGAGACGGACACGATGGTCTGCGGCAGGTCGGGGCCGTTGGCAATGCGCTCGAAAGCGAGCACGCCGGTGCGTTCGTCCAGGCCCACGCCCTCGGGCAGGTCCATGTCGAGCGCCACGCCAACGTCGCGCCACGCATCCCAGTTGACCGAGAACAGCGGCAGCGGCGAGCTGCGGCGGCTGGCCGTGGCCAGTGCGTCCAGGTAGGCGTTGGCGGCGGCGTAGTCGCTGCGGCCGAGGCCGCCGATGAGCACCGAGATCGACGAGCAGAACAGCACGAAGTCCAGCGGCTCGGCACGCAGCGCATCGAGCAGCGCGAGCGTGCCCGCGACCTTGGGCCCGAAGGCCGCTTCGACCAGCGCCGGCGTGCGCTGGGCGATCATGCCGCGGTCGGGGTGCACGACGGCATGCACCACGCCGTGGACTGCACCGAAGCGCGCATGCACGGCGGCGAGGGCCGCGCGCAGTTGCGCGGCATCGTTGACGTCGGCCGCCACCGGCAGCACCTGGGCGCCGCTCGCTTCGAGATCGATCAGCTGCTGCAGCTTGCGCCGCAGCGCCACGGGCTGGCCGGCGTCCGCAACGAGGCGCTCCCAATCGCTGCGCCCGGGCAGCGGCGTACGGCCGAGCAGCACGAGCTTCGCTTTCCAGGTGCGGCTCAGGTAGCGCGCCATCGCAAGGCCGACGCCACCCATGCCGCCGGTGATGAGGTAGACGCCGCCTTCGCGCAGGCGCTGCCTTGCGGCGGGCGCGGGCACATCGGGCAGCGGCGCATAGCGCTTCCGCCAGCGATGCGGCCCGCGGTAGGCCACCAGGAATTCGTCCGGTGGCGCTGCCGCCTCGTCGGCCACGCGGCGCGCGAGCTCGGCCTCGGCTGCGCTCTCGGGTGCGGGCAGCACCACATCCACGACGCGGCAGCCGATCGATGGGTACTCCTGGCCCAGGATCTTCGCGAGGCCGAGCAGCGTGGCCTTCTCGGGTGCGAGCGGCTCGGTGCCGGCAACGTCTTCGACGCGATCGGTGACGACGGTGAGTGCGAGGGGCCCGCGGCCCGCTGCGCCCGCTGCATCGAGCGCGTGCGCGAGTGCGAGCAGGCTGAAGTAGCCGGCCTCGAAGACTTGCGCGTGCGATGCCGCGGGCCGGTCGCCGTCCAGGCTCCACAGGTGATGCAGGCGCAGCACCGGCCCGGCTTCGGCTTCGACCTCGCGCAGCAGCGCTTCGTGGTCGGAGCGCTCGCCCGCGCGCAGGGCGTACTGGGCCGGCGCGGTGCGGGCAAAGCGCGGTCCGCGCAAGGCCAGCACCACTTTTTCGCCGCGCTCGCGCAGGGTGCGCGCGAGCCGGTCGGTGAAGCTGTTCGCATCGCCGAGCACCAGCGTGCAACCTGCGCGCTCGCCCTGCTTTTGAGCGGGCGGAAGCGGTGCGCTGCGCTCCCAGCGGGGCGCGTAGAAGAGGTTCGGCGTCGTGCTCTTCGCAGGCTGCGCGGTCTCGCCCGCCTCGATCCAGAAGCGCTTGCGCTGGAAGGCATAGGTGGGCAGCGGCACGCGGCGCCGGCTTGCGCCTTCCGCACGGCAGGCCGCCCAGTCGATGTCGACGCCCGCGGTCCACAGTCCCGCCACGGCAACGGCCAGCTGCTGCGCGTTGCGCGCCGTTTGCTGCGGGTGCGCCTGGCTCGCCCAGATGCCCGCGGCCTCGCGGCTTTGCGAATGCTGGCGCGCGAGGCCCGCGAGCGTTTCGCCGGGGCCGACCTCGAGCAGCACGCGGCCCGACGCGGCGAAGATCTCGCGCAGGCCCTCGGCAAAGCGCACGGTGCCGCGCAGGTGGCGGCCCCAGTACGCCGGGCTGGTTGCCTCTGCTTCGGTGATCGGCCGGCCCGTCGCGTTCGACAGGAAGGGAATGCGCGGCGCATGGCGCGGCAGCGAGGCGATCAGCTGCTCCAGCTCGGCCACGATGGGATCGACCAGGCTCGAATGCGAGGCGATGGCCACATGCAGGCGGCGCGGCAGTTGCTGGCGCGCGCGCAGCGCTTCTTCGGCGCGCTCGATGGCGTCCAACGGGCCGGCCAGCACGCAGAGCTGCTCGCCGTTCACCGCGGCCAGGTCGCAGCCGTCGCGAAGGAATTCGGCCAGCGCCGATTCGGGCAGCGACACCGCCGTCATCGCGCCCGCCGCGAGCGTCTGCATCAGGCGGCCGCGCGCGGCCACGATGTGCAGCGCGTCTTCGAGCGAGAACACGCCCGACAGGCAGGCCGCCACGTATTCGCCGAGGCTGTGGCCGAGCATCAGCGCGGGCTGCACGCCGCAGCTCATCCACCAGCGCGCCATCGCGTACTCGACGGCGAACAGCGCGGGCTGCGCGTATGCCATGCGGAACAGCCGCTCGTTCGCCGCAGCTTCGTCGCCGTCGGCCGGGAACACCAGCGCGAGCAGGTCGATGCCGCAGCCGGCCCTCAGCAGTGCGGCGCAGCGGTCGAGCTCCTCGCGGAACACGGCGCTGCGCTGATAGAGCGCCTCGCCCATGCGTGCATGCTGCGTGCCGCCGCCGGGGAAGAGGAACACCACCTCGGGCGCGGCGGCGGGCACGCGCGTCGACGGGGCCATGGGCGAAGCCAGCATCTCGGAGGCCATCGCCGGCTGGTTGGCCACCACGGCACTGCGCCAGGCGAAGGGGCGGCGTCCGCTTTGCAGCGTCTGGGCCACATCGCCCAGCGCCAGCTCCGGATGGGCCTGCAGATGCGCCGCGAGTTGCAAGCGGCCCTGCGCCAGCGCGGCTTCGTCCTTTGCCGACACGGGCAGCACCTGCCAGCCGGAAGCAGGCTGTGCCGCGGCAACGGCCGGCGCCTCTTCGAGCACCACGTGCACGTTGGTGCCGCCGATGCCGAACGAGCTCACGCCTGCGCGGCGCGGCGCCTTGCCTTCGGGCCACGGACGCAATTGCGCATTGACGTAGAAGGGGCTGGAGGCGAAATCGATCTGCGGGTTCGGGCTCTCGTAGTGCAGGCTGGGCGGCAGCATGCGGTGCTTGAGCGCCATCACCGTCTTGATGAGCCCGGCCACGCCGGCCGCGGCATCCAGGTGGCCGATGTTGGTCTTCACCGAACCCACGGCGCAGAAGCCGCGGCGTTCGGTCTCGGCGCGAAAGGCCTGCGTGAGCGCGGCGAGTTCGATCGGGTCGCCGAGCGTGGTCGCGGTGCCGTGGGCCTCGATGTAGCCGATGGTGTCCGCGGGCACGCCCGCGATGAGCTGGGCCGCGCGGATCACCTCGGCCTGGCCGTCGACGCTGGGCGCTGTGAAGCCGACCTTGGCGGCGCCGTCGTTGTTGGCCGCGCTGCCCTTGATGACTGCATGGATGGTGTCGCCGTCGCGCAGGGCGTCGTCCAGCCGCTTGAGCACCACGATGCCCGCGCCGCTGCCGATGATGGTGCCGGCCGCCTTCGCGTCGAAGGCGCGGCAGTGTCCATCGGGCGAGAGGATGGCGCCGGCCTGGTAGCGATAGCCGCCTTCCTGCAGCAGGTTGAGCCACACGCCGCCGGCCAGGGCCATGTCGCAGTCGTGGCTCAACAGCGCCTGGCAGGCCGTGTGGACCGCGGTGAGCGACGTGGAGCAGGCGGTCTGCACCGTCACCGCGGGACCGCGCAGATCGAGCTTGTACGACACGCGGGTGCACAGCGAGCCGCCCGAGTTGCCGCTCATGAGGCCCAGCAGGTCGGCGATGCCGCTCGCCGCGCCAAGGCCGAACGACGGCAGCAGGTTGCGGATGAGGTACACGTTGGCGCCCTCGCCCGCATACACGCCGACCTTGCCCGGCCAGCGTGCGGCATCGCAGCCCGCGTGCTCCAGCGAGGCCCAGGCGCATTCCAGGAAGATGCGCTGCTGCGGGTCGAGCGTTTCGGCCTCGCGCGGCGAGTAGCCGAAGAAGCCGGCATCGAACTTGTCGAAGCCCTCGAATATCACGCCGGCCTTCACATAGTCGGGATCGTCCAGCAGCGACTGCGGCACGCCTTGCGCGCGCAGCTGCTCGTCGGTGAAGCGGGAGACCGAGGCCACGCCGTCCCGGATGTTGCGCCAGAAGGCGTCCACGTCGCCCGCGCCGGGAAAGCGCCCGGCCATGCCGACGATGGCGATCTCGATGCCGCTCGGCTCGGAGGATTCGAAGGGGTGGGACATCAGTTGACTCTCTCTGCCGCTTTGCGGCGTTGAAGCATGGCGGCGCGCTGGCGCAGCGCCCGGTCGTCGCTCGCCGTGGCCTCGCTGGCCGATGCGGCGGCACGTGCGGGCGCCTGCTCCAGCCACTGGACCAGCGATTGGACGGTGGGGTACTTGAAGAGATTGACCACCGGGATGGCGGTGTGCAGCCGGTCTTCCAGCAGCCGGTGTGCGCGGATCAGCAGCAGCGAGTGGCCACCCAGGTCGAAGAAGTTGTCGTGCAGGCCGACCCGCGCGACCTGCAGCACCTCGGACCACACCGCGGCCACCGTCTGCGCAACATGGCCCTGCGGCGCCTCGTAGGCCTGGCCGCCGGCAAGGGCCGGCTCGGGCAGTGCCTTGCGGTCCACCTTGCCGTTGGCGTTCAGCGGCAGTGCATCGAGCAGCTCGAAGGCGCGCGGGACCATGTAGTCGGGCAGCACCTGTGCGAGCCGCTCTTTCAGCGCCCCGGTGTCGATGGCCTCGCCCGCATGCGGCGCGAGGTAGGCGACGAGCCGCGCACCGGCCAGGCCGTCCCTGGCCACCACGACGGCTTCGCGCACGGCGGGCTGTGCCAGCAGCTCGGCCTCGATCTCGCCGAGCTCGATGCGAAAGCCCCGGATCTTCACCTGGTGGTCGATGCGGCCCAGGTACTCCAGTTGCCCTTCGCCGTTCCAGCGCACGAGGTCGCCGGTGCGGTAGAGCCGCCCGCCGCCAGCGCTGTCGAACGGGTCGGCCACGAAGCGCTCGGCGCTCAGGCCGGCACGCTTCAGGTAGCCACGCGCAAGGCTGACGCCGCCCAGGTACAGCTCACCCGCCACGCCCTGCGGCACGAGGTTGAGTTCGGCATCCAGGACGTGGGTGCTGGTGTGGCTGATCGGCTTGCCGATGGGCACCTGGCTCTGGCCATCGTTGCGGCAGGCCCAGTGCGTGACGTGGATGGTGGTCTCGGTGGGGCCGTAGAGGTTCTGCAGGCCCGCGCCGTGCAGGCGCTCGAGCGTTTCCTTCTGCGTCTCGGCCGGCATTGCCTCGCCGCCGCAGATGATGTGGCGCAGGCGCGTACTGGCCTCGATGCCCTTGTGCGCGAGAAAGGCCTGCAGCATCGAGGGCACGAAGTTGAGCGTGGTGACCTGGTGGCGCTGGATCAGCTCGACCAGGCGCGCCGGGTCGCGGTGATCGCCGGGGTTGGCCAGCACCAGCCGCGCGCCCGAGCTCATCGGCCAGAACAGCTCCCACACCGACACGTCGAAGCCGAAGGGCGCCTTGTGCAGCACGGTGTCGGCATGCGTGAGCTTGTAGATGCCCTGCATCCACGCCATGCAGCTGTGCAGCGCGCTGTGGCGGATGGCCGCGCCCTTGGGCTTGCCGGTCGAGCCCGATGTGTAGATCACGTAGGCGAGGTTCTCAATGTGCAGGCCGATCTGCGGATCGCTCTCGGGCTCGGCGCTGAAATCGGCCGCATCGACTTCGAGCACCGTGAGCGCGCGGCGGTCGGGCACGCAGTTGGCCACGCAATAGGCCACGCTGCGCTGCGTGAGCAGCAGGCCGATGCCGCTGTCCTGCACCATGTAGGCCAGGCGCTCGGCAGGGTATTCGGGGTCGAGCGGCACATAGGCGCCGCCCGCCTTCAGCACGCCCAGGATGGCGACCACCATCTCGACGGAGCGCTCCATCGCGATGCCCACGAGCACCTCGGGCTTCACGCCCAGCGCGATCAGCCGGTGCGCCAGGCGGTTGGCGCGGCGGTTCAGTTCCGCAAAGCCGAGCGACTCGTCGGCGAACAGCAGCGCAGTGGCATCGGGCTGCATGCGGGCCTGCCGCTCGATCATGCGATGCACGGGCTCGGGCTGCGGCTCGCGATGCCCATTCACGCCCCACTGCGCGAGCCGGGCCCGCTCCGGCGCGCCGAGCAGTTCGATGTCGCCGATGGGTTGATGAGGACGATCGACCAGCGCCTGCAGGATCGCGACATAGTGGCCGGCCATGCGCGCCATGGTGTCGGGCTCGTACAGCTCGGCCGCGTAGATCAGGGCGAGCGAGAGCTGGCCGCCCGGCCGCTCGCGCGCTTCGAGCGTGAGCTCGAACTGCGCCGCGAGATCGGGCAGCGCATGGTCTTGCGCGGCGATGCCGGGCAGCTGGCCGAGCGAGCGGTAGTCCTCGAACAGGTGGTTGAACATCACCTGGAACAGCGGCGTGCGGCTCAGGCTGCGCTCGGGCTGCAGCATCTGCACGAGTTGCTCGAAGGGCACATCCTGGTGCGCCTGTGCGCCCAGCACCGCGTCCCGCGCCTGCGCCAGCACCCGCGATGCACCGAGGCGGCCATCGATCGGGTTGCGCAGCACCAGCGTGTTGACGAACAGGCCGACCACGCCTTCGGCTTCCACGCGGTTGCGGTTGGCAAACGGTGCGCCGATGCGGATGTCTTCCTGGCCCGTGTAGCGGTGCAGCAGCGCCTGGAAGCCGGCCAACAGCACCATGAAGAGCGTGGCGCTACCGCCGTCCGCGGCCTTGCGCAGCTGCGCGAGCAGGCTCGCCGGAAGCTCGAAGGCGTGGCGCGCGGCGCTGTAGCCGGCTTGCGGCTTGCGCGGGTGGTCGGTGCGCAGGTCGAGCACGGTGTGCGTGTCGCCGAGCTGCGTGCGCCACCAGGCCAGCTGCCGCTCGCCCTCGCCCGCCGCCAGCCACTCGCGCTGCCACAGCGCATGGTCGGCGTACTGGATGCGCGGCGCGGGCATGCGCACGGTATCGCCCTTCAGCTGCGCGGCGTAGCCTGCGGCCAGTTCGTCGATCAGCAACTGCATCGAGGCACCGTCGGACACGATGTGATGCATCACCACGGCAAGCACATGCACCTCGTTGGCGGTGCGGATCAGCGCGGCGCGCAGCAGCGGGCCCTGCGTGAGGTCGAAGGGCTCGGCCTTGAGACGCCGCGTGGCTTCGTCCAATCGGGCATCGGCTTCGGCTTCGGCGCCGCGCAGGTCGACCAGCGCCAGCGGCACGGAGCCGCCCGGCCTGATCCACTGCTCCACGCTGCCATCGGCACCGGCGCTGAAGACCGTGCGCAGCGATTCGTGGCGCGCCACCAGATCGTCGAGCGCTGCTTGCAGGGCATCGACCCGCAACGCGCCGGCCAGGCGCAGCGCGCCGCTCACGTGGTAGGCCGCGCTCTCGGGATCGATCTGCCAGAGGAACCACTGGCGCTCCTGCGCGTGCGAGAGCGGCAATGGCAACAGCCGGCGCTCCGCGGAGAGCACGGCAATGGGCGCGAGCTGCGGGCGCACGCCCTGCCGCTGCAGTTCGCGGATGGCCGACGCGCAGTCGCGAAGGCGCGGTTGCTCGAAGAGCCTGCGCGCGGGAAAGTCGATCTGCCAGCGCGCGCCGATGCGCGCGGCCGCCTGCGTGGCGGTGAGGGAGCTGCCGCCGCGGTTGAAGAAGTGGGCATCGCGGCCAAGCGGGCGGTCGTCGCCGTACTTGCACACATCGCGCCAGATGGCGGCGACGGCCTGCTCGACTTCGTCGAGCGGTGCCTCGGCAACGGCTTCGCCCGGGCCTCCGCGCACGAAGGCGCCATGCTGGTAGACGGCATACGCATCGGCGCTGCCCTCGAGCCAGCCCGCGCGGCAGGCACTGCGCTGCAGCTTGCCGCTGGTGGTCTTGGGCATGCCGCCGGGGTTGAGCAGCAGCACGGCCGACAGCGTCTCTCCGAACACTTCGCTCACGGCGGCGCCCAGCGCATCGACCAGCACCGCGGCCGGCACCAGCTTCTGCATGCTGCGCGACACCTCGGCGGCCACGCCGATGCCTTCGCCGCCCGGCCCCGGCGTGGCGAAGACCGCGACGCGGCCCTTGCGCACCGCATCGACCTCGGCCTCGATGAGCCGTTCGATGTCCTGCGGGTAGATGTTGTGGCCGCGGACGATGATCAGGTCCTTGATGCGGCCGGTGACGTAGAGCTGGCCCTCGTGCATGAAGCCGAGGTCGCCTGTGCGCAGCCAGCGCTGGCCGTCCCGCTCGACGAAGGTCTCGCGGGTTTCGCGCTCCTTGCCCCAGTAGCCGTGGCCGATGCTCGGACCGCAGGTCCAGATCTCGCCGATCTTTCCGGGGGCCGCGGCCGATAGCGATTCGGCATCGACGATCTCGATGCGATGGCCGGGCGCGACGTTGCCGCAGCCGACCAGCGCCGCGCCCTCGTCCGCAGGCGTTCCCGTGCCGCTGGCGAGGCCGGTGGCGGAAAACGTGGGCGCGACCAGGCCGCCACCCCGGCGGCCGCCGGTGACGAAGAGCGTCGCCTCGGCAAGGCCGTAGCAGGGATAGACGGCTGCCGCATCGAAACCCGCGGATGCGAAGCGCGAGATGAATTCGATCTCAGTGTCGGCGCGCACGGGTTCGGCGCCGGTGTAGGCCACGCGCCAGCTCGACAGGTCGAGCTGGGCCAGCTGCGCATCCTTCACGCGTTCCAGGCACAGGCGGTAGGCGAAGTCGGGGCCGCCGCTGCAGGTGCCGCGGTAGCGCGAGATCAGGTCGAGCCAGCGCACCGGGCGCTCCAGGAAGTAGCCCGGAGAGGTGAGCACCAGCGGAATGCCGCTGTAGAGCGGCTGCAGCAATCCGCCGATCAGGCCCATGTCGTGATAGAGCGGCGCCCACGAAACGAAGCTGTCGCCCGGCCCGATGCCCATGCTGTGCTGGATCGCCTCCTCGTTGGCCATCAGGTTGCCGTGCGTCACGATCACGCCCTTGGGCGCCGAGGTGGAGCCCGAGGTGTATTGCAGGAAGGCGACGTCGCCGCCAGCCGGCTCGAAGGGCGTCCATGCATCGGCGAGCGAGATGTCCACGGTATCGACCGCAACGATGTGCGCATCGCCGAACTGGCGCAGGCCCGCGCTCGCTGCATTCATCGTGCGCGCCATGGCCTCGGAAGTCAGCACGCAGCGCGCCTGCGAATCGGCGGCGATGCCGGTCAACCGCGCGAGGTGCTGCGGGCGCGCCGATTCCGGCGGGAACACCGGCACCGCGATCACACCCGCGTAGAAGCAGGCCAGCATGCTCACCGCATAGTGGTCGCCGTTGTCCAGCATGACGAGGGCGCGCTCTCCCTTGGCGAACTGCTGCTGCAGCCGGGCCGCGAGCGCGCGCACGCGGCGCTCGAAGACGCGGTAGCTGATCGGCTCCGCGCGCTCCGTGCCATCCACCGCGCTCACGACGGTGAGCCAGATGTCGTCGCGCCGCGCGTCGGCCAGCGCGCGAAGGTGCGCCACGAAATTCGTTGGACGCGGCGAGATCGGCGCCTGCTGCGCCTGTGTGTTCTTTTCCATCCTGCGGACTCCCTGCGGTTCTAGAAGCGGCCCAGATTGCCGTGCGGCTCGGCCATGGCCACGATCACCTTGCGCGGCCCCTTGAACGGCGAGCGCGCATGCGCCACCAGCATGTTGTCGAGCATCAGCACGTCGCCCTCCTCCCACGGGAAGGCCACCGTCTCCGCATCGAGCACGGCACGCACCTCGTCGAATATTTCGTCGCTGATGGTCGAGCCATCGGCGAAGAAGGTGTTGCGCGGCACGTTCTCGATGCCGTAGATTTCTTCGAGCACTTCGCGCTCCTCGGCCTCGCGTGCAGAGATATGGAACAGGTGAGCCTGGTTGAACCACACCCGCTCGCCCGTGAGGGGATGCGTCTCCACGGCCTGGCAAAGCTGCCGGGTGCGCAGGCCGTCGCCGTCCTTCCATTCCCACGAGATACCCGAGCGCTCGCAGAAGGCCTGGACTTTGGCGCGGCTTTCGGTGTTGAACACCTTCTGCCATGGCACGTCCATCTCGCCGAAGTTGCGCACGTACAGGATGCCGGGCTCGAAGCGCTTGCGGATGTGCCCGGGCATGCGGCGGTAGACCGCGCGGCTGTCGGCAATGGGTGTCTCGCCGCCTTCGGGCGACGCGGTCACGCAGTGGAACCAGATCTTCATCGGCCACTCGCGCGTGTAGGCCTGCTCGTTGTGCAGCGGAATGCTCTGGTGCGCCGGGTATTCGGTCGAGGTGTAGACACCTGCGCCGGTGGAGGCCGACACCGCGGAGCGCGGCGTGGAGGCGAACTCGTACTTCAGCAGCGGATGGCCGAACGACGAGGCGAACTGCTGGAAGGTCTCCACCGCCGGCACCGAGAAGCCGCGCAGCAGCACGCCGCCGGCAAGCAGCAGCGACTCCTCGATCTGCGGACGCAGGCGTTGCACGGCCGAAAGCAGGTCTTCGCCGGCATGCGCGGGCGTCATGAGGACGGGCAGGTCGGAGCCGGCGGGCGCCTTGCTGCGCACGAAGCGGGTGAGCGTTTCATTCATGTCGATTCCTTGGCACGCCACGCGAGCGCGGCGGCATAGCCCGTGGGCGCATCGAGCGCCACGGCGTGAAGGCCGGACCACTCGGGAACGGCGCATTCGAGGACGTATCGCCCCTGCACGCCGGAATGGATGCCGATGGATTGAAGGTGCTCGGCCACGCCGACGCCGACGGCTTTCAGCACCGCCTCCTTGCCGACCCAGCGGCTGTAGAGGGCCTGCAGCGGGTCGCCGGCTTCCTGCAGCGCGCGGCGTTCGCTGCCGGTGAAGGCGAGCGAAGCGACGGCCTCGATATCGACGTCACTCCTGCAGGCCTCGATGTCGATGCCCACGGCGCTCACCACGCGGGGATCGGCGAGCGCGATGAGCGCATGGGCGCCCGAGTGCGAGACGTTGAAGAGCGGCGCATCGCCGCCGGCCACGTCGAGGAAGGGCTTGCGGTGCGGGCCCGTTGCGAACCGCACATCGGCCGGCTGGCAGCCCACGCGCCGGGCAAGCAGGCCGCGAAGGGCCGCGCGCGTGGCGGTGAAGCGCACGCGGTCGGCGCTGCGCGCATACCTGTCGGCCTGCGCGCGCTCGGCGAGTGCCAGCAGCTGGCGCTCGGCCGAGACATCGGCGTCCAGGTCGAGGTCGAGGCGGTGGACCTCGATGCCTGCGGGGAGCGGGTCAGGCCAGGACACGAGGCCCATGGCGCTCTCCTGCAACGGCTTGGCCAAGCCGCTCGATGAGTGCGGCCAGGAATGCTGTTTCGTGCTGCCGGATGAAGAAGTGGCCGCCGTCGAACCAGTCGAGCGTGAAGACACCGCCCACCTCGGCCGACCATGCATGGACGGATGCCGCGTCGATGTCGTCCTCGCGCCCGGCAAAGACATGCACGGGCATGGGCAGCGGCGCTTCTTCTTCGCGGTACCGGAAGCTCTCGCACACGCGGTAGTCGGCACCGAGCATGTCGAGCGTGATGCGCATGAGTTCCGCGCTTGCGAAGGCTTCTTCGGGCGTTCCGCCCTGCTTGCGCAACTCGGCCGCGAGCGATGCGTCGTCGGTCTTGCCGGCGAAGCGCGCGGGATCGCGCCGCGAAGGTGCGCAGCTGCCGGAAGCCAGCAGCGCAAGCGGCAACGGGCGCCCCATCGACCGCAGCCGGCGGGTGATGCCGTAGGCCAGCAACGATCCCATGCTGTGGCCGAAGATCGCGAAGTTGCCGCGCAGCGCCTCGGCCTGCTCCGCGCAGACCTGCGCGACGAGCTCATCGAAGTTCCGGACCAGCCGCTCGGACAGCCGGCCACCGCGGCCGGGCAGCTCCACGGGCACGACGTGGACCCAGCGCGGCAGCAGCCGCCGCCAGCGCAGGTACATCGTTGCGCTGGCACCCGCACACGGCAGGCACAGCAGCGAGGCGCTCGCGTCCATGCGCGTCAGCCAGCCGTGGTTTGGGCTGCAGTTCCGGTCGCCGGGTTCTGCTGCGCCATCCATTCGCGCAGCGAGCGCGGACGCATGTCGGTCCAGTTCTGCTCGACATGGGCCAGCACGGTCTTCTTGTCGCCCTTGGCGCCCTCGACCGCCGTCCATCCCTTCGGCACGGCCTTCCAGTGGGGCCAGATGGAGTACTGGTCTTCGTGGTTGACCAGAACGATGAAGGTCTCGTCTTCGCGATCGAAGCAGCTCGTCGACATGGGTGCGTCCTTGTGCGGTTGAACAGGGTGAAAGGCGATCAGGTGGCCAGGCGGCCATCTCATCGCTCCTGATCAACAAGACGTTTCAGGACGCGATCTGTTCACTACTCCTTGGCGGCCGGTGGCACCAGTCCGGCCAGCAGCCACAGCCGGGCGGCTCTGTCGTAGGCCTTGCGGTGCAGCGGATCGGCAAGAAGCCAGGCCGTCATCTCGGCGCGCGCCGGGGCATCGAAGCGCTCGTGGTCGTGCTCGCGCTGCACCCACTGCCATGCGGTGCTCCAGATGGGATCGTCCTGTTCTTGTGTCATGCGTGAAGGATGTGATGCATCACGCGACAGTACATCGGCACGCCGCGCGGGAGTTAAGGCTTTTACCCTACACCAATCCCGCAAGCGTGCGAAGGCTCAGTCGTCCTCGAGCAGGCGGCCGCATTCCTTGATCGCCAGCGCCGCCTCGGCAATCAGACCGTTCACCAGTCCGAGCGCGCATCCCAGGCGCTGCGCAATCTCGCGCTGGGTGAGGCCCTCGAGCCGGTAGAGCTCGAACACCAGGCGCGTGCGTGCAGGGAGCCCCGCGAGCACCTTGTCGATGGCCTGGATCGCCTGGCGTTCGCGCATCAGGCGATCGGGCGAAGGCGGGCCGGCCACGTCGAGCGCTTCGACATCGACATCGAAGCTGCGGTAGTTGGCCTCGACGGTGTGGCGCCGGCAGCAGTCGAGCGCGACATTGCGCACCACCTGGCAGCAATAGCCGATCGGCCGGTCGGCCTTGCGCACGCAAGGGCCGTCGGTGATCTTGAGGTAGGCGTCCTGCACCACATCGTCGGCCAGCTCCGCGGTGCGAACGATCCTTCGCGCCACGCGCAGGAGCTGGGCACGGTTCGCGATGAAGACCTCCGCGAGCGTGGGCTCCGAAAGATGCAGCGCGCTGTCGACCGGCTCTCGCATCATGCGAGGCGGGGCGCGGACCGCCCGGGAGAAGGTCGGGGAGGATGCAGACACATCAACATGAAGGCGGTGCTCCTGAAGTTTTCAATACAAATGAGAATTATTACTACTTGTGGCTACAAAAAAACCCGATGTCCCGACCTCTTCTTGCTCCATATCCATTAGACGTTCGAGCACGCAAAAGCGAGACAGGCGGGCGCCGGAAATCGGCCGGTCCGCTCATCGATGGTGGAGCGCTTGCATGACGGCAGGATGATCGGGCCCACCCTGCATCTAGAATTCCGCCCCTCTCTCCGATCCCGTCCCCATGAACATCGTCGTCAACGAAGAACTCAAAGCCTATATCGATCCATTGACTCCGGAGGAGCACGAAGCGCTGGAACGCAGCATCCTCACCGAAGGCTGCCGCGACGCGCTGGTGCTGTGGGGCGATGTGCTGGTGGACGGCCACAACCGCTACGGCATCTGCCAGAAGCACGGGCTGCCGTTCCAGACGGTGCAGAACACGCGCTTCAAGACCATCGAGGACGTGCACCTGTGGATGATCGACCAGCACCTCGGCCGGCGCAGCATCTCGGACTTCCTGCGCGGCGTGCTGGCGCTCAGAAAGAAGGACATCGTCGACGAGCGCCGTGCGCGTGCGCTGGCCGAGACGGCGCAGCCCGACGACGGCGCGCCCTTCGACGCCGACACGCCCGCTGCCGAATCGCCCGCCGAATCGCCCGCCGAGAGCGCCGCGGCCCTGCCCTCGCCCGCTCCCTTGAGCAGCCGCGAAGCCATCGCGAGGGCCGCGCGCCTGAGCAGCAACCAGGTCGTGATGATCGAGAAGATCCAGAAGCAGGCCGCACCCGAACTGGTGGCGGCCGTGAAGTCTGGCGTGATCTCCATCAACACGGCGGCGGCCGTGGCCAGCCTGCCTGCCGAAGAGCAGGTCTCGGCGGCGAACGCGGGCAAGGACGAACTCAGGCAGGCCGCCAAGCGGGTGCGCGAGGCCAGGCGCAAGCCGCGCGAGGCATCGGCCGAATCGGACACGGCCGACCAGCCCGCAGGGCAGCAGCTCGACGCCGTTCAAATGCTGGAACGGCGCGTGGCCGAACTGACGGCCGAGAACGACGGCTTGCGCAGGCAAGTCGCCGAACTGCGGGCGCAGTTGGCTACAGCCGGATCTCCGTGATCTTCGCGCCCGACAGCGAAACGCCCGCCTCGAGCCCCACGTTGGTCAGCACGAAGCCGACCACGGGCTGGCGCAGCGTGTTGGTGTCGATGCTGCCGTTCGCGCCGATGGTTGCGGCGGCCACGGTGGCATCGGCGCCCGCCGTCCATCCCTTGCTGTTGCGGAACTTGTCGAGCGCGGCCTGCGTGGTGAACACATAGATCACGGCCTTCGACTGCGCGCCGGCCTGGAAGCCGATCGAGCCCGCGGTGGTGCTGTAGTAGGCCTGGGTGCGCCCGTTCACGCGCAGCGCGCCCCGGCCGTATTCGGCACCGATGCCCATGCTGGCGCCGACCACGGCAGGAAACACCAGCACGCCGCTGGACGAGGAGACGACCTCGCGCGAGCCCTTGACCGAGTCGTACAACTTGGACAGTGCGGCGTCGACCTGGGCATCGATCGATGCACGCGATGAAGCGGTGCTGGCATGGTCCTGGGGCCGCGTGGTGGTGCAGCCCACCACCGCGGCGCCGCCCACTGCAACGGCACACGCGAGCGCAAGGTTTCTGAACTGGATGGATCGCATGACGCTCTCCTTTACTGGCTGGAACGATGGAAAGGCCGAGGCGCTTTCTTCTTTCGCGGCCCTCGGCAGCCTGTTCGAACAGCCATGCTAAGACGGCAAAATACCGCTGGAGCCGACTTGGGAAAACGGCCTACGCGAAGTCGAGCCATTGGCGAACGAGGGCCCGGCGTGGGGAAACTACCTTGTCGGCATGGCACCTGCAGCCCGGCCACCCGCGGCTGCGGCGGCGCCTGCGCGGCGTGGAAGAATGAAGCTCCTTCTTCCAGCGCCGCCAACGCAGGCGGCCCCGACCCCATGCCCCAGCCCACTGAAGACCGGATCACCGAAGCCGCCATCGTGGAGGCCGCCCACGCGCTGCGCGCGCCGGCCGTTCGAATGCTCGAGCAGCTCGTTGCGCATCCTTCGCTGCTGGGACACGAGCAAGGCGCGCAAGCCTTCATGGCCGAGACCTTCACGAAGCTGGGCCTGCGCGTGCACCAGTTCGAGATCGACGAGCAGAAGATCCGCCAGCATCCGGGCTACTCGCCCTCCATCGTTCCGTACGAAGGGCGCACCAACGTCGTGGGCATTCACCGGCCCCGCGGGCCGCAGAAGGGCCGATCGCTGATCTTCAATGGCCACATCGACGTGGTGCCGACCGGCGCCGAGCTGCTCTGGAAGCACCCGCCCTTCCAACCCGTGATCGAGGGAGACCGGCTCTACGGCCGCGGCGCGGCCGACATGAAGGCCGGCATTGCGGCCTACACGATGGCGTATGCAGCGCTGCAGTCGCTCGGGCTCGAACCGGCATCGCCGGTGTTTTTTCAGTCGGTGGTGGAAGAGGAGTGCACGGGCAACGGCGCACTGGCCTGCCTGGTCGAGGGCTATCGCGCCGACGCGGCCATCATCCCCGAGCCGCTCGGCGGCGTGATGACCTGCCAGATGGGCGTGCTGTGGTTCGCGCTCGAGGTGCTGGGCAAGCCGGTGCATGCTTCGGTGGCCCAGACCGGCGTCGGCGCGATCGACTTCTCGCTGTATCTTTTCTCTGAACTCAAGAAGCTCGAGCAGCGCTGGAACGAGCCCGCCAACCGCTATCGCAGCTACGCGCACCATGCGCATCCGATCAACTTCAACCTCGGAAAGATCCAGGGCGGCGAATGGGCTTCGTCGGTGCCCTCGGCCTGCCTCAGCGACATTCGCATCGGCTTCTATCCCGACATGAACGTGGCCCGCGCCAAGGCCGAGGTCGAGGCCGTGCTGGCCGCCGCCTACGCTGCGCATCCGGCCCGCGAGAGCCTGCGCTACCGGCTGATCTACGAAGGCTTCCAGGCCGACGGCTTCGACCTCGGCCTGGATTCGCCGATCGTCTCCGAGCTCTCGAAGTGCCACCAGGACATCGTCGGGCAGCCGCTCGAACCCACGGCCTTCACGGGCACGACGGACGCGAAGTTCTTCAACATCTATGGGCAGACGCCCGCGGTCTGCTACGGCCCCACGGGCTCCAGCATCCACGGCATCGACGAGTGGGTTTCCATCGACAGCCTGGTGCAGGTGAGCGCCGTGCTGGCGGTGTTCATGGCGCGCTGGTGCGGCGTCGAGCGCGTCGATTGATCGATCGAGACCGAAGAAGAAGCGTCGTGTCACACCCGCGCGGCGAAGCTCGTTTTACGATGCAGCCACGCCGTTCGCGTGGACGGCCCGGACCCGCAAGGAAAGTGAATCAAAAAGGATGCATCCGCTGAATCTCGCGCTCTTCGATGCACTTGCGGCGGGCTTTTCTCCCTCGCCCGCGGTGCTTCAACTGGCATCGGCCATCGCGCTGGGTTCGTCGTGGGCTTGCGCAGCGGTTCTGGCCTGGGCCGCGTGGCGGCGAGTTGCGCAGCGGCCTTGCGTGCTGGCGGTGCTGGCCGCCGGAGGAGCGGCTTCCCTGGTCTCGCAGGAGATCGCTGCCTCCGTGGGCATGCCCCGTCCCTTCATGATGGGGCTGAGCCCTGCGCACGTTCCCCACGGCCTGCGCGCGGGACTGCCCAGCACGCATGCCTCGGTGATGTTCACCATGGCCTTCGTGCTGCTGCTGCGGCGCCCGATGCGCGACGTCGGGCTCGTCATTCTTGCCGCCGCCGTGGCCACGGGCTGGGCTCGCATCCATGTCGGCATTCATTTTCCGTTCGATGTCGCGGCGGGCGCGCTGCTGGGTGCGGCCATTGCCGCAGCGCTGTTTGCGATGCAGGCGATTGCGCCGAGGCTCGCGCCCCAGGCTGCGGCAACCCTGGCGCGGCCGTTGCGCGCCTTGGCTGACGGCAGGGCCGGGCCATGCCTGGTGATGGTGTTCGTGCTCGTTGCCGCGTGGGTCGGCTCGAATACACCCGGCATGGTCGGGCCGGGCATGCTGGAAGAAGACGGGCCGGTCGAGAAAGGCACGGTGCTCTTGTACCTGGCCGCGGTGCTTTGCCTGCCGATGGTTCGCATGACCTCTCTCTCGCGCCTGGACCGCACGGCCATCGGCGTCCTGCTTCTTGCCTTTGCAGCGCGCGAGGCCGATTGGCACCTGGCGCATTTCGGCGCCGCCGGCCTGCTCGACGCGCCCCTTCCGCGGGTGCTTGCTGGTGCGGCCATCCTCGCGCTCATTGCCACCGCAGCCGGATGGCTGGCCAGGCGCGCATGGTCGGCCAGCCGCGCGATGCGCTCCTGGCGCCAATGGCGCCCGGAAGCCGCCACCTCGCTGACCTTCGTTGCGGTGATCGGGGCGGCGGTCATCCTCGACCAGTTGCCCGCTTCGCTCGCCGGACAGCAGCCGGACCTGCTCGCCGTGGGTTCTTCTTCCGCGGCCTTTCGCAGCTACCTGATGCACAGCTTCGAGGAAATCCTGGAGCTGGCCCTGCCGGTGCTGGCGCTGCTGGCCATCCTGCAAGCGAGACTGGGCGGAAGCCAGGATCCGGCTCCCGGCGGCATCGCGCGCTCGTACGCATAGCGCGCGTGCGTACAGCCCAAAGAAAAACGGGTTGCACCATTTCTGATGCAACCCGTTCTTTGACTGGCGGAGTGGACGGGACTCGAACCCGCGACCCCCGGCGTGACAGGTGAGTAATTGTGGATTTCCCCGGACGTCGTCGGACGGAAAATATCCATACACAGCAATGGCTTACGTCAATTTCTTGTCCACGTTCGTGCGGCTGGATACACTGAAATCCACCGATTTTTAGGACACGGCTAGGACACGGGAATGGCAAAGCTGACTGTGCGTGGCATTGAAGCACTCAAGCCGAAGAACGCCGGCTACAAGATCACGGCTGACCGCGGCCTTTACCTTCGCGTGGCACCGGACGGCACCAAAACCTGGCTTGTGCGGTACGTCGTAGCCGGCAAGCAGATTCAAGCGCGCCTGCCGCGTCCATATGGCAGCACCGGCGCCGACGGGCATATGTCTCTAGCCCAGGCGGTGACCGAGAACGCCCGTATTCAGTCGCTCGCACGAGACGGCATCGATTTTCAGGTGCAGCGCGCCGAAGCCGATCGTGCGGCCGCAGAAGCAAAGGCTGCAGCGGTGGCTGCCAATGCTCCTTTCCGCACGTTGTTCGAGACTTGGCTGGCCGACGGTGTGAGCCGCAAAGACGCCAACGCCGAACTTCGCCGGACTTTCGAGAAGGACGTGCTTCCCACCATCGGAGACACGCCAGTGCGCGAACTCGGCGACGCCCAACTACTCGACCTCCTTCGTAACGTCGGGCGCAAACGCGGACGAGCCCGAACTGCGGAGCGCATGCTGACCGAGATGCGCCAGATGTTCCGCTGGGCCATCAAGCGCCAGCCCTGGCGTTCGCTGCTGGTCCATGGCAACCCGGCCGAGTTGGTCGAACTGAAGCAAGTCGTACCGCAAGGCTACGAGCCGGGCATCCGTGAACGCACCCTTTCTGCCAATGAGATCAGGGAGCTTCGCGACATCTTCGCCAGCATGGCGGCCACATACGAGGCTGCGAAGGACAAGCGGGTCGCAGACAGGCCGGTACAGCGGGAAACGCAGCTCGCTTTGTGGGTCTGCCTCGGGACCGGATGCCGCATTGGCGAGCTGCTTCAGGCCCGGTGGGAGCACATCGACCTAGAGAAGGCGACCTGGTTCGTTCCTCGCGAGAACACCAAGACGCACGTTGACTGGCAGGTCTATCTCTCCGAGTTCGCACTGCGGCAGTTCAAGGCGCTGCATGAACTGACCGGCAAAGCCGATTGGTGCTTTCCTGCCAGCCAACAGGAAGGCCACGTCTTCGTCAAGAGCGTCAGCAAGCAGGTTGGCGATCGCCAGACGCGGTTCAAGAACCGCAAGCCACTCGCGCATCGGAGGAACGACGACTCGCTGGTGCTGGCTGATGGCAAGAACGGCGAATGGACGCCGCATGATCTGCGCCGAACCGCCTCCACCATGATGCAGGCGCTGCGCGTCAGCCCAGACGTGATTGATCGATGCCAGAACCACGTGTTGCCAGGCAGCAAAGTGCGCAGGCACTATTTGCATCATGACTACGCCGAAGAAAAGCATGAGGCATGGCGGCTACTCGGTCAGCGCATCGACGCGATCTTGACGGCCAACAACGTATTGCCGCTGCAGCGGGCGGCTTAGCCGGGAGCTGCGGCAATCGGGCCACGGCGACGCCCGGCCCGTGCTTACAACGCCATAGTTGCCAATAGATCCCGAACGCCACACTCAATGGTTCCCGGTGACCGGAAACCCGCATGAATGCTTGCTTTGAGGACCCTGGACATCGTAAGCGATGGAGCCTGCACAGCACTGCCGGATAAAATCGATCCCAACATGAACACAATGCCATTCATCCTGCGGGTCAGTGCTGGGTATGCGCGGGGCGTTATCGACCGGTCACAAACGAGTGACGACGACGAACCGCTTCCTGCGGTCGTGTCGACCGACGTGAATGGCTACCTCATGGAGCGGGTGACGCGGCTCACAAAGGTCGCACAAGAAACGACTGACGACAACTGAAGGCCCAAACCAGATGCGGCGCGTTTACCCGACCGAGCGCCGCACACGCACGCGCCGGACGACTGTATCGACCAACGAAAGGAAGCGATGACGGCCATCAGACCAACCGATGGTGTAGGAAGCCCAAGCACAGGCTTGATGCCGCTCGTTCTGCGCGTTGCTTCGGTGCAGGCGACAAGCGGGGACAGGGCCTCCTATGCGTCCCTGGACGAAGACGCCCTACCGCAAATCGTCGCGGTGGACAGCCAGGGCTGCGTCGTGTCGCGATTGACCAAGCTCACCGAAGTTAAGAGCGAGACCACCGATGACACGTGAGCGGGCTGTTGAGCGCGCCAGCATTCCCTTTCTGGTTCGCCGGTCCGAGCCAATCCCGCCGTCGGCTGCTCGCCGCCTGCGTTATGACCCAGTTCGGCAACTGTCGCAGGTAGAGGTGAATGGTTGCTGGATCGATGCTGCTGACGCACCTACGGCAGCGGCGGCCGGCACTCGCCTGACACGGGTCAATGCCGAGTCGACGGATGACGAATGACGCTTTCGTTCTCATCGTCAGCACAGTCGCCGACGTTGCCACCGATGAAGTTGTACGGCAGCTGGCAGCCCGTTCGATCCCGCATCGACGCCTAAACACCGAAGAATTCCCGTTCTCAAAGTCGGTAACGCTTTCGTACGGTGCGACATCCACCGTCGGGCTCCTCATCGACGGGCAAGCACTTCCACCGCCCACCGCAATCTGGTATCGCCGCCTCCGATCGCCTGCAAAACCTGAGTCCATGGAGGACGGCATCTATGAGTTCTGCCTGCGCGAAAGCCGGGCTGCGCTGCTCGGTGGCATGCTCAGCCTGCGTGCGCGATGGATGAGCCATCCGGCGGCCGTGTGGCAGGCGGAGAACAAGCCCTATCAGTTGTCAATCGCGCAGGAGCTCGGCTTCCGCCTGCCTCGCACCGTCATCACCAATGACATTGCCGCCATATGTGCCGCCGCTGAAGACTTTGGCCGCATGGTGGTCAAACCAGCGCGCACGGGGCATGTGGTTCATGGCGGCGTCGAACGTGCGATCTACACGTCTGAACTTCTGCTCGAGCAATTGGAGGATTTGCAAGGCGCGGAGCTAAGCCCCGCGATCTATCAAGAATTGGTACCGAAGCGGTTCGATATCCGCGCGACCATCGTCGGCCGCCAGATCTTCGCGGCAGCGATCGACTCGCAATCCGATCCCGCTGCAGCCGTGGACTGGCGCCACACAGACAACCCCGAGCTGCCTCACCAGCGGGCGACGCTGCCTGACGATGTGCAACGACGCTTGCTCGAGTTGATGGACCGGATGGCGTTGAACTTCGCAGCCATCGACTTGATTCAAACGCCACAGGACGAGTTCGTCTTCCTGGAGGTAAACCCGAGCGGCCAGTGGCTGTGGCTGGACGACATGCTCGACCTCGGGATTTCCGATGCGGTCGCTCAGTGGCTGGCCGCGGACAACGCTTTATGAAGGCGCGCCTCAACTGCACGGACCTGACGGACTTCGTCTATCCGCGGTTGGCAGGGTCAGCGCGCGCTCGCGATATTCGGGCAAACAGACGCTGGCGCGCTCTTGCCAAAGATGATGAACGGGCAGTCAGCCAGCTCAAGTCTGAGCCGGAGCGGTTGGAGCAATACTCTGCTGAGGTCGACAAACTGCTTGAGCGCGAGCAGTCGCGCAAGCAGAGCGTCGACGCTCGGCTCACCAGCATCGTGGGCCTCATGTCGATCGCGGCGACCATCGTGCTCAGCGGCCTGGTTGCACTGGCCGCCGGTACGCTTCCGGTCACCCCAGGACCGGCTCGATGGATCTTCGCGATCGGCAGCCTGTATTTGGTGCTGCAGCTTTTCGTTGCCCTTTTCGCAGCGATCAGCGGGCTGAGCAGGACCACGCTGCTCGAGGACACTGCCGCCGATCTCTTCGCGTCTGCAAGGTCCGCCGACGGTGTCCGATGGAGGGCGCAGATTTCGCGCAAGCTTAGCAAACTGCGCGACAGGCGCCGCAACGCCGACGCGAAGGTCGACCACATGGCCGTGGCCCATCGTGCCATCAAGAATTTCCTGGTCGCGATGATGTTGGTCGCGATCGCTGCGGCTTGGGTCGCGGTTACGTGGGAGCCGACAACGGTAGCCAAGCAGACAGAGGCTGGACGGATCCAACCGTCGCCAGCGCAATCGATCAACAGCGTATCGCCCGGCCCCGGCGGCGCTTTTGCTGAATCGGTGGCGGGTGGCACTCTCCTGCCGTTGGCGACCACAGCCGGTGGCCTTGCCCTTCTGGCAGCCGGCCTCGTCCTGCTTTTCGCAGGTAGGCCGGTAAGGAATGTCGCCCTTGGCGCGGTTCTGGTGACAGGTGGCACCATGCTCAGTCTGCTCGGTGGAACCAAGTTCGAGCTTCAGCTGGGTAAGTTCGACAAGCTGATCGGCGAGTTGCAGATTCGGCTCTTCGAGCGAGGCCCAGTCCCGACTCCAACTCCTGGCCCGCCGCAGACCCGCGTCGCGCTGGCTCGCATCGCCACGGTCGGACCGTTCCCTGACGCCGATCACGTGCTGGCCGCCGATCGTGTGCTGCGATGCCTGCGCGATGCCCTTGGCCTCGACCTGACTTCGAGGATCGGCGGATGGCAGATCGTTGGTCGCGTGGACAAGCGTCCCTTGAGGATCGAAAAGGCGGCGCTCTATGGCTCGAATCAGGCGTTGGCCATGAGCCGGGCCGTTTGGGTGCGCGACCGAGTGCTCGCCCAAGTTCCGGGCTTCGATGTCGGTAGCAGTGTCGTGTCCGTAGGCGGTGCAGGCCAAGTTGGCCCTCGCGTGGGGGCCACGGAGCTTCAGTCCGATCGCGCCGTCGACATCTATGTCCTGGTCATGCAGCCCGTCGATAAGGACGGCAAGACCAACGTGATTCCGCTGAAGCCGGCGATCTGTCCCTGACAGTTGGCGTGGTGCCTCGGAACCGGCCCTTTGACATGATCACGCCTGTTGCCTGAGCATGGCCCACATATCTCCCAGTTCCGCGTCTGTGAGGCCAGCGAACAGTGATCGATGGGCGTTGATCGCATAGTGAATGTTGCTGCCTTCGCGCCTGTGGCTGTGCGTCTGCAGCCCGGTCCACAGCAGCGCAAGATCTCTGTCTTCGGTCAACAGCACCACGCGCTGCTCCGGAAAGTCGGTTCCCGCGGCGATCAGCAGGTCTAGCGATCGCAGGTCCATCAGTGCGTTGAAGGCGTTCTTATCAGTGAAGTGAAGGCTCGGTTTGAGCAGTCCCTTCGCGGGATTGAGCCCCTGCCGGGCTGATGTCGCGCTCAGCAGCGTCAACATCAGCATCGAGGCCTTCGCAACGTGATGTCGCTCGGCCAACTCGCACAAATCACGCCAGATGCCTGCGCGCGCAACGCGCCCGGTCGAGCCCGCGATCAAGGGCACGGCCTTGACGAGGAAACGCTGCTTGCGCGCGAGGCTTTCTGCGGTGTCACGGATTAAACCCAGCGCGCCCTGCATCACCGCTGCCTTTGGAGGGAAGATCTCCGTCAAAGGCAGCGCCTCCAAGATCTTCGACGAGGCGCGATCGAACAGAGCCGAGAGTTCCTCCTCTTCGGGACTCGCCGTGCCGGATGCGCCTTCCATGGCGTACAGCATGGGATTGATCTTGAGCGGATAACCCGCGGCAAAGTCCAGAAAGTCGTCCCCTTTTCCGGTCTTCACTTTACCGGCCAGGAAGCGACTGCGAATCGCGGCGACAGTGCAGCGGTCAGGCAAAAGCAAAGCATCGGCGAGTGCCAGGCCCGATGGAAGCCAGCCGCCCTGAAGAAGACCGACTACCGTCGAGCCGTAAGTGCTATTGAGTTCTGCCGCGACGCTACGCACACCGTCGGCGTCAAGATCGTCGAAATCACTGCTGGCGACGCGGACACCGGACAGGCGCAACGGAAAGCTGATTGGCTCGTGCAGCTTGAGTCCTGCCAGTTCGTCAAAGCCGAGCGGTTGTACTTCTCCCTCGCTCAGGACAAGTTTCCTATTCGACCCTTCTTCAAGGTACTGCAGGGAAATTTTGGGCATAAAGACCAGTGGCGCGAAGCGCTTGAAATTCTTCTACCTGTTCTTCAGCGTCGGGCTACGCTTCGCGAGCGTCGGCGTTCCTGACGCTGGACGATTGCGCAAGGTTGAACATGTTGGCGCTCGCAATTCACTGATTCTTCGACGCTTGCGTTGATGCCGACCTAGGCGCTGTGGGTTTTGAGCCGGTCACTTTCCGACTGGCATGGACGGCCAATACGTTCTGAACGAAACGAATCCCTGTGGTCCGTGCAGCAAATGCGGTGACCAGGTACTGACCCAGAAACCAGACTGCGGAGATGTACATGCGCGTGGAATCGATGCCGCTGAAGTACAAGACCAGCGGCAACGTTGGGACGAGCAGCAGCGACATCGCGGCGATGTCGCGGAACAGAAGATAGTTCTTGTGGCTGTCCACAACAGATGCATCGGAATCGACCTGCTTGTACAGGCTATACCATTTCGAGTTCTGATCTCTTTCCGCAGTTGGAAACTCGCCCACGTTCTTTTTCAGCTTTGCGAGATCGATGCGATGGTCCGCCGGCGCATGCACGGAGAATGCCCGCGCGCCTGGCAGCGGGTGTTTGATTCGCCAGAACACCAGGATCGCCTTGTGGTCGGACGAAATGAGCGACGAAAGAATCAGAACTGGGATGGGCAACAGCGCCGTCAAGCAGGTGCGGATGACGGCTACTTTCGTGGGCGTAAGGTCGTCAATCGCGGTGTGGAATGCGATGACCAAGAGCACAAGGACATCCAGAACGAGCGTCGCTACGAGCCATGCAAGGTTTCGGCCCTTCAGCGTCTTGCTGCTGTAGTCCTTGGTGTCTTTCATCCGTTGTACTCCGTGGTGACTGTGTAATTGCCGTTCTCCGACACCTTGAACAGAATCCAGCCATCTTTGCGCGTAGTCAGGCAGCGTCGGCGTCGGTTGGTGTTGGACACCAGTACGCCATGATCCGCTGCCGCGTACTGATACTGCGGCTTCTGCGTGGTATGGACGATGGACTTGTCCGAAACGACGATCGCCTGTGGCGCGAAGTAATCGAATATGCGCTGGCAGTAGCCATTCGCCCGGCCGTGATGCGAGGCGACCAGCACCGTTGTGCCAGCCAGCTCCGCGCGAAAGGCCGGCTGTTCTAGCAGTGCCAGCCAACCATCTTCTTCCAGGTCGCCAGGAAACAGAATCTTGAACGGACCGAACTTGAAGAACACCACGAGGCTCAAGTTGTTCGTGTCGTAAAAGCGCGGGTACGGATTGAAGAACGTGGTCGCCGCGATCCCGCCCATACTCTGGTCGAACGGGGCATCGAGAGGATGCACATAGTCGTTGTGAAGTGTCAGGTACCGTTCGATGTCATCGGTCAATTCGCCGCTTGCTTCCTTGATGATTCTCAAGGCGCCCGGCGACACACTGCGATTCCTGTAGAAGGACGACACGGCAATGCCTTCCCGCCACAGATTGTTCAGGTCGCTCATGTGGTCGAGATCGGCATTCGTGATGAACAGGTAGTCCAGCACGTCGCGCCGCAAGTAATTCTTGATATAGGTACTCGGCTTCCAGCCGGTCATCCCATTGTCACCCGAGTCGATCATCGCCAAGCGGCCCTGCACGCCGTACTCGGATTCATGGGTCAGCATGGCGCACGCGCCGTGTTGCACGTCCCATATCTGCAGGATCATGGTGCCAGGCATGCTGTCCTTCAGTACACCGCGCTGTGCAGCTCATTCGGGGTAGCACGGACGCTTGCGCCTGCTGACGGCGCATACGGTCGCAGAACCGTGCGCATCACTTCACCGTGCCCTGCAAGACCTGCAGGTCGTCTTCGCCGACGATCAGTTGAACGCCGGGAAGGCCGTCATCCGCCATGCCCAACGCCAGATGAACGAGTTGAATCAGGTCATCCTTGCTGGGTGACGCCGAGTGCCCGGGCGGATGGCTATGCCATTCGCCGATGTAGCTGACGATGCCAGCGGTTCGTATGGAGGCTTCGTTGACTGCTTCCGCCAACCCAGCAATACCTCGCTCGAACGAGCCTGGGCTGGCTTTGCTGTCCGGGGGCGCAGGAAGGCCTGCGACCACGACGACTGCGCCGACGTTGAAATCGTAGTATCCGAGCAGCACCCCGCCGGTTTCGTTGGGAAAACCCTTCGTTCTCAACTCCCTCAGTTGCCGTTCAACGCCCGCGTCGATGAACAGGTCGAACTCGCCGAGCTTCATTCGCCGCTCCGATAACGCAGGCACGTCGTACACGTCGACCACACCGCGGGCGGGATCACGTTGCCACACGCGGATCAACGCCTCTTCTCGTTCTGCAACGTGCGGAATCTGCTCGGCTAGGGTGCTGGCGTGCCCCATGATTCGCGAGTACGGCATGACCATCGAAATGTCGCGGCAGCTCGCGCCGCTCCAGAACGAACTTGCGTTGCCGGCAAGGTGGTCCTTACCCCAGCCTTCTTGTATCAGTGCACGGTAGTACTGCGCTTCCAAGCTGCGCAGACGTAGTGATCGCAGTGCATCCTCTGCGAGCAGCACCGCCGCGTTGCCATCGGGTGTGATGAAGACGGAGAAGTGCCGAGCGAAGGCATCGACTACGCTGGCAGCGCGCGGGTACTCGAGTGTGGTCGATGCGTCTACCACCAGCTTCGCGGCCGTCAAAGCATCGGTCAGCGCACATTGCTTGAAATCGCTGGCATCCAGGTTGAGCGCCGTGACTTCGCTGGCGCCATGCATGGCCGCAGCGTGCAGGTCGGCCACCACGGTCGCCTTTGGCTCGCCGATATGCTGAGCATAGGCAACGTGGCGCGACAGGTTGTGCGGCTTGACGTGATCCTTGTCGATGATCGTCCATTGCCCCCAGCCTGTGCGGCCCCAAAGGTTGAGCAATGCGCTGCCGAGAGAGCCCGCGCCGATCAGCACACCGGAAGGGCCTTCCCCAGGAACACCCGATTGCTTTCTGGCGGCTGCCGTGTCGTTCCGGCTCAGGACGTCCATCGGAAGGACTTCTTGCGTGCGCCATTGGCTCGCCGGTTGCGTGTTCAGCAAGTCCTTGAAATATCGCTTTTCGTGGAGCATCAACGCGCCGATGGCAACGCCCAGGTCCATCGCGCCGATCATCACGACAAATGCCCGGTGGCTCGTTCGGACGGGGGCTTCCCCCTCGGTCCGGCAAATGGGAATATGCAGAAGCAGCACCGTGAATTTGGCATCGCCGGTGGCTGCGAGCCCTGCGTCGCCAATTCGGGCGTGCAGTTCAGTTCGCAATGCAGCGATGAGGTCGATTCCTCGTCTCGACAGCAGGTCGGCAAGTTGGCCGAGCGTTGCGGGATCGCGTTCAACGAAACCGTGTATCACGGGGGCCAGAACCAGTTCGATAGGCGCAGCGGTGCCGGCCTTAAGCGCCTCATCTTTGGGGATCGCTTCCAGAAAGCAAGTGAAGCCTTTGTCCGGGCGTTCCGAGCCCCTGGCGATCACGAAGCGATGCGCCGTGCTCTTGCGCAGATCTGCGAGGTTCCATGGCAGGACTAGCTCGTACTTGGTCGCGAAGAAGAGATGCTCAACTGGCTGATCCGCCGGGTGTAACTCACCTCGCGCGCTTTTTTCGAGCCACCACTGGATGCGGCGCAGGAAGCTCTGTGGGGTCCACGTGCGCATCACGGTGGCCACGGGCTCGAAGTACAGGCAGAGGCTGGCTGCAGTGCCCGGGATACCTTGGTTCTGGTGCATCAGCACCGGGAAATCCTTGCGCAGAGCCAGCACTTCTATCAACAACTTAGGGTCGTCGGGAACGCAGAGGGCCAAGCGCTCTCTGTAGTTGATCCCGACCGTGTTCTTTGGTGGAACGCCATCGCATTCGACATCGACGACGACGCATTCGAGCTTTGGCGCATCACCAGCAGAATGTTGCAGGAGCTGGACGACTTCGTAGTCGCGCTGACGCGTGATCGAGTCGAACAACGCCTTCGCACGCGGAATCGTCAGTGCCGCCGCATCTGCAATTTCGCTGACGTTGACGAGTTCGTGAAACTCTTCGCTCATCAGCCCGCCCGTGGCGGCGTCGACAGGATGATGGCCGGCGCGCCGATGGATGTGGAACGCTTCCAGGTGACACCACCGCTCGTGATCTCGAAGGTGATCGGCTCCGGCTTGTTGGCGTTGGGCTCTTCCATCGTGACGAGGAACTTGCGACCACCGACTTCTTTGAGGTAGCGCTCGTAGGCCTTGCGAGCCTGGATGTGCGGCGGCTGCGTTTGGCTGTACGACTCCTTCACGTCAGTCACCGGCTTGCTGCAACTGACGATGTACGAATCCTTCTTCCCCAGCCGCAGGAGATCCTTGATCAACGGCTTGGGTTCGGTTTCCTTGTCGCCTTTCTCGTCACTGAGTGCGAGGTAGCTGCAGTGGTGCGGGATGTTGTACAGGTCCCAGGCAAGCCGATCATCATTCTTGTGGTATTTGGTCGTGCTGACGATGTCTTCCATCTCTTCCCAGGTGGCATCGCCAACTTCGAGATAGTCGAAATGCGCACCGTCCGCACGGAACCGCACATTGAAAACCAGCGAAGCGCGGTTACGGATGATGTCGCCTTCGTCGCAGTGCTTGATGAATGGTGAGTGGCAGAAGAACTCGACGCGGTCCAGATCGAGCGAGAAACCAGGGACGATTTTGCCGGCATCGATGAACAGATGGTCCCGTGCCGATGCGCTCTCGCCCCGCGCTTTCAGCAGCGGCGCCAGCCAATCGGCCACTGCTTGTGGTTTCGAGAAGACCAGGATGTCCTTGCCTTCGAGCAGGCGGTGTCGGGCCTCTTGCCGAAGAAGCACGTACTCCTCGGTCTGGTGATCGTTGTCGGCTTCCTCGAGCAGCATGGCGGCCGGAACCCAGAGCTCGCGGATCTTGACGCGGCCTTCTCCGTGGTACTTCTTCGCGTGCTGCAGTTCGAAGAAGTCGGTGCTTCCTTGGATGTGGTCCAGGTCCGCGTGGGTGAAGGCAACGACATCGAAGTAGTCGCGGCCGGCCTTCTTCAGATCGTCCTTCAGGCGCGCCTTGAGATCGATTTCCGGGGTGTCGGAGTCCTCTGCCTTGTTCCGGTGACAGAAGTCAAACAAGACTCGGCGACCGCCCGACAAGACGATCTGCGTGGTATCGCCGTTTCCAACGGGATAGAAGCTAACTTGGTGCACATCTGCCACGGTCTGCCCTTTCAGCACAGTGGCAAACGAAGTTTGGCACTCAGCCACCAAGAGTGCTAATGACACTATATCTGGGGTGTCAAATAGGGTCAACACACCACATCTAGTTGTCCGTTACAAATTATACTGGATGCATTATCAGTAATCTAGGTGTTTTGCTGGAGCATCGGCATGTAGCGAAGCGCAACCATAGACCGGCGTCTCCACCATCCCCGATGGCTTGAAAACTGTCAGAAACTTCGCTATGCTTCTACCAACTAGATAGAAGCTACCGCCATGCAAACCCTCGCCAAACAAGTTCTGGAGCACGCCGCCGGATTGCCGGAAGGCACGCCCTTGGTCGCGAAGGAACTGCTGCACCTGGGGAACCGGGCGGCGGTGGACCAGGTTCTGTCCCGCCTGGTTCAGCGCGGCGCCCTGCTCCGCGCGGGTCGCGGCATCTATGTCCTGCCGGTCGAGAGCCGCTTCGGCTCCCGTGCCCCCTCGACCGCCAAGATGGTCGAGGGACTCGCCAGTCAGCGCGGGGAAACCATCGTGTCCCATGGTGCGTCCGCCGCCAACGCGCTCGGACTCACGACTCAGGTGCCGACGCGGTCCGTCTACCTGACATCCGGCCCCAGCCGCCGCTTGAAGCTGGGCGCCCAGACCGTGGAGTTGCGGCACGCGCCGCTGTGGCAGCTGATCTTTCCTGGCCGCGCTGCCGGCGATGTGGTGCGAGCGCTGGCGTGGTTGGGGCCTGAAAAAGCCGGCGCTGCGCTGCGGGCGCTGCGCGCCAAACTGCCGCCGGCCGAGATGAAGGAAGTGGCGTCGGCACGGGCGCGCCTCCCGACCTGGATGGCGCAGGAGGTGAGCGCGCTGGTACCGCATGGCTGAGTTCTTCGAGCTCTCCGCTGGCGAGCGCCTGGAGGCCCTTGCCCAAGCCGCCAACGCGTCTGGACGCCCTCCCCACCTGTTGGAAAAAGACGTTTGGGTGGTGTGGGCCCTGCGGCACCTCTTCGCCGCGCCCTACGCGCCGCATCTTGTTTTCAAGGGTGGCACATCCCTCTCGAAGGCCTATGGCGTCATCCAGCGGTTCTCGGAGGACGTGGATCTCACCTACGACATCCGAGCCATCGCCGCTGATCTGATCGGCGATACGGGTGTGCCGCTCCCGGCCAGCAAGAGCCAGGAAAAGAAGTGGAGCAAGGAGATCCGCGCCCGTTTGGCTGACTGGGTGGCCACCGATGTCGTTCCACTGCTCCAGCAGGACCTTGGGCAGCATGGCCTACCGGCCACGGTCCGGGCCGAAGGCGACAAGGTGTTCATCGACTACACGCCCTTGGCCTCGGGAACGGGCTATGTCCCGTCGGCCGTCATGCTCGAATTTGGCGCGCGATCCACCGGCGAGCCTAGCGAATTGCGCTCCGTTCACTGCGATGCAGCCGCACACCTGCAGGGTGTCGAGTTTCCCGAAGCGAGGCCACAGGTGATGCGTGCCGAGCGGACCTTCTGGGAAAAAGCTACCGCGATCCACGTCTTCTGCGCGCAAGGTGCCTTTCGAGGCGGGGATAGATTCGCTCGCCATTGGCACGACGTGACGCGGCTCGATGCCGCCGGCTTCGCCGACTCGGCGATCGCAGATACGGAGCTGGCGAAGGCTGTGGCCGATCACAAGAGCATCTTCTTCGTGGAGAAGAACCTGGACGGTGGACTGATCGACTACCACACCGCAGTCGCGGGCGGTCTCCGCCTCGTTCCCGACGACGACGCCTTGGCCAAGTTGGCCGCCGACTACCAGCACATGATCGACGATGGCTTGTTCCTAGAGGAGGTCGAGTCGTTCGACGCGCTGCTCCATCAATGCCGCGCGATTCAAGAGAAGGCGAATGCGGCATGAGGCGTGGGGATGATCGGTCATCCTAGAGCCGTTGATGCACAGCGGACAAACCATGGCCGACATGTCTTCTATTGAACGGCACAAGCTGGAGCGACTGCTCCGCATGGCTAGCGGTTATGAGCTCGATTCCTCGGGCCCGACCTTCAGTGAGTTCTTTGAAGAGCGCACTCGCCGCGATGTCGATGCTGCGGTCTGGGGGATGCGCCAGCGGCGTGACGCCGTGCCGAAGGGGGCGAATATCGGTGCTGTCCGGTCTTCCGTTTACCTCTTGCAATTGCCGAGTCGCCGAGTGGCTACGTGACGTTCATCCTGACCGACTGTACCTACGGCGGTGGGGCGACCTTCAGCAGAATCGACGACGTCCTAGACAAGCGCCGCTGAAAGACCAAGAAGAGAGATGGATTCGACCGAGAGACAGGCGATGGACTATCTGACTTCGCTCGGTCTCGGGCAAGTTCAGTATGAGCCGCATGGGAATATCCCTCCTGACTTTCTGATCGATGGACGCATCGCCGTAGAGGTACGTCGCCTCAATCAGAACATCGTGACGGCCACCGGAAAACTGCACGGGATAGAGAAAGTTCACTACTCGATAGTCCCTTGGTTCAACAAGGAGCTTCCCAAGTTGGGGCCCGGTCGAGACGGACAATCTTGGTACGTGTCACTAAAGTGGCGCAGACCGCTATCCGACTTCAAGCAGCTCCGAGAACCCATTCTTCGTGCCCTCCGAGAATTCAAAATAACCGACAGTGGTCAACCGACCTGCTTTCAAATTCATCCGAATTTTGAGCTGAGCCTGAATCCTGCCGGGCGGGCATACGAAGCATTCTTCTGCTTGTCGTCGATCAGTGACCTCGATGCAGGTGGGCCTATCGTTTCTGAGGCAGTTCGGAACGTACAGCTCTGCATGTCCGAGAAAGAGGCAAAAATCGAGCAATATCGATCGCTGCACCCCGAATGGTGGCTGGTTCTTGTGGACACCATGTTTTTTGGCCTGACGAGCGCGTATTGGAGCGAGGTACGCAACAACTTGCTTCTACACCGAGATAGGTACAAGTGGTCCAAGGTAATCATCCTCGGAGACAACCTCCCTTCTGCCTTTGAACTCTATTGTTGAGCCGCAAGCTTGAGCCGCATCGCCTTGAACGCTCGATCCCGTGCGATGAACGCAGCGAGCATGTGTGGAATCAACGCAACTGCATCAACCGGTTCGCCGTGCGCTTGGCTATGCAACTGCGCGTACCGTTCAAGTTGCTGCTTCAAGTCGGAAGGCAGGGTTACTGTGAGCTTGGTGGTCTCAGCCTTCGGCAAAGGACCAAGCCGCAGCTTGTTCGTGCTCATTGTCCAGATCCCTTTTGGAAGAACAGCGGCTGGTACGGCCGCAAGATGAGGTCTTTGCTCACCATTACCCGCATCGGAAACCCCGGCCGGATCGTCAGCGTCGGCTGAATGCTCGCGTTGCGCTTCGTGATCTCCTGCCCTACCTCGTTCACCGTATCCTGCGCCCCCTCGCGCACGGCGATCACGAGGCGATTGCCGTCCTGATCCGTCTGGTTCTGCGGTGCCGCCAGCTCTGCCCCTATACCGAGCAGCGTCGACAGCGCCGCGCCGGCCAGGATGCGACTCCAATGCCAGTCGACACCATCCTCCAGCCCAGCATGGCCGGCCGGATCGATCCCCGGCAACCGGTCCAGCGCCACCGACGACGTGTCTGGCAGGATCAGCCGCGTCCACACCAGCAGCACGCGCCGCTGCCCGAACGCCACCTGGCTGTCGTAGCGCCCGATCAGCCGCGATCCCTGCGGGATCAGCAGGTGGCGCCCCGTGGCCGTGTCGTAGACCGCCTCTGTCACCGTGGCGATCACCTGTCCCGGCAGGTCGGAGTTGATGCCCGTCACCAGCGCCGCCGGGATGATGGTCCCCGCCATCACCTGGTACGGCGAAGCCGGCAGTTGCAGGCCGCCGGCATTGCGCGTGGCCGTGTCACCGGCACTCGCCAGAAAAGCTTCCTTCCGGTCCTGGCGGTTCTGCGCCATCACCGGGTCGACCGGAGTAGCCACGGCCGGGCTCATCGCGCCCAAGGGATTGAACGGCTGCTGACCCGCCGACGTCCCAGACACATTGGCGGCAGTTGCGGACATGGCGTGCTCGGCAACAGTCCCCCGCTTCGCCGCAGTACCCTCGCCGCTGCGCCGGAAGAATACCGAGGACCGCGCCGCCTCCTCGGCCGCCAACCGTTCGGCCTGCGCCGGATCGACACCCTGCCCCGCCCTCGTCTCCATCGGCTGCTGCGCCTTCGCCATGGCCGACCCGAGGTCCCCCGGCAACGGCGGCCCCAGTACTGGTGGCGCCGGCTTCGGCGCCGGCGGCATCCCCGCATAGTCCTTCGGCAACTGGTCCAGGCCATCGGCCCGGGCCACGCGGTCGACGTTGTACAGCTCGGCGGCCGGGTCGCGCTCGCGCTTCTGCGACTGCAGCGACCACATTGTGCCGCCGAGCACGGCCGCGGCCAGGGTGCCGGCGCCGATCGCCAGCACGCGGCGGTTGAGTCGCACGACCGACCGGGCCTGCGCGCGCAGGGCCACCGTCTCCGGCGCAACCTTGGGCGCGACCTGAGACGATGGGGACGGTACGGTGTCCTCCGTACTCATGACCCACCACTCCGCGCCCCCGAGGCATCGCCATCCGTTCGCTCGATACGCACCACCTCGGCCTTGCCGTCCTTGAAGCCGCCCAGCCGCAGTTCCGCCGCACCGAAGAGGCGATCCACCACGTAGTACGGCGAGCGGAAGCGGTAGTTCACGAGCTGCCCGTCGCCCTGCGGCCCGATCACGAACAGCGGCGGCAGCTCGCCCTGCGCGATGCCGCCCGGGAACTGGATGTAGACCTTCTGCCCGTCGTCGAAGGCGCGCAACGGCTTCCAGGACGGCGCATCGCCGCTGATCGCATAGCGGAACCGGATCTGTTCCACCGACAGACCCGAATCCACAGGGGCCGCGGCCTGTGCCTCTTTCGCCTGCTTCTGCAACGCCAGCATCCGGTCCTTCGGATAATCCCAGGACACCGATGCCATCCAGGCCTGCGGCGTCGAGGACAGCTCGAGCAGGTAGGTGCGCCGATTCGTGGTGATGACCAGGTTCGTCTTCAGGCCCACGCGCGTGGGTTTCACGAGCACGTGGACACGCTGGCTCGCACCGCTGCCGCTGACCGTGTCCCCCACGATCCAGCGCACCGTGTCGCCGGCCGAGACCGCCACCAGTTCCTCGCCCTCCTGCAGCGCGATGACAGTCACGCGGCCCGGACTGGTGTAGACCTGATACAGCGCACCCTCTGCATACGGCCAGACCTGGATCGCATTGACGTAGCCCTCGCGGGTCGGCGCGACGCGGGCCTCTTCGTTGGCCCGCGAGACCCGCATCTTCTCGTCGGTGGGTTCCGGCGCCGGCTTCGCTTCCTGCGCGCTCGGCAGCGCCTTCATCTGCCCGGGCAGCGGAAGAGGCTTCGGCACCTCGACCACTTCGACGGGCGGGGTCGGTTCCGGCAACGGCTGCGCGGCGGCGGTCACCGGCTCGTCCAGCGGGATCGCCGGCGGCGGCTTGCCCTGCGTGGCACAACCGACAAGGACGGCCGCCCCGATCAGGATCGGTGCAAATGCGTGTTTACGGAAATCCGTCTTCATGGCTTGGTTCCTTTCGCTGTGTCCGCCGCATCGAGCTCGCGGCTCCAGGACAAACCGTTGACGTAGATGCCCAGCGGGTTCCTGCGCAGCCGCTCCTCGGTGCGCGGCGCCTGCAGCACGATCGCCAGCACCGCGGTCCAGCGCTCCAGCCCGGCCGCTTCGCCGTTGACGTAGCGCCGCTCGGTCCACCGCACCTGGAACGACGAATCGCTCGCGCGCACCACGCTGTTGATCTGCACCACCACCGAGCTCTCTCCGATGCGCGAGAACGGATCGTTGGCACGCGCGTAGTCGTTCAGCGTCGCAGCGCCGCGGTCCGTCGTGTATTCGTAGGCCTCGAGCCAGTTCTGCCGTACCACGATCGGATCGATCGACAGCGAGCGCACGTCGGTGATGAAGCGGGCCAGATGGTGTGCGATCTGCGCGTCGCTGGGCTTGTACGGCGTGGCGGCCTCGCCGACCGCACGCACCTGGCCGGCGTTGTCCACCTCGACGACGTAGGGCGTCACGATGGACTGCGCCGAGCGCCAGACCAGCCCACCGGCCATCAGCAGGGCCAGCGAGAGACAGCCGAAGGCCATCAGGCGCCAATTCTTCGCCTGCACGCGCGCGCCGCCGATGCGCTGGTCCCAGACCTGTGCCGCAGCCTGATAAGGAGTGACGGGCTCGGGCGTGTCCGAGTACCGCACCTGGGGACGCTTGAATCGCATGGATGGTTCTCCTCAAAAGAAAACGGATCAGCCGTTGGACTCGTCGCGCAGGGTCGGGCCGGTGCCGCTGCCGCCGTGGTCGCCCGAGCGCAGCACGTGAGCCGTCGTCGAGGCCGCATGGCTCAGCTGCTGCTTGCGGCGCATCTGCCGGGCCCATGCGGGTTCGGGGGTGGGTCCACCGGCCTCCTCCGCACCGGCAGATGCCGCATTCCCCGTGGTCGCAGGCGCTGCGGCATCGGCCACGAAGCTCGCCAAGCGCTCCTTGACCGCCTGGGCGCCGGACGCGACGCGCTGGCCGACAGCGCCGGCACCGGTTTTCGCGAGATGGGCAAGGCCTGCGCCGACCGCGCGCACGCCACCGCCACTGGATGCCGCCGCGCCCGCCTGGTAGGCCGACTTCGCACCGGTCGCCAGACCGCTGGCCGAACGTGCGGCCGCTGCGCCGCCGCCGATGGCCGCACGCGCTGCCCCGGGCGCCATGCGCGCCCCCGCGGCCACGGCGGAACCCGTGCTTGCTACGGCCGCGCCACCAGCGACGGCCAGGCCCGCCGCACCCAGGGCCGTGCCCGCCGCCGCGCCGGCACCAAGCTGCGGCGCGCCCGACACCAGTCCGGTCGCGATTCCCGGCCCGAAGATTCCCAGGCCCAGCATCGCGAGCGATGCCAGCATGATCGTCAGCGCATGGTCGATGGACGGCTCGGCCCCGGGCGGCGTGCGGAACTCCGCGAAGAGGCCCGTGCCGATCCCCACGATCACGGCCAGCACCAGCACCTTGATGCCCGACGACACCACGTTGCCCAGCACCTTCTCGGCCAGGAACGCGGTCTTGTTCCACAAGGCGAAGGGCACGAGCACGAAGCCCGCCAGGGTCGTCAGCTTGAACTCGATCAGAGTGACGAACAGCTGCACCGCGAGCACGAAGAAGCTCACGATCAGCACCAGCCAGGCCAGGAACAGCACCGCGATGGTGTCCAGGTGGGCGAAGGTCTCGGGGAAGCCCGTCATCTCGCCGATCTGCTCCATGATCGGCCGGCCCGCCTCGATGCCGACTTGCGCGAGCCGGCCGGGCTGCAGGAACTGCGCCTGCGTCAGGCCGGAGCCCGATGCCACCAGGCCGAGCCCCGCGAACGAGCGGAACAGGACCCCGGCCAGCTGGTTGAAGTGGCCGATGATGAAAGCGAACGCCCCCACATAGAGCACCTTGCGGATCAGCCGCGCGATCACGTCGTCGCCCTGCCCCGTCGCCTGGCTCATGGCCCAGAACAGCCCGGCCAGCGTCATGTCGATCACGACCAGCGTGGCCGTGAGGAAGGCGACCTCGCCGTGCAGCAAGCCGAAGCCCGAATCGATGTAGCGCGAGAAGACGTCGAGGAAGCGGTCGATGACCGCGACATCGTCCATCGCGTCAGTCCTTGGCGCCCGCGTCGGCTGGCGGCGAAGCCGGTGCAGCCGATGGCGAGACCGGGTCGTTCGCGTAGGGCGACTGGCCGCCGCTCATGAAGCGCTGGCGCGTGGCCTCGGCCACCTCATGGCACTGCGCGTCGCCCATGCTGGCGTGGTCGGCCTTGCACTGCGCGCGCAGTTCCTTCAGCCGCTCGGGATTCGCGACCAGGGCTTCGACGGACTCGATCGCGGACCGGGAAGGCTCGGACTTGCCGCAGCCGGCGAGCGCCAGGACGGCGGCGGCCATGATGATGAGGAACAGGTTCTTCATGGACGTCCCCTCAGCTGCCATAGAAGCTCACGCTGTAGGGCGTGTACGGCGTGCCGCTGCCCATGAAGCGCCGGCGCACCTCGCGCGCACGCTCCTGCACCGCGACCTGCCGCGCCTGCTCCAGCGCCGCGGCGCGGTCCTGCGTGATCTGCAGCTGTTGCGCCTGGATTGACTGGCGCGATTGCAGCGCCAGCAGCTGGTTGGTCGCCTGCATCGCCTGCAACGCCCCCGTGGCCGACTGGCTGCGGTTCACGAGATCGGTCAGCGTCCGCTCGTCGGCGGCGAAGTTCTGCATCGCCTGCGACTGCACCTGCGTGGCGGTGCGCAGGGCTTCCAGCGAATTGCGCCAGCGCTGACGCGCATCGCCGGCCATCTGCGCGCCGGATATCGTCGCCGAGAACGACTCGGGATAGAGCCGCTTGAACTCGTCCTCCATGCGCGAGACGTTGAAGGCCAGCCCCTGCGCCTGCTGAATCAGCTGATTGGTCGCCGCCAGCGTCGACTTCAGCTCGGACAGCGCACTGAAGTCCAGGCCCTGAAGGTTCCTCGCCTGGTTGCGCAGCATCTGCGCCTCGTTCTGCAACTGCTCGACCTGGTTGTTGATCTGCTCCAGCGCGCGGGCCGCCGTCAGCATGTTCTGGATGAAGTTGGACGCATCGAACACGGTGTCGCCGACGCCGAAGATGGCATGCGCCGGCGGGGCCACACCGAAGGCGATCGCACTGACCGCGACCAGCGCGGCGATCCGGGGTTTGAGGGAAGACGGGAGGTTCATGGCATTGGCTCCTGCGAGGTTGAGGAAAGAGGTGGGAATGCAGATGGAAACGAAGGAATGAGGTCGGCCGCCCAGCCGAGCCCGCGGTGGCGCAGCCATGCCGCCGCGAAGACCGAAGGCATCCGCGCGAACGGCGACGCTCCGACCGAGGCCTGCACGCGGTCGAGTTCGCGCTGGTCCTCGGGCGAGGCCGCACCCGCGAACGCCAGCGCCACTGGCCCGAGCCCGAGCTCGAAGACCCGGTTGCCCAGACGCGACTGGTAGTAGTAGTCGCGCTTGGGCTGCGCCGTGGCGACGATCTCGATCTGCCGGCGGTTGAGCCCGAAGCCCTCGTAGATCACGCGGATCTGCGGCTCCGTGGCCTGCGGGTTGGGCAGGAAGATCCGGCTCGCGCAGCTCTCCACGATGGCCGGGGCGATGCTGGAGTTCTGGATGTCGGCCAGGCTCTGGGTCGCGAAGATCACCGACACGTTCTTCTTGCGCAGCGTCTTGAGCCACTGGCGGATGCGCGCCGCGAACACCGGGTCGTCGAGGAACAGCCAGGCCTCGTCGAGGATCAGCAGCGTGGGCGCGCCGTCGAAACGCTCGTCGAAGCGCGCGAACAGGTAGCCCAGCACGGCCAGCACGGCCGCCTTGCTGTGCATCAGTTCCTCCATCTCGAAACACTGGATGGAAGACGCCCGCAGCCGGTCCCGGTCCGCGTCCAGCAGTCGCCCGTGCGCACCGCCGAGCACATAGGGCGCCAGCGCCTGGCGCAGGGCATTCGACTGCAGCAGCACCGCCAGCCCGGTCATCGTGCGCTGTTCGGGCGGCGCGGTGGCGAGGCTGGCCAGTGCCGACCACACCATCTCCCGCTCGGCCGGCCCGACCTCCAGGCCCTCCTGTCGAAGTCGCCCTTCCACCCACTCCGCCGCCCAGGTGCGGTACCCATCCCGGTCGATGCGCGCGAGCGGCTGAAAAGCGATCTCGCCATCAGTCCCGAGGTCGTAGTGCTCGCCGCCCAGCCCCAGGATCGTGGCCCTCAACGAGCGCCCCATGTCGAAGGCCAGGATGCGCGAGCCCGGATAGCGGCGAAACTGCAGTGCGAGCGTGGCGAGCAGCACCGACTTGCCCATGCCGGTCGGGCCGACCACCAGCGTGTGCCCGACGTCGCCGATGTGTGTGACCAGCCGGAACGGCGTGGCGCCGTCGGTGCGTGTCACGATCAGAGGCGGGCCATCGAGATGCGCATTGCGCTCCGGTCCCGCCCACACTGCCGACACCGGCATCATGTGCGCGAGGTTCAGGGTCGAGACGATGGGCTGGCGCACATTGGCGTAGGCGTGGCCCGGGATCGACGACAGCCAGGCCTCGACCGCATTGAGCGTCTCGGGGATCGTCACGAAGCCCCGCACCTGAATGGCCCTCTCCACCGCGCGCAGCTTTTCATCGGCCACGGTGGCACTGGCATCGAGCACCGTCACGGTGGCCGTCGCGTAGCCGAAGGCCACCTGGTCGCTGCCCAGTTCCTGCAGCGCCGCATCGGCATCCGCCGCCTTGTTCGAGGCGTCCGAGTCGACCAGCGCGCTTTCCTGCTGGAAGATGGTCTCGCGCAGCAGTGCGACGATGTTCTTGCGCTTGGCGAACCACTGGCGGCGCAGGCGCACGAGCTCCTTCTCGGCCTCGGCCTTGTCCAGGCACAGGAAGCGCGTGCTCCAGCGGTAGGCGAAGCCCAGGCGGTTCAGATCGTCGAGCAGCCCCGGCCAGGTCGAGGTCGGGAAGCCGCGCACCGTCAGCACGCGCAGATGCCGGCCGCCGAGCATCGGCGCCAGCCCGCCCGTCAGCGGCTCATCGGCCAGCAGCGCATCGAGGTGCATCGCCACTTCGGGCAGCGCGACCGCATGCCGGCGTGTCGACACGCAGCCGTGCAGGTAGGTCAAGGTCTGCGCATCGCCCAGCCACTCGACCTCCGGCATCACGCCTTCGAGCAAATCGAGCAGGCGCTCGGTCTCGGAGACGAAGGTCTCCAGCCGTCCCTTCCAATCCGACCCGTCCGACGCACCCGATCCATCCTGGGCGCCGGTCCCAGCGCGCTCATAGAGCAGCCCCGCGGCGCGTGCCTTCGATTCCTCGGGCGGCAGGTACAGCAAGGTCAGGTGATAGCGGCTCTCGAAATGGCTCCCGTCTTCTTCGAACGCCGCGCGGCGCTCCTCGTCGAGCAGCCAGGACAGCGCCTCGGGGAACGACGACTCGGGATAGCCGGCCGCCTCGCAGCGCTCGGCCTCCACGAACAGCGCCCAGCCCGAACCCAGCCGGCGCAGCGCGTTGTTCAGCCGCGCCGAAGTGGCGATCAGTTCGCCCTGCGTCGCGCTGTCCAGATCCGGCCCGCGGAACCGCGCCGTGCGCTGGAACGATCCATCCTTGTTGAGCACGACCCCGGGTGCGACGAGCCCGGCCCAGGGTAGCCAGTCGGCCAGCAGCGCCGGGCGCTTGCGGTATTCGGCGAGATTCAGCATGACGTCTCCCCTGCTCGCCTCAGACATCGAGCAGCGGGCGCTGCTTGATGTGCCGCGCGAAGACCTGCATGAACTGTGGGTCCAGGCGCGCGCCCCAGACGGCCAGCGCGTGGCCGACGAGCCAGAGAAAAATACCGGGTAACCAGAGCTGAAGCCCGAGACCTACCGCGGCGGCCAGCGTGCCGTTGGCGATCGCCACGGTACGCGGCGCGCCGCCCAGCAGGATCGGCTCGGTGAGGGACCGGTGCAGCGGGATCTCGAAGCCAGGCGCAAGGGCGGTTGAGAAAGCGGTCGACTCACTCATGCCAGCACCGTTCCACCCGAGAAGCTGAAGAAGGTCAGGAAGAAGCTCGACGCCGCGAACGCGATCGACAGGCCGAACACGATCTGAATCAGTCGGCGGAAGCCTCCGCTGGTGTCGCCGAAGGCCAGAGTCAGGCCGGTCACGATGATGATGATGACCGCCACGATCTTGGCCACGGGCCCCTGGATCGAATCGAGGATCGACTGAAGCGGTGCTTCCCAGGGCATGTTCGAGCCGGCCGCCTGCGCGGGCAGCGCGATGGCCAGCAAGAGCATTGCCGCTGAAGCCGCGTGCAAAAGCGGCTTTGCGGAATTGCATGAAATCGTCATGACGGCTCTCCAGAAGACGACGGGGTTGAAGGGGAAGGACGAGATGAAGAGAGCAACGGAAAACCAGGCACCGCCGAGGTGTCGAGCTGGTAGCCCTCGTTGTCGTGGCCGATGACCCGTGCGATCTCGCGCACCCGCCGGGCACGGCCCCGCCCGGCGATGAAGACGATGACGTGGACCGCTTCGGCAATCAGCGCGCGCGGCACGGTCACGGAGACTTCCTGCACCAGTTGCTCCAGCCGCGTGAGGGCGCCCAGCGCGGAGCCGGCATGCACGGTGGCAATCCCCCCTGGATGTCCGGTGCCCCAGGCCTTGAGCAGGTCCAACGCCTCGGCACCGCGCACCTCGCCGACCACGATGCGGTCGGGCCGCAGCCGCAAGGTGGCGCGCACCAGGTCAGCCATCGCGGTCACGCCCCGCTCGGTGCGTAGGCTCACGTGATCGTCGGAGCGGCATTGCAGCTCCACCGTGTCTTCGAGGATCAGCACCCGGTCGCGCGTCTCGGCGATCTCGTCGAGCAGCGCGTTCGCGAGCGTCGTTTTGCCCGTGCTGGTGCCGCCCGCCACCACGATGTTCAGGCGCTCGCGCACTGCCTGCCGCAAAAACGCGGCCTGGTCCCCCGTCAGGATCCCGTCGGCCACGTACTGCGCAAGGCTCATGATGCGCAGCGCCCGCTTGCGGATCGCGAAGGACGGCGCGCGCACCACCGGCGGCAGCACGCCCAGGAAACGCTCGCCGGTCTCGGGCAGCTCGGCCGAGAGGATCGGCGTACCGGCATGCACCTCCGCGCGCACGTGCGCGGCGACTAGGCGGATGATGCGTTCGGCCACGGACGGCGGCAGCGCCGCGCCGGTCGGCGCGCGGCCCGTGCCGAGCCGGTCGACCCAGAGCGAGCCATCGGGATTGAGCAGCACCTCCACAACCTCCGGATCCGCAAGGGCTGCCGCGATCTCCGGCCCCATGGCCGTGCGCAGCATGCGGATGCGTCGAGCCACCGCGCCGTCCGCGGTGGCGCCGGTCAGCGACCCGGAAGAACGATCAGACGGCTGGACCATCAGCGGCCTCCTCCGGTTCCTCCGGCCCCGCGTGCGTTGGCGCCGCTTCAGGCTCGATCTCCTCATGGATCTCGCGTACCAGACTGCGCCCGCGCTGCAAGTGCCGCCCGAGCTGCTCGATGAACTGCACATAGCGGGCCCGCCCCTGCGCCCGTGCGGCCTCCTGCTGCCCTTCGGGCACCGAGATCGAGACGGTGAGGAAGTACCGGACATAGAGCGCCAGCGTCTCGATCAGGATGTTCTGGTCGCGCTCAAGCCGATCAAACTGGCGCGAGAGACGGTCAAGGCGCTTGGCGATCGCCGCCTCGCGCTGGTCGCCCCCATCGGGTGACAGGAACGATGCCAGTGCGGCGGCGATCACGGCAGACTTCGACACGCCCTTGTGCACCGCCAGACGATCCAGCCGCTTGGCGTGCTCCGGCTCGATGAAGATGTTGAGGCGAGTCCGGCTCATAGCGCGATCCCGTCGTCAGGGTCCAGTGCCGCGAGGCGCGCGGTACGCGTGCGCTGACGGTCCACGTCCCGCGGCCGCAGGGGCACGTCGCCCTCGTCATCGAGCACCAGCAGCCCCTCGTCCTCCTGTAGCGCTGACGGGTCGCGCGCGACCTCCAGCTCGGGCTTGAGTTGGTGGCCGCCGTCGTCGGCCAAGCCACCCGCATCGGCTGACGACAAAGCCTCGGGAGCGGCCAATGGCGCCAGTCCGCTCCAATCGTCGAGTCGCGCTGCAGGCCTGTCCGCGTAGAAGCCCGGAGCCAGCGCCGGTGGTGGCAGCACACGCCGCGTGAAGTTGCGGTCCTGGTAATAGCGCAGCTTCCTAGCCTTGATCGGCGGATGGCCCGAGACCATCACCACCGCCTCGTCGGGCGGCAGCTGCATCACCTCGCCCGGCGTCAGCAGCGGCCGGGCCGTCTCCTGGCGCGAGACCATCAGATGGCCCAGCCACGGCGCGAGCCGGTGCCCGGCGTAGTTGCGTTGCGCACGCAATTCGGTAGCCGTCCCCAGCGCCTCGGAGATGCGCTTGGCCGTGCGCTCGTCGTTGGTGGCGAACGTGATGCGCACGTGGCAGTTGTCGAGGATCGAGTGATTCGGGCCATAAGCCTTGTCGACCTGATTGAGAGACTGCGCGATCAGGAAGGCACGCAGGTCGTAGCCGGCCATGAACGCCAACGCCGACTCGAAAAAATCCAGCCGGCCCAGGGCCGGGAACTCGTCGAGCATCAGCAGCAGCTTGTGGAGCCGCGCGATGCCGTCGGAGCCGTCGAGCGATTCGGTGAGACGCCGGCCGATCTGGTTGAGGATCAAGCGGATCAGCGGCTTGGTGCGGCTGATGTCCGAAGGCGGCACCACCAGATACAGCGACACGGGATGTTCAGCAGAGATCAAGTCTGCGATACGCCAGTCGCAGCGCGAGGTGACTTCGGCCACCGTCGGGTCGCGATACAGCCCCAGGAAGGACATGGCCGTGGACAGCACCCCGGAGCGCTCGTTGTCGCTCTTGTTGAGGACTTCGCGTGCGGCCGAGGCGACAACCGGATGGACTTCCTCGTCCATGTGCCGCGTCGTCATCATCCGGTGCAGCGTTACCTCGAAGGGGCATGCCGGATCGGACAGGAAGTTGGCCACCCCGCGCAGCGTCTTGTCCTCCCACGCATACAGCACGTGGAGGATCGCACCGACCAACAGCGCATGGCTGGTCTTCTCCCAGTGGTTGCGGCGCTCCAGAGCACCTTCGGGGTCGACCAGGATGTCAGCGATGTTCTGCACGTCGCGCACCTCGTGGGCGCCACGGCGGACCTCGAGCAGCGGGTTGTAGGCCGCCGAGCGCGTATCGGTCGGGTTGAACAGCAGGCAGTGCGAAAAGCGCGCACGCCAGCCGGCCGTCAGGTTCCAGTTCTCGCCCTTGATGTCGTGGATCACGGCCGAGCCGGGCCAGGACAGCAGCGTCGGCACCACGAGCCCGACGCCCTTGCCGGAACGCGTGGGCGCGAAAGCCATCACATGCTCAGGACCGTCATGACGCAGATAGGAGCCGCCCTTGTCCGATGCCCTGCCGAGAAACACACCTGCTGACCTCATCAGGCCGGCCTTGGCGATCTCCTCGCACTCAGCCCAGCGGGCTGAGCCATAGGTCGTTACCCGCTTGGCCATCCGCGCGCGCCATACGGCCATCGCGATTGCTGCACCAGTGGCCGACATCCCGCTCGATGCAGCAATGGCCCCGCCGCGCTCGAACACCTGGGGAGCATAGGCGTCGTAGCAGTACCACCACTCGAACAGCTTCCATGGCTCGTAGACCGGCACGCCTAAAACCTCGAACCACCGGGCACCAAGCCTTGGCTGGTAACCGAGCGCTTGCGCCGTCCACTGTGTGGCAGCCCAGACCCCGCCGACCGCAGCGCCCAAGATGCCGATAATTTGTCCAAACAAGATCCCGTGGGCTGCTGCGTACATGAACCGACTCCTTCGCGCGCCTCGTTGTCACTAGGGATGTGCCTCAATGGCACCGCTCGCCAAAGTCTCGTTTCAAGCCACTCAATGGCACACCCAGCGGGGCGAGTCATGGCGTAGATCAGACGGCAACTCAACGCGCGGGCGTAGAGCTATGTCGTTCGTTCACGCCTTTGCAGCGGCTTGAAACGTCTTAGCGTGCGCGATGAAGCGCTGGAGAGCGCCGGGGAGTCCGCTACGGCGGTGCTTGTGCACCACGTAGGTCACGATGTGTTCAGCCTCGGCCAGTGGCACGACCACGACATCCGAACGGGCCAAGGTTTCGCCATGGCCGCTGTCGATCAGACCGACTCCCATCCCGGCCGCCACGCGAGTGACGTGGCCGGTGAGCGTATGCGCCTCGCTCGCGATTGTCGGCAGCAGTGTGTACCGCAGCATGATGCTTCGCATCTGATGCAACAAGCCTGGGTGCCGAGCTGCGGTGCAGGTCACCAGGGGAAAAGTGAGCAATTGGGCGATTGGAAGCATCGGACGCGCGGAGAGCGTGTGGTTCACCGGCACAATCGCCTGTGTGGAGTATCGCCAAGCTGGCTCTTGAGCGAGCGCATCATCTTCCGGCACGCCGAACGTGAAGCCCGCATCGAGCTCTTCGCGTTTCAGGGCGGCAGCAAGTTCTGTAGCCCGCATGTCGACCAGGTCCAGACGGACCTGCGGCGAGACCGAATGCCACTTCACGAGGCATTCCGACAACCTGGGTTGAGCGATGCCATCGGCCACGCCGATGCGCAGCGGCGCACGGAAGCACGCGTCAGTGGCCTGGACTGTCTGCTGGAGGCGATTGACGCGCAACAAGACTTTCCGTGCCTCCTCAAGCAGGCAGGTTCCGGCGGGCGTCAAGGCCAAGCCACGGGGATTTCGAACAAAGAGCGTGACCCCGAGCCTCTCCTCGAGATCGCGCACGGTGCGTGAGAGTGGCGTCGGGTCGATGTGCACGCGTTCAGACGCACGGTGGAAATTGAGCTCCTCCGCAACGGCGGTGAAGTAGCGCAAGTGGCGAAATTCAATCATCTGCTTCCCCAACTCCCGCTCCCTTTTCCGGGGCGGGAGCGTCGAATGCGTCAATCTGGCTGACTCCATCGCACCCCACGTGCGAGGCCAGTCGGGATGACGTCGCGGCGAAGCCTAGCGGTACATGCGCTGCATGTATCCTGTCACTTCTAACAGTTGACGGTTAGGGAAACAGGCTCGGTAGCCTCAACCCCGCAGCGTGAATACGACCGACAGGTACGAGAGCGGCGCTTCAAGGATCGCTTCCACTCCATGAAGCACGCTGGACTCGAAAAGAAGTGAGTCGCCTTGGCCGACGTTCACGACCTTGCCGCCGTACCGGTACTGTGCGCGTCCCGAGATCACGTACAGGAACTTGATCCCGGGGTGCTGAAAACTGCTGTAGGGCTCGGCCTGCGGCAGGAGCGTTACCAGATAGGGCTCAACGAACAAGTTCCCGGACAGCAGGTGCCCGAGCAACTCGTAGCGGTAGTCCTTTAGCGCACCCATGCGATTGACCATGACGCCGCGACCGGCCGGTACGAATGACCAGTCCGTGCGACGTGCCTGGTCGCAGAAGAATCGCGACAGCGGAACGTTCAGGCCGACAGCGATGCGATTGAGCGTCTCCACGGAAGGAGACACGAGACCACGCTCGACGCGGGAAAGCAGCGAAGCGGAGATGCCGCAACAGTGAGCCAGTTCGTTGCCCGAGATCCCGGCGGCCATCCGAAGCGCTTTGATCTGAAGCCCCAGCTGCGCCGCCGACTCGCTCCGCTGAGGATGGGGAGGACGGCGGCGCGGGCGCGACAGGGCGACCGGGACGCGCAGTTTCCCTGCCGTTGGGAATGGCGAGGCGGGAGCCAATTTCCTCATGATAGCCAACACACCCGGCGAGAAGGATGACGCGTTCGCGCATCCAGAGGGAAATTGGCGACTGTATGCGGCATGGATCCAACCCTCGAATCGTCTAAAAGTGATGATTAGTCTACATGGTATGTGACGATAAGTCCGTGGTCAATTGGTCTACAAAGAAGCCCAATCGCGGCCGTGATTTCACTGTCCGTTCGATTCGGGAAACGTCTGCGGGAACTCCGTAAAGAACGGGACCTTTCGCAAGAAGACTTCGCGGCGCGCTGCGGGCTCGACCGTACCTACGTCAGTGGCATGGAGCGCGGCGTGCGAAACCCTTCCCTGGCCGTGATCGAAACGCTGGCAGTCGCATTGGGAGTCCGCCTCGAGGAGTTGTTCAAAGGACTGTAGTGTCAATGGGGCCCTCGTCCTCCGATGAGCGCACCGCCATTCTTGATTTACCTCATCCTCTTTTGTGCGGTGAGCAAGCAAGGGCTCTAGCACGATCTAGGTTGCGCCACGAATGGACCCATCGCGAAACCTATCGGCAGAATCGAGTTGGACAATTTCAGATCGAAAGTCCGCGTTGGAGATGCGTCGCGAGACGCTCGGCGGTGTAGGTCGACAACCGGTTGCCAGTACGGGACGATGAAGGCCAAGCGCCACGCGAGCGACTGCGCGTCCTGGAAAGCCGTGTTGGCGCCGCGCACGCCAAAGATCGGGAGCAGGTGCGCGGCATCTCCGGCGAACAGCGCGCGGCCTTGCAAATAGTCCGGTATCGTCAGCGCACGCGCTGAGTACACCGAGCTCCAATCCATCTCTCAAGGCACCCCGCCGTGGCCCCTCATCTCGAGCTGTGCGTCGATCCACGCTTTCAGCGATTTCGGCTGCAGGGCCTGATCCGGCGTTTCCGCGCGCGGCAGCCGGTAGTCCACGCGCCAGATCCCGTGCGTTTCGCGGTGCATGAGGACCGTGTCCAGGATTCCACTCCGGGTCGAAGAAGGCGAGCCTCTCGATCGGCAAGGGCAGATCGACGCGGATGTCGGCAATAACGAAATACCCCTCATAAGAGGCACCTTCCAGCTGGATCCTCCTTAAGTGTTTAATCGATGCGCCTGTGTCAAGAGGACGCCGCTTCTGGTTCAAGGCGAGGCTCCCGTCGCAAGCGCACGGACAGCCCCTGAGAACGAAAGCGGCGCCGCCAAGTCCTAGCGCGGCTGGCGAGCGACTGCTTGATCGCTACTTGCTTGCCGAGGTGACTTTTTCTTTACCAATCCGGTTGATCACTACATAGTTGATCGCCGTCCAATAGTCCGACTTCTTCGGATCGGCAATGCGTTGAAGGTCGCCGGTCATGGCCCTGAAGCCGTCTGACATGACGTAGTCTTCTGCGTCGTTCATGCTGCGGAAATACATCAATGTGATGGCGTCGATACCGGCAGTCGGTTCGGCATAGAACGGTTTTCCTGGCTCCGCGCCGCCGATGTTCTGCAGCTGCACGTAGCGCGACACGAGCGCCTTGGTCGACGATTGGGCCGTGACCAGCTTTCTATGGCGACCCAGCCAGTCCTGCTGGAACTGATCACGCGTCAGATCGGCGCGTCGCGAATGAGTGAAGACCAGGATGATTGGGTCGCGACTATCCTTACTGGCGATGCGAATGTACTGCTTTGACAGGACCGGCGCCACCTGGCGGAACAGGACACGATCCTCGGGAAGAATCTTCGTCTGAAACTTCTCGCCGAATACCTTGCCAATGTCGTCCATACTGTGAAAGTTCAGATAGGCAATGCCGTCCCACCGAGGGCGCTTGTACTCGGGAATGTGCCCGATAACTTCAGGGTACAGCTTCCCTTTAGCGTCTGCAGGTGCCAAGTACGGCGGTGAGTTCGCAAGCATTGGGCCGGCAGGGAGCCGGTGTATCTGGTCGTAGCGCGTCAGCGATTCGAGTGTCGTGTCGGACGCATCCTCGGCATAGGTGAATCGCACGCCGTGGACCTTTCGCCAGTACTCGTCCCACTTTTCCCACCCGATGTTCGGGTCGCTTTCGAAGGCGTTGGCGCTTGGATCCGCTGCCGGATCGGCGATTGGTTTGCCGCCCCGATCCACCAGGTTGTCGGGGTCTCGTCCGCGCTGGGAAAGCGGACTGCTGTCGGCGCGAGCGAGAAAGCCGGTCATCACGATCAGCGGCTTGTCACTGCTTGCGATGGTCTTGGCGTGCGGTGGGCGCGCCAGCACCTCGCGCACGGATCCCTCGCTCGCAAAGGGTGTGTTTGAGTTCATGACTGCTGCAGTCTGGGCAAGAACTGCCATTGCGGCGACAAGGCCGCAAGCGACTGCGACCGCTGAGAGGTATCCACGCATTGATGTCTCCAGTTGCCGATCCCGTACGGAAACGACGCTGCGTGACGGTGCTCGGGTTAGCGAATGGAAAGCTCGTTGATGAGATAGGCGGTGGCGCACGCGACGTTCGCACCAAGCAAGCAGCAGATTGCACCTCCGTCAAAGGCGTCATGCGCCGCTGAGACGCTGTCAAACCAAAAGACTGCGAAGCCATCCGGTGGCGACGGCTCGCTCCAAAGCCTTTCTCGGCGCGCCGTGGACGCAGTCCAGTTCAACTCGAGGGGCAGGTTTGCCTCGCTGGCATAGCGAGTGATTGCAAGGCCGAATCGCTCCCTTGAAGACGTACCCAACAGGAACGGAACCATCACCTTGACGGGGCGATCCGTCCTGCCACTATCGTCGCCCTCGGTGTCGACAATGCAAAGCGTCCAGCCCTTCAAAAACACCGGTTCATCTGCAGGGATGTGACGCCGCCCGACGGCCGAGGCCTGGGCGGAGCGCATCGCTTCCTCATCCCGGAAGTACAGTTCCACGACTCCATCGACGGAAAAACGTGGAGGGTCGTCGGTCGTCCACAGCACCTTGTCCACCCGGTTGTGCGTGTATTTCGAGATGCCGTCCATCCCAAGCGCCAAGGCGGCGTGGGGGCCCGCCCAATAGCTCCGAAAATCGGCGGTAGAAAGACCTTCCTTCTTCGCCAGCAGGGTCATGCGCTTCATCATTTTTTTTACCCTTGACTTCAAACAACCCGACGCTCGGCGACCAGGAAGGCCGTGATTTCTCCCAGGAACGTCTTTGCATGCGCCATCGTCGTTTGGCCGGCGGGCGATGCGAAGGCATCCTGCAGCGTCTGCTCATCTTTGAACCAAAGCTCCACGATGCCGTCGATCGGCAGGGTGTCATAGTCACAGGGCTTGCCCTTCTCGCGCTCTCGGACGACGACGACGTTTTGCCGATAGCCGCTCACGCCAGGCATCTTCCGCACCAGATCGCCGTGAATCTTCCATTCGCGCTGGAAGTCGTCTTCGCTCAGCGTCGGCAGCCGCTTGATGACGGACATCCGCTTCAGCAGCTTGGCTCGTTCGTCCTCGCCCGGCAGCGGAATCACAACGGATTGCTCCGCCGTGACGATGTGCAACTCGCCGAGAAAGTGGTTCTCGTCCGCGATGAGCGCGGCCGCCATATCGCTGTCATTGAACGCGTGGTTCGCCCTGTCCACATCGTCGAACCAGAGTTGCGAGAACCCGTCGAAGTCCCACGGTCCCCGCGCAAAGTCGATTCCGCGTTGCACGCGGTCGACGACGGGGTTCTGCCAATACGCGCGGAGGTTGGGTGCACGCGCGGCCAGCGCGCCGTGGTTGTCCCTCCAGTAGACATTGAATTTGTCAAAAGTCCAGTCCGTCTTCTTGCGGATCAATCCCATACGTACATTCATGATGTGACTCGTTGGTCTACTTGAGAGGGGAAACAAGGGCATCCGCCGCTTGGGCGCGGGCGCGAGCTAGGCCCGGAGCCCGCTTGGCGAGCCAGACGCCATGCCGTACCGGCCAGCGCTCATAGCCAGGATCCACGCCCAATGTCAGCGCAGCGTGATGTGCCCAATAGGGATCAAACAAGGCCTCGCGCCCGAGGGCAATCAGGTCGGCCTTGCCTTCCGCGAGCACCGCCTCTGCCTGGCTCGCGTCGACGATCATTCCGACCGCTTGGGTCTTGATATTTGCTTCGTTGCGGATCCGTTCCGAGAAAGGGACCTGGAAACCCAGGCCTCGCGGCACGGGCAGCGCGCGGGTTTCTTCCGTCAGTCCGCCCGACGAGCAATCGATCACGTCGACACCGCAGCTCGCGAGTTCTCGCGAAAGCACGATCGAGTCCTCGAGGGTCCACCCATCCACGCTGCCATCCACCGCGGACAGACGGCAGAAGAGTGGCTTGCTCGCGGGCCAGGTCGCGCGGACCTTGCGTGCAACTTCGAGGGCCAGATGCATGCGCCCTGCAAGGTCACCGCCCCATTCGTCCTCTCGATGATTCGAGTTGGGAGACAAGAAGCTCGCGACCAAGTAGCCGTGGCCGAAGTGCAGTTCCACAACATCGAATCCGGCCTTGTCGGCACGGACGGTTGCGTCAACAAAGCTCTGAACCACGTCGGCGATGCCGTCTGCGTCGAGCGCACGCGGAGCGGACCAACCGGGTCCCGCCGCCAGCGCGCTGGGCCCGAGCCGCTCCCAAGGTTCTGCATCGGCTGCGAGACGCGCTTCCGACAGCGCTGCCCCGCCTTCCCACAAAGGTTCGCTGCCTGATTTGCGGCCGGCGTGGGCCAATTGCACCCCGATAGCACCGCCGTTGGCATGTATGAAATCAACGACCTGCTTCAATGGTTCGATCTGGCTGTCGTTCCACAGACCCAGATCGGCGGTACCGATGCGCCCGCGGGGATCGACGGCCGTACTTTCCGTGAGGATCAATCCCGCGCCTCCCAGCGCGAATTTTCCGAGATGAACCATGTGCCACGGCGTCGCACGCCCCGCCTCGGCGGCGTGCTGGCACATGGGCGAGATCACGACTCGATTCTTCAGCTCGAGCTCGCGGAGCCGGATCGGTTGGAAAAGAAGGGGTTCATGAGATTTCATGGCAAAGGCTTTCTGATCATGGAGCGATGGCCGCCGCAGTTGCCGACTGACGCGCGCCCAGATAGGTGCCGCCCATCACTGCGAGGAAACCGAAGAGGTGCCAAAGGGTCAGCCGCTCGCCGAGAAGCAACGCCGCGAAAGCGACGCCGAACACCGGGACCCAGTAAAGAAATACGGCTGTCCGTGCCACACCGATGCGTGCGATGGCCCCGTTCCAGACGAGGTTGGAGAGGGCCGTGGCCATGACGCCTGAGAACAGAATGAACGCCCAGGCGCGCCAGCCAGGAAAGAGCGTTGCCATGTCTAACACCGGAGCCTCGAGCCCGGCATGCAAAGTCAGCAGCAACGATCCGACGAGATAGATTGCCCAGCTGATGGTCAAGGTGTGCATGTTGCGAGCCAGACGCTGGACGATCGCGCCGCCTGCGGCGAAGCTCACGACCGCCGCAACCAGCATAAGATCTCCGGCACCGGCGCTGGAGAGGCCGGCGCCGGGGTGGCTCAGCACGACGGCTGCGACCCCTGCGAAGCCCAGCACAACGCCAAGAAGGCGCGAGACCGTCAGTCGCTCGCGAAAGGCTACTGCTGCCAACAGCGCGGACACCAATGGGCTCAACGCCATGATCAGCGCGCCGTTCGTGGCCGTTGACCGCAACAAGCCCTCGGCAAACAGGATCTGGTTGAGATACACCATCAGCAAGGCGCAGACGACGATCGCCCCTCCCTGGCGCACAGACACTGACGGTAAGCCGCAGCGTTTCCAAAGAACGACCATGGACAACGCGCCGCATGCCACCAGCATCCGCAAGGCCGCCAGGGTTGTTGGGTCGAAGATCCCGGTGAGCACCTTCACCGCTGACACGTTCAATCCCCAGATTGCCATTGAGGCGATCAAAGTTGACTGGACGGCGGTGGTATTCATTTCGCGCGTAGCCATCAGACCTCCTTCAGCTGCCTGTTGCGCTCACCGACCAGAAACGCGAATGCGCCTGCCAACAGGAGCAGCCCCACGGCGGAAGAGGCAAACACCATGGAGGACGAGAATCGGTCGACCATCCATGCCGCGGACAAGATGCCCAGCGACTGACCGAGAAAGAGAACGCATGCAAACAGCGACATTGCGGTGCCCCGAGCAGCAGGCGCCATCTGCGTCGCATTGGTTTGCAAGGTGTTGTGCAATGCGTAGAAGCCGAACCCCGCGACGAGACAAGCCGGCAGCGCCCAAAGCCAAGACGGCGCAAACGCCACCGACGCAAAAGCAAGTCCCAGGCAAACTCCGCCGAGCTTCGCCAACCCTGTCTCGCCGAAACGCCCCAGCAATCGACGGGCGCAGCGGCTATACAAGAGGCCACCCACGCCGTAGAGCGCAACAATGGCGCCCGCTGCCGGCATCGACAGGTGGAAAGCAGCGTGCAGGTGGGAAGGAATGAAGGCTAGCGCGCTGAATGCCAGAGCGCCCTCGATGAAGGTCACGACCAGCACCACCCTGGCCCAGGGCTGGGACAGGACATCCAGTACCCGGCGCCCGATGCTCCCGGTATCAACACCCTTGGAATGCGCAACAGCGCTCACCTTCCTCGTCAACATGGCCCCGCTGACCAGGAAGATCACGGCGAGGGCGAGGAACGGCGATCGCCACCCGAACAGGTCGGAGAGGAGCCCGCCGAACCACTGGCCGCAGATCATGCCGAAGACCGTGGCGCCGAGAAGGCGCGCCAGGACTTCCTGGCGAGACTCGTACGAAACGCTGTCGCCGATCCACGCCATCGTCAACGGAATGATCCCCGCGGCCGCCATCCCCGTCAGAACGCGGCTGACGATCAACCAGTCCAGGCTCGGGGAAAAAGCCGAGGCGAGGGAACCGATCGTGCAAGCCAGGGTCGCGAAGCCGACCACGCGCGCTTTCCCGTGACGATCCCCCAAGGGCCCATAGAAAAGTTGAAGGACACCATAGGCGAGTGCGAAGGCCGAGATCGCCCGAGCCGCCTGTCCCGTCGTTGCAGAGAACTCCGTCGCCAGCGACGGAAGCATGGCGTCACAGATCCTCATCGATGCCATGCTGGCAAATCCGCACAGACTGAGCAGCCAGAGCGTCTTCGAATCAAGGGAATGGGTGGCCATTGATGCGCTTGCTCCGCCGATGACAGCCGCGCTCGTGTTCATGGCATCAGTTCCGGTGCCAAGACCAGATCGACATCGAGCATTTTGCGGACCCCGACCCCAGGGGCCGCCTCTTGGTCGCAGCTCATCGAGACGATCTGCACGAGCGAGAGGGCTTTGTTCAATTTGCTTCTACCGTGCCGACTACTTCGCCCAACCCGATGCGGACTGCGCCCTCCCGTTCGCACCATCCACGCATGATCAGCGCGTCACCATCCTCCAGAAAGGTCCGCTTCTCACCGTTGGGAAGGTCGATCGGCTGCTTGCCACCGTTGGTGAGCTCCATCAGCGAGCCAGCCTCCTCGCTTGCAGGGCCGGACAAGGTGCCCGATCCAAGCAAGTCCCCGGGCTGCAGGTTGCATCCATTGACCGTGTGATGGGCGATCAACTGCGCCGGAGTCCAGTAGGCCGCCCGATTACTGTTGGTACGCGACAGGCGCACGGGCGGTACACCAGCTTCTCGCATCTTGGCCGTCTGCAGAAGGACTTCCAGTTCGATGGAAAATGCGCCCTTCGCCCGATTCATCTCAGAGTCGAGATAGGGAAGCGGCTGCGGGTCGCCTGCCGCCCGGTCGAACGCCACCCTGAAAGGCGCCAATGCTTCGGTTGTGACCATCCACGGCGACAAGGTGCTTGCGAAATTCTTCGAGAGGAACGGCCCGAGCGGTTGGTATTCCCAGCCCTGGATGTCGCGCGCCGACCAGTCGTTGAACAAGGTCACGCCGAACAGATGAGCTTCCGCTCCGGCTATATCTATCGGCTCGCCTTGCTCATTGCCCTGGCCAACAAACCACCCGAGTTCGAGTTCGTAGTCCAAGCGCTTCGAAGGGCCGAAGTTTGGTGAATTCGCGTCGGGCGCTTTCGTCTGCCCTTGCGGGCGCTTGAAGCGTTGGCCGCTGATCCCGATCGATGAGGCACGCCCGTGGTAACCGATGGGCACCCATTTGTAGTTCGGCAGGAGCGGATTTTCCGGCCGGAACTGTTTTCCGACCGTCGTCGCGTGATGTACGCTCGTGTAGAAATCCGTGTAGTCACCGATGCGGCATGGCACGTGCATGGTCACTGTGCTCTGGCTGACCAGTGCGCCTTCCCATTCGGCTTGCCGGGCACTTCCTTCGGCCAGTCCCCGAGAAATCAATGCACGCAATGCCGAGCGCTTCTCAGGCGTCGCGGCCATCAGCGCGTTCATGTCGTCCGTGTCGATCAGGCCCGCCTTGCGGAGATCGAGGATGCAATCCCCGATGGCGACGCCAATCCGGGGCGCTGCATCGGCGCCTATGCTGAAACGTCCGAACGGCAGGTTCTGAATCGGGAAATCAGAGCTGGCCTGGTTAGCCGAGGGGATCCAGCTGCGCAACTGGGGGGTGTGAGTGGCATCGATTGAGGTCATGATTTGTACTGATCCTTGAGGCCGGCCCAGCAGTCGGCATAGTCCGAATCGAGTGCGGGGCTTTGCATCGCGAACTCGGTGGGGATGAAGCGGTAGCGGCTTTCGAACATGAAGGCCAGCGTGTTGTCGAGCTTCTGCGGCTTGAGGTCGCCATGGCTTGCCTTTTCGAAGGCTTCCTCGTCGGGACCGTGCGGAACCATGCAGTTGTGCAGGCTGGCGCCGCCCGGCTTGAAGCCGCCGGGCTTGGCGTCGTACTCGCCATAGACCAGGCCCATGAACTCGCTCATGAGGTTGCGGTGATACCAAGGCGGACGGAAGGTGTCCTCCATCACGAGCCAGCGTGGTGGGAAGATCACAAAGTCGCAGTTGGCCGTGCCGGGCGTGTCGCTCGGCGAGGTCAGCACGGTGAAGATCGACGGGTCCGGATGGTCAAAGCTGATGGACCCGATGGTCATGAAGTTGACCGTGTCGTACTTCACTGGTGCCAGATTGCCGTGCCATGCGACGACGTTGAAGGGGGATTGCTTGGTCGGCGCCGACCAGAAGCGGCCGCCGAACTTCTTGATTAATTCGTAAGGGGTTATCGCGGCCTCGTAAGCAGCCACAGGCGCCTGGAAATCGCGTGCGTTCGCGAGCCCGTTGGAGCCGATCGGGCCGAGTTCGGGCAGGCGAAACTGCGCACCGTAGTTCTCGCAGAGATAGCCGCGCGACAATCCGTCGGGCAATCCCACCTTGAAGACCACGCCGCGCGGCACCAGCGCGATCTCGCCGGGCTTGACTTCGAGGACACCCATCTCCGTCGTGATGACCAGACGGCCTTGCTGCGGCACGAAGAGCATCTCGCCGTCCGCGTTGACGACAGCGCGCCGATCCATGGACTCGCTTGCGACGTAGACATGCGCGGCGATGCCGGATTGAGCTTCGGCGTCGCCATTTGCGGCGAGCGTTCGCACGCCGTCGATGAAGTCGACGTTTGCGTTCTCCATGGGAATCGGCGCCCAGCGCATCGGCTCAGGAGGCAACGCGATCTCTGAATTGGCGCCGGTCTTCCATAGCGCCTGCGCGTAGGGCTTGTAGCGGCCGGAGACCACGGAGGGTTGTCGCCGGTACATCCACGTGCGACGGTTTTCGTGGCGTGGCGCAGTGAAGGCCGTCCCGGAAATCAGCTCAGGGTACAGGTCGTGCGGTGCACGCTGCGGACTGTTGCGGCCCTGCGGCAATGCGCCGGGCGCGGCTTCTGTGGCGTATTCGTTGCCGAATCCGCTCTGATAGCGGAGCTCGGTGGCCGATGCGTTCGTCATGATGTCCTTCCGAAAATGGTTTTGCGCGAATGACAGCGCCGTCACGTTGAGTGCATTCGTTCCGGATGAGCACACCCCCGCGGCCGCAGGGCCACAGTCCTTTTCTTGGCGATCGCCCAGGGGACGAGAGCCCCCTGCCGTTGAACCCGTCGCCGCCGGAAAGCGGGCGATTCAAGAGCGGGGGCAACTCTGTGGATCAGCCCTCGAGCGTCTTCCACATCTCGACGTCACGCTCTGCGGTCCAGATACGCGGGTCGACGTATTTCGTGGCCTCGTCGTAGCAGCGCGTGACGTCGAATGGCATGCAGTGATCGAAGATCACCCAGTGGCCATACTTGGGCTTCAACGCGGCGAAGGTGTCCTTGTAGACCGTGTTCAGGTCCTTGCCCGCCGAGACACCCTTCTGAACGTTGGCATAGACATCGGAGATGAAGTCGCGTGTTTCGCTCAGGCCCTTGGCCACGTCCTCGGGGGTGGTCAATGCAGCGCCGCGACCCGGCACGAGCGCCTTGGGCTTGAGAGCAGCAAGATTGTTCAGCGTTTGCGGCCAGTCCTTGAAGTAGGCGTCGCCGGCGTAAGGCGTTGCGCCGAATTCGACGAGGTCGCCCGACAGCAATGCGCCTTCGCCCGGTAGCCAGACCACCGTGTCGCCCTTGGTGTGGCCGCGGCCCAGCTGCAGCAGTTGCACCTCGAGCTTGCCGAGCCACAGGGTCATCTTGCCGGTGAAGGTCATGGTCGGCCAGGTCATGCCGGGCGGCACAGTCTCAACGCCGGCGAACAGGCGCGGGAAGCGGCCGATCTCGCTCGCCTTGTCCTGCTCGCCGCGCTCGACGATCAGGTCGTAAGTGTCCTGGCTCGCTAGGATGTGTTCGGCACCGTACGCGCTTGCACCCAGCACGCGCACCGCGTGGTAGTGCGTCAGCACGACGTACTTGATGGGCTTGTCGGTCACCTCGCGGATACGGCGGATCACGTCCTGCGCCATCGCCGGGGTGGCCTGCGTGTCGGCCACCAGCACGGCGTCGTCACCAATGATGATGCCGGTGTTGGGATCGCCCTCGGCCGTGTAGGCCCAGGCGTGCTCGGAAATCTGGCTGAAAGTGACCTGCTTTTCCTCGAGGTCGGCTTGCGAGGCGAATTTCTTGGTTTGGCTCATGGGGGTTACTCCTTCGATGGACGGTTGAAAGGGGTTAATGCGTGCCGAGGTAGGCTGACTTGACTTTTGGATCGTTGAGGAGGGCACGGCCCGTGCCCTCCAACGTGATGTGACCGGTTTCGAGTACATAGGCACGGTCGGCCACGCCGAGCGCCTGCTTGGCCATCTGCTCGACCAGCAGGATGGTCAGACCGGACTCGCGCAGCTGGCGGATCGCGTTGAAGATGTCCTTGATGATTAGCGGCGCCAAGCCGAGCGATGGTTCATCCAGCAGCAGCAGCCGCGGATCGCTCATCAATGCGCGCGAGATTGCCAGCATCTGCTGTTCGCCACCCGAAAGGGTTCCGGACAATTGGTCCTGGCGCTCCTTCAGCCGCGGGAATCGCTTGAACTCGCGCTCGATCGCCACTTCGGTCGCGGCAGGATCCTTCTTGCGCGAATAGGCACCCAGCATCAGGTTCTCGCGAACCGTCTGATCGGCGAAGACGCCGCGCCCCTCCGGCGACATGGCGATGCCGAGGCCGACCCTTTCATGCGCTTTGACATTCGTGACGTCGTTGCCATCGAACTTGATGCGGCCTTCGCCCACCGGCTCAAGACCGCAAATGCTTTTGAGCAAAGTGCTCTTGCCCGCACCGTTGGCGCCGATGATCGTGACCACCTCGCCCTTGCGAACTTCCAGGCTCACGCCCTTGACGGCCTCGATCGCACCGTAGGAGACCTTGACTGACTCGAGTTGCAGCATATGTTTCTTTCCGGTTCAGGCGGCGGCGAGCGCAGCCTCTTCCTCGGGATCGTCAACGCCGAGATAGGCTTCGACGACACGTGGATTGGCCTGCACTTCGGCGGGCTTGCCTTCGGCGATCTTGATGCCGTAGTCCAGCACGATCACGTGGTCCGAGATGGACATCACAAGATCCATGTGATGCTCGACCATCAGAATGCTCACGCCACATTTCCCGATCCGGCACAGCAATTGACCCAGCTCAGCAGTCTCTTGCGGATTCAGGCCGGCCGCAGGCTCATCGAGCAAGAGCAATTGCGGCTCTGTAGCAAGTGCTCGAGCCAACTCAACCCGCCGCTGCAGACCGTACGGCAAACTGCCTGCCGGGTGATGCGCGAGATGCAACAGGCCCACCAGGTCCAGCAGTTGCAATGCACGTGCACGGGTGGCGGCTTCCTGCTTCTTCGCACCGGGTAGCGCGAGCAACGAGGCGAAGAAGCCATTGGTCATTCGGCTGTGACGACCCAGCATGACGTTGTCCAGCACCGAAAGATCAGCGAAGAGACGCAGGTTCTGGAAGGTCCGCCCCATGCCCATGCAGCAGATCGAGTGCACCGGACGACCGGAGACCTCTTGGCCGAGAAACTGGATCGAACCTTCGGTGGGATCGATCAGGCCAGTGAGCATGTTGATCATGGTGCTCTTGCCGGCGCCGTTCGGTCCGATCAGCGCGTGGATGTGTCCGCGATGAAGTCGGAAAGAAACATCCTGTGCTGGCTTCACGCCGCCGAAGTTCTTGGTGACACCCTTGACCACCAGCAGTTCGCCACCCTGGCCTTCGGGACCGATGCGAGTGGGCGCTGCGGACGCGGTCGAAGTCTCTGGCTCTTCGGCCGACCGCCGGAACCACTTCGACAGCAGTCCAGTGACACCGCCCGGCATGACATAGAGCGCGAAGAGCAGCAGGAAGCCATACAGGAAATGCTGCGCCGATGGCCAGCGTGCCAGCGCCGCATCGATCACCGTCAGGACCACGGTGCCGACCAACGGTCCGTACTGGGATCCGGCGCCGCCGAACAGCACCAGCAGCAGGATAAAGATCGACAAATGGAAGGTGATGAAGTCGGAGTTGATGTACTGGTTCTGTTGGGCGACCAGCGCACCGGCAATGCCGCAGGTCACTGCCGCGATGACGAAAGCGATGACCTTGGCGCGATAGACGCGGACACCGACCGACGACGACGCGATCTCGTCCGCCTGCAACGACTGCAGTGCACGGCCGAAGCGGCCCTGCAGCAGGTTGCGCAGCAAGAGATGCGTGACAGCGCAGAAGATGATGGCAAGCCACACCCACTGTTCCGTCGTGAGAGGCTGGCCGTTCCAGGTCAAGGCCTTGATGCCGTAGATCCCCTGCGCGCCGCCGAACACGTCCGTCCATTCACCGACCAGTTTTTCCACGACGATGCCGAACGCGAGTGTCACCATCGCCAGGTAAGGTCCTTTCACTCGCAGCGACGGCAAGGCAATCAGGACGCCACAAACACCGGAAATCGCAGCGGCCAGCAGCAATGCGAGCCAGGGATTCATTTCCGTTCGCGTGGTCAGCAAAGCAACGGCATAGGCTCCCGCTGCGAACAGCCCCGCCTGGCCGAGCGATTTCTGGCCGGCGTAGCCCACCAGCACATTCATGCCAGCGGCACAGAGGTAGTACACGCACATCATGAAGACGATGCGCAGGTAGTAGTCGTTCCCGAAGAGAGAGGTCACGCCGATAAGGCCGGCAGCGACGACGACGACGCCCAAGAGATGTTGACCGCGCTTCATACCTTCTCCACTAGCTTCTTGCCGAACAACCCGGTCGGACGGAACGCGAGAACCAGGATCACGAGAGCGAAGACGGCAACCTCACGCCACTGGGCCTGCCACAGGTTCACCAGCGATTCGAGGACCCCGAGAACGAAACCACCGATCACGCAGCCGCGTGGGTTGCTCAGGCCGCCGATCATGGCGCCGGAAAATCCTTTGAGACCGACTGTCAGGCCCATGAAGAGCGAGGCTTGTGCGATCGGCGCGAGAAGGAAGCCCGACAGGCCGGCGAGCGCCGAACTGATCACGAAAGCGCCGATCATCACGGCGTTGGTGTTGATGCCCATCAGGCTGGCGACGTTGCCGTTGGCAGCGACTGCCCGCATGGCCTTGCCCACCATCGTCTTGTTCATCACGAAGTCGAAGGCAATCATGATCACCACGGCGACACCCAGCGTCAGGAGTTCCTGGGGGCGAACGCCGACCCCGAGCACCCGGATCACCGCGTCGCCCAACGGTCCGGGCACCACGACGGGCTTGGGTCCCCAGATGGCCAATCCGATGCTCTGGAGGATGACGCCGAAACCCAGCGTGCTCATCACCCAGGCCATGCCAGGTCGTCCCGCGAACGGCCGTACGCCGATCGCATAGAGGAGCCATCCGAGCAACCCCATGATGCCAAGCGCTGCGGCGAGGGCCAGCAACTGGGCACCGGAGCCGGGCAGCGCCTGACCAAAGGTGGTCGATGTCACAGGCAGACCCAGGACCAGGAAGAGCGCGCTCATGCCGATGAATGCACCTGCCGATACAAACTCGCCGTGCGAGAAGTTGAGCGTCTTGGTGGTGGTGAATGTGATGCTGAAACCTAGAGCGACCAACGCGTAGGCACCGCCCACAGCCAAGCCACTGAGAATCGCCTGCAAGAGCGCCTCTGTCATAGTTGCCTCCGAGATGATTTCCCGGGCCGCCGGATGCGGCCCGGATGCGCAAAGTGGCGTTACTGCTTGAAGTCAGCGGTTGTCAGCGAACCCACGATCGGGTCCGTGTAGGGCAGCAGCTTGCCGTCCTTCCAGCGAATCCACACCAGGTCCTTGGCCATCAAGGCTTCATGATTGGTCTTGCTGAACGGCTTGTCATAGGTCTTGAGGACGCCCTGGACGGGGGTCTTCAGGTCCTCCAGCGCGAGCCGGACGGCCGAACCGTCGAAGCTATTGGCTTGCTTCGCGGCGGCAGCGTAGAGCAGGACGGAGTCATAGCCGTGCAGGGCGAAAGAGAACGAGCCCGGTGCCTTCAGCTTGGGGCCGACTCGGTCGAAAAGCTTTTGCTGTGCGGGCGTGCGCGTCTCGCTGACCGTGCGCATGAAGATCGGCTTTTCCGCCAGGGTCTTTCCTGCCGCGTCATAGAACGTGATGTTGTCTGCGGCCCACGAGGTCAACACCAACGGGAAGTAGTTGATCTTCTCCATGCTGCGCACCAACTGGGCGATGGGGGTTCCCTGGGCCCAGACGACCACCGTGTCGACACCGGCAGACTTCATCTTGCTCAGTTGCGAGGTCATGTCCGTATCGCCGACACCGAAGCGCTCGGTGGCTGCGATCTTGATGCCCTGAAGCTTGGCGATCTCCTCCATGTCCTTCAGCCCGCCTTGGCCGTAGCCGGTGGTCTCGGCCATCAAGCCGACCACCTTCGCCTGAGCGGTGTTCTTCTTGACGTACGCCATCAGTGCGGCGACCTGCTCGCGATCAACCATCGAGACACGGAACATGTAGTTGTCCGCACCTGCGCTCATCGGCTTGGTGATGTCTGTACCCGAGCTCACGTTGCCGATGACGGGGATCTTCTTCTGGTTGGCGATGTGCTTCCAGGCCATGGCGTTGCCCGAATTGGTCGGGCCGAACACGGCGGAGACTTTTTCGCTGTCGATCAACTCGCTCATGTTCTGAATCGACTTAGGCGGCGCCGAGGTGTCATCCCGCGTGACGAGCGCCAGCTTCTTGCCGAGCACGCCGCCAGCGGCATTGATGTCCGCAATTGCGGCCTCCATGCCCAACACAGCTGCCTGGCCACTTTGCGCGGATGGCGAAGCGGACAGGTCACCGTTGTAGCCCACCTTGATGTCTTGGGCATTCGCAGCTGCTGCTGCAATCATGCTGGCAGTCAAAACTGCGTGCTTGATGAATTTAGGGATGCTCACGGCTGTCTCCTCTTTGGGGTCGAACTCGGCGAGTTCAGGGGTTGCAAACTAGGAACGAACTCTGGAATATCAGGAGGCGAGATAGCCGCCGTCGATGGGCAATGTCACGCCCGTCACGTAGGTGGCCATACTCGATGCAAGGAAGATCACGGGGCCGACCAGTTCCTCAGGCTGTCCCACACGCGCCATCGGCGTGCGCAGCATGAACTTTTGCAGACGCTCAGGTGCTTCTCGCGTGTAGGAGGTCATCGGGGTCTCGATGACCCCCGGCGCGATTGCGTTGACCCGGATGCCGTCTTTGGCGAGCTCGACCGCCAGCGTCTGGGTCATCATCTTGACCGCGCCCTTCGACGGCGAATAGCCCACTACATTGGGAATGCCGGTCGTCGACGCGATAGACCCGACGTTGATGATCACGCCCTTGGTCTCCTTCAGGGCATCGAGCCAAGCGTACGTCGGAAGGAAGGTGCCCATCACATTCACGGCCAACGTGCGCTCGAGGTTTGACACGACCTTGGGGCTGTCCAGCCCTTCACGGATGATGATGCCCGCGTTGTTGACCAGGATGTCGATGTTGCCGACCTCACCGGCCACGGTGAGCGCCAGCGTTTGACAAGCGTCGCGCGATGTCACGTCGAGCTTGTACCCAACTGCCTTCCCACCGGCGGCGGTGATCTCGGCTGCCACGGCCTTGGCGTTTTCTTCCACGAGGTCCGTCACGACGACGTTGGCACCAGCTTTTGCGAGGCCCTTGGCGATGGATTTGCCATTGCCCTGTCCCGCGCCGGTCACCAGCGCGATGCGTCCGTCGAGGACTCGGGGCGCCATCAGCTCGGAGATTTCCATTTGTACTGTCCTTTTGGGGTTGTGCGAAGTTCAAGCTGCGTGTGCGTGCTGGCGCGGCGTCGTCGTCAATGGAACGACATTGGGGGAGCGATCCGTCTGCTTTGCAAGCGCCTGGCCGACGACGTAGCCGAAGGTCAGTGCCGGCCCTAGGGTGATGCCGGCGCCGGGGTAGTTGCCACCCATGATGCTGGCGGCGTCGTTGCCTATGGCATAGAGCCCCTTGACCGGTTGCCTGCTCTGCGTGAGGACTTGGCAGGACTCGTCCGTCAGGAGACCGGCGAAAGTGCCGATCTCGCCGACGACGATCTTGATCGCGTAGAAGGGGCCCTGACGAACGGGCGCCATGCACGGGTTCGGGGTCACCAGAGAGTCGCCCTGGAAGCGGTTGTACGCGGTGCTGCCCTTGCCGAACTTCGTGTCCACGCCTTTCGCCGCGTCACGATTGAAAGTCTCAACCTCCTCCTGCAGCGCAGCGTAGGGCACGCCGATTGTCTCGGCCAGTTCCTGCAGGCTATTGCCCTTCTTGAGGTAACCACTCTTCAGATGCTTGCCGATGGGCAAGGGAAACGGAGCCACTGCCCCCATGCCGTACTCGCGCAGGTGCTTGTGATCGCAGATGAGCCAGCAAGTGACCTCCGGCATCCCCTTGCAGGACTTCACCAGGTCCTGGATGAAGTCGTGATAGGACAGCGCCTCGTTGGTGAAGCGGCGTCCCTTCGGGGTAACTGCAATCGCGCCCGGCTTGGCACGGTCGATGAAGTGCGGCATGACGCCCTCGGAACCATCCTTGCGCTTGGTCACCGAGGTCGGGCACCAGGCGGCGGCATTCGGAATAGTCGGGTCGACCCAGCCTCCGACGGATTCACCGAGACGCAGACCGTCGCCGGTATTCAAGGCAGGCGAAGGCGTGAAGTGCTCACGGCCGGTCGGCGCGTGCGGGAACAACTGCTTGCGACGCTCCACGTCATAGGGGAAGCCACCGCATGCCAGAACAACGCCACGGCGCGCGCGGACTTCGACCGGCTTGCCGTTCTGCACTACGGTCGCTCCGACAACGGCGTCTTCTTCCACGATGAGTGACTTCACGGTCGAGTTCAGCCATACCGGGACGTTGAGATCCATCGCGGCCTTGGCGAGACGGCCGGCCAGCGCATTGCCATTCGTCAGCGTCATCCCGCGGCCGTATCTCACGACATCCAGAAGATGTCCGCCGAAACGCTTGGTGACATACCAGAAGGACTCGAACGATTTGAAGGCACGCAGGAAGTGCCACAGCTCCTTCCCGGAGCCAAGCATCATGCCGAACACGGTCAGCTCGGGCACGGGCGGCGCGAGCTTGTCGATGCGGCTGCCCAGTTCTCGGCCGTCAAACGGCCGGGTCACCATGGACCGGCCACCCGACTGGCCGCCTGGCGCTTCGGCGTGATAGTCGGGGAACACCGGCGGCATGTCGAACTGCACGCACGTGTTCTCGGTGAAGAAGTCGATGGCTTTCGGGCCGTTTTCGATGAAGGCGTCGACGCGCGCCGCGTCGAAATGCGTCGTGGCTTCATGTTGCAGGTAGGACCGGGCAGCCCCTGCCGGCTCGGTGATGCCCTGCTCCTTAGCCAGCTTGGTGTTGGGAATCCAGAGCCATCCGCCGGACCTAGCGGTCGTGCCGCCGAAGAGGGGGGCCTTGTCGACCACCAGCACCTTTAGGCCTTCGTGAGCGGCTGTGACTGCCGCTGCCATCCCAGAGGCCCCGGTGCCAATCACCAGGACGTCATATAGGGTTTCCTGCTTGCTCATGAGCTTCACTCCTTTGGGGGACCGCGTCTGCAAGTCCGATGCTGTTAGTATGGTGCTAACGCGTTACTCATACGCTAATGGTTTACCCTAATCGGATGACATCGATATGATCGAACAAGGAGACTGGCATGAAGGAGCTCAACAATGAGAGTCGCGCATCAGGCTTAGAGAAGGAGCGCAGAGGGATTCAGGCCGTCGAGGCGGGCGGCCAACTGCTTCTTGCTCTCGGAACCCATGGCCATCCGATGCCTCTGAGCGAACTCGCGCGAGCTGCGGAAATGGCGCCTGGCAAGGCCCACCCGTACCTGGTCAGCTTTACCAAGCTTGGCTTGGTCACTCGAGAGCCGACCACCGGCCATTACTGGCTCGGACCCATGGCCATGCAGCTTGGACTTGTCTCGCTTCGAATGGTCAATCCGGTTCGCGAAGCGACTCCATTCGCAGCGCAGTTAGCCAGGGATACTGGCCACAGCGTTGCGCTGGCGGTCTGGGGCAACCAGGGACCGACAGTGGTGTTCTTGTTTGATGCGGTCTACCCGCTTCATACCAACATCCGTACGGGAACTGTGATGTCGGTGGCGGGAACAGCAACCGGGCGACTGTTCGCCAGCTATCTTCCCGCCCGGCTCATCGAGAAATCTCTTCTTCAAGACGAGCGGCGCCTTGGGCCGGACATTGCCGCCCCTGTTGAGGCGCTCGCGCTGAACGAGATGCTGAACGACGTGCGCAAATATGGTATTTCTCGTGCAGTGAACAACCCTACTCCTGGCGTCTGCTCGTTCGCCGCTCCGGTCTTCGACTACTCGGGAAACATCGTGCTTGCGCTGACGCTGATCGGGGGCTCCCGCTCGTTCGGCACTGATTGGAACGGCCCTCAGGCGGGGGCAGTCAAGGCAAGCGGCATCGCAATCTCCAAGCGTCTTGGCGCTCTTTCCCGAGGGCACTCCTAGTGGGGTGCTTACGGGAGCAGTGGACGCAAAACTTGCAGGCCTCTTTCTGTGGCCAGTCGTTTGATTGACAATTGCTCGCGGTCGATAAATTAGTTTGGCATCAACGCGTTTGTTGTAAGCTAATTATTCGGCTTAAAACGTTATCGACAGTGCTTGGGGACAAATCATGGACGCTCTGGAAAGTAGCGGCGACACAGGTGCCGAAAAGGGGCGTCGAGGCATCCAGTCTATCGAAGCCGGCGGCCAGTTGCTCCTGGCGCTCGGGGCCCACGGCCGGCCTATGCCATTGAGGGAACTCGCAAAGGCGGCCGACATGGCGCCGGGCAAAGCTCATCCGTATCTGGTCAGCTTCGCCAAACTGGGACTGGTGACCCAGGAATCCCTGACCGGTTACTACTGGCTTGGCCCGACCGCCATGCAACTCGGCTTGGTGACGCTTCGTATGCTCAATCCTGTCCGAGAAGCGACACCCTTCGCGGAGGAGTTGGCTCGGCAGACCGGTCACAGCGTCGCGATGTCCGTATGGGGCAACCACGGGCCCACCATCGTGTTCCTCTTCGACGCGATTTATCCGCTTCACACGAACATCCGGACGGGCATGGTCATGTCACTGGCTGGCACCGCCACCGGTCGCTTGTTCGCTGCATATTTGCCGGCGAAGCTCATCGAAGAGTCCATTCTTGAAGACGAGCGTCGACTTGGGCCGGACATTGCCAAGCCCGTTGACCAGGACGAACTGCAAAGCATGCTCAATGAAGTGCGCGCGAATGGCCTTTCACGCTCGGTCGACAACCCCACCCCCGGCGTCTGCTCTTTCGCTGCTCCTGTGTTCGACTACTCCGGCAACATCGTGCTTGGCATCACCTTGATGGGACGTTCGCGGTCGTTTGACACCAATTGGGATGGCAGCCAAGCAACAGCAGTGAAAGAGGCCGGCATCGCAATCTCGAAACGCATCGGCGCCCTCTCCCCCTCCGCGCAAAACCCGCGCAGATAAATCTGTTTCACGCGACACCGCAGTCGCCGCGCGAGGCTGGCCGTACTGCGCCGCTGCTCTCGACCCTCGTGACCGAGGTCGTTCCCTTCTTCACTTGGCTGACCGCAAGCTGTCCGGCTGTCCCGCCCGGCGTTCCACTGTCCGTCGCCTAAGCGCTCCCAGACTCCGGGGGAGACGCTCCCCGCTGTAGTTACACCTATTTGCAATCGTACGGGTTGCCCCGACTATGTCAATGTTATGCGATTTGATCTGATAGACAGATGTAATCGTATTCATCTGACACTATCAGATGACAGCCGCGCCGCATCGGGCAGCATTAGTTAGGTCGCACCTCACAGCAAGGAGACACTCGAGATGAAAACCAGTGGCAACAGCGCGTCACGCGCATCGTCGGCGGTAGAAACCGCCTCCCGCCCTCCGAGGACGCGCCGGCGAACTGGCTTCGTCGCCGCCGCTCTTGCGTTAGTGGCATCGGCCGCGGCGCCCGCCTTCGCTTCGTGCGATGACCATGACAGAAGGGGTAATGACGGGTGCCAAGAGCAAGCCTCGACTCCGTTCCCCGGTGGCGTCTGGACTCCAGGCCCTGCGGTCTACGGTTCAAAATTGGACACAAACGTGCCCGTCACGATGAGTGACGGTGCCGTTCTCATGGTCGATGTCTCCTACCCGACCGACCCATCGACTGGAGTTCGGGTGCCTGGCCCCTTTCCCGTGTTGCTCACCCAAACGCCTTACCTAGGCAACCCTTCCACCGCCGGCGACTACTACGTGCAGCGTGGCTATCTGTTCGTGACCGCGTCGGTGCGGGGAACAAGAAACTCAGGCGGCGACTTCGCCTTTTTCAGCGAACGTGATGCCAAGGACGGGGCCGAGTTGGCGCAATGGGCGGCGACCAGGCTGCAGAACTCCAATGGAAAGGTCGGTCTGCAGGGCGGCTCCTGGGCGGGCCTGAACCAGATTTACACCGCCGCCGCAGCGGGGCGGAATTCGCCAATCAAGGCCCTCGCGCCGGTTTGCTTTGGCGCAGAGTTCTATCGAGAGACCTACTTTGCAGGCGGCATCCCAACGCAAACGGCCCAGTTCCCATTGTTTTTCGGCGGGTCCGTAGGCAACAATCACGGAGCCGCTGCCTACGGCCAAGCGGTGGTGAACGATATTTACGCAGGCGGTCCGAAAGCGTACGACGGCGACTTCTGGCAGCTGCGAACCCCGGGAAATTACGCCGAGAAGATCGTTGACCTTGGCATCCCTGCACTCATCTGGGGCACCCATCAGGACATCTACGCAGAGAGCGCACTGTCGATGTACGCGTACCTTCAGAACGCCTACAGCAAGAGGCCCGTCTTCGGTCCGATGTCCCCCACCCAGAAGGCCACCGGCCGATATCAGGTACTTATTAGCCAAGGCGGCCATTGCCAATTCGAAGAGCAGACCACTGGCCAGCACATCGCAGACAACATTACGCTTGAATGGTTCGATACCTGGCTGAAGGGCAAACGCACTCGGATGGCCGACACGAGCCAGCCGCTCCATGTTCACGAGCTGTTATCGAACAACTGGGTGAGCACGTCTGCGTATCCGGTCTCCACCTCCTATAAACAGTACTTCCTCGCCAACAATGGGCGCATGACGCGGCACGTAGCTGGTTCGGCAGGCAAAGAGACAATAAATTGGGCACAACCCGGGCCCGGCAGCACCTTGCAATTTGACGGTCCTGTAATCAAGAAGGGGGCAACCCTTGCCGGGCCGATGAGCGCGTCCTTCTACGCGTCGTCTACAACGGCGAACCTGGAGCTAATCGCATCAGTCGCGTTGGTGGATGCGCAAGGTACGGTCACCCCCATTTCCTCTGGGGCCGTTCTCGGAAGCCTGGCTACAAACATACCGTCTCGGTCCTGGGTGGACAAGAAGGGCGTGCCGGTCAAGCCCTATGGCGCGTATGTAGCGGACAAGTACCTGCCTGCTGGGTCAGTCAACAAGTACGACTTCCTGATTTCCCCGAGATTCGTTGCGATACCTGCAGGTGGCAAGCTGCGTCTGACCGTTACAACCCAAACACCGTCGCAAGGTTCCAACGGAGTTTTCAACCCCGCACCCGGTGGGAGTCAGTGCTCCCCCGTTCTTGGCACCGACCCTTGCTACCCGACGATGCCGCAGCTGGCTTCGCTTACAGGAAGTGCCGTGTCGCTCTATTACGGCCCGCGCCACCGCTCGTCTCTGAACCTTCCGCTCTTGAAGGCAGGCTGTTTCAACACCGAGAGCACGACCAGTCTTCCATATTGGAAGGGTGACGCAGACCTTGAAGGCCGCGGCCCCTGCCAGGAACTGGAAGACGATGATGATTGATTGACCGGTTCTGGCAGGCAGTGTGCAAACGGCGGCTTCTGCCGCCGTTTGCATTGCATGACCTCAAAGCGAACGGGAGGCTGCCAGGCACGCAGCAAGAAGGCCCCACAATAACTCGCTCAGCCTACAAGACCAAGCACTCCCTCATGGCAACCTTCGAATTCCCAAGCCAACCTGCGACGGAAAAAAACCGTCGAGGTATCCAATCCGTCGAAATCGGCAGTGAGCTCCTTCTCCAGCTCGCCCGTGTCGCGCGGCCGGCGGCGCTCAGGGACCTTGCAAAGGCTGCAGGGATGACGACGGGCAAAGCGCATCCATACATGGTGAGCTTCCTCAAAGTTGGCTTTGTGTCGCAGAACGACGCAGGGCTCTACGAACTTGGCCCGCTCGCGTTGCAACTAGGGCTCACTCGACTACAGCGCTTGGACCCGGTTAAGGAAGCGTCCAAGTTGATAGAGGCGTTGGCGGAGGAAACAGGACAAAGCGTTGCGGTCGCCGTGTGGGGCAACCTTGGGCCGACTGTGGTTCGGCTTGAAGAGCCGATACAGCCGCTTCACGTCAACTTGCGAACAGGCACCGTTATGTCGCTCTACAACACGGCGACGGGAAGGCTCTTCGCGGCTTATATGCCACCAATGGTCATCGAACGGCTCGCTGGTCTCGAGCTTGCACGTGAGAGTTATGGAACCGACCTAGGCAATAAGCTTCCTAGCGAGGCACTCGAAGATGCACTTGCCGAAATACGCAAGCATGGGCTGTCGCGAGCGCGCAGTCACCCTATCCCGGGCATCGATGCGATTTGCGCGCCAGTGTTCGACTATGAAGGCCACCTGGTCCTGGGCATCCTCGTGATGGGACCCTCAGCAACCTTTGATAGCGAATGGGACGGCAAGATTGCCCAGCCACTGCGCCAGTGTGCGCAGGAAATAACGCGACGCCTCGGGCGCGACGAGGCCACGCTGGCGACGTGACCCGCCGCGGACCCTACTTTTCAGGGTTTTTTGCGCTGGGCGCCGCCGCCAGCGTCGCGGTCGACAGCACTTCGGCCGTTGTCTGGCCGGTTGCCATCGCCTTAGGTCCGCCTGTGCTTTTCTTTTCGTCTGTCAGCGAGGCGGCGTCGCTGTTTGCAAACTTGTCTGCCGTGGTGGCCGAGTCTTGGTCTTCGGGTGGCGCTTCTGCCGCCGTTGTAGACGCTGCCATCTTCGTACCTTCTAGCGCTGGGGCGGCTGGCGCAGCAGCGGTGATGTCGATGGGCGTGAAACTCGACCCGGCACCTCCGCCCCCACAAGCACACAGCGCGACCACAACGGATCCCGCAAGCGAGGTCCATGCACAAGCTCTTCCTTCACATCGCACGGCAGCTCCTTCTTCCGACGCTATGCCCCCTGATTGGCATCAATTGACGGCATATGAAAATACCAATTTGACTATTTCGCAGGATCTCACAATATCAAATCCGTTTGACTATCGCATTCCCCTATCTGGGGTCCTTGGCCTTTGGCAATTAAGGAACACCACAGAAGCGCTCCATCTTTCGGTGGCTATCATCAAGCGGAACCTGTGGGGGTAACCAACGAGAACATGGAAAAAAGTAGGCGCGGCATACAGTCGGTAGAAATCGGAAGTGCACTACTTCTCGAGTTGGCACGCCATGTCAGGCCGATGGCCCTGAAAGATTTGGCGGCGGCCGCAACTATGACTGTGGGCAAGTCACATCCCTACATGGTGAGCTTCATGAAAGTCGGGTTTGTGATGCAGACCCCGGCGGGCCAATACGAGTTGGGCCCCCTTGCGCTGCAGCTTGGGCTAACGAAACTCAGGCAAATCGGACCCGTGAGGGAGGCCTCCAAGGTCGTTAAAGAACTGGCGGTGCGAACCGGGCAAAGCGTCGCTGTCGCGGTTTGGGGAAACCTTGGCCCGACCATCGTCCGCCTTGAGGAGCCTATTCAACCCCTGCACGTCAACATGCGGGCAGGAACCGTGATGTCGTTGACGAACACGGCAACAGGGCGCCTCTTCTCAGCGTACATGCCGCCCAAGGTGATCGAGCGGCTCATCCGAACTGAGGGAGCACCGCAGAGCAACTCGGAAGACCAGACCTTCGATGCCCAAAAGTTCGACGCTCAACTGGCGGAAATTCGAAGGCATGGTCTGTCGCGCGCTCAGGGGCATCCGATACCGGGGGTTGACGCACTTTGCGGACCGGTCTTTGACGCGGCGGGCAACATTGTTCTCGGCATTTTGGTCACGGGTCCGTCGGCGACTTTCGACGGCGCGTGGGACGGGTCAGTCGCACGCCCGCTCCTTCATTGCGCGTCCGAAATCTCGCGTCGCATTGGCAGAACCAATTCGTAAGTGGTCCGTGGCCCCCACATCTTTTTAGGTTGGGTCAGAGGTCGGTGGAATCCAACAAGTGCCGACCACGAAGAGGCTCAGACGCGCTCGAAGATCGCGGCGATGCCCTGCCCGCCGCCGATGCACATCGTGACCAGCGCATAGCGGCCACCGGTGCGATGCAGCTCGGCAATCGCCTTCGTCGTGATGATTGCGCCGGTCGCACCCACCGGGTGGCCGAGCGAAATGCCCGAGCCGTTCGGATTGACCTTGGCCGGATCGAAGCCCAGCTCCTTGATGACCGCGCAGGCCTGCGCCGCAAAGGCTTCGTTCGACTCGATCACGTCGAAATCGCCGACCTTCAGGCCGGTGCGCTCCAGCACCTTGCGCGTGGCCGGCACCGGGCCGATGCCCATGTACGCGGGCTCGACACCCGCGTGCGCATAGCCGACCAGGCGCGCCAGCGGCTTGAGCCCCAGCGCCTTCACGCGCCCGCCTTCGGCCAGCACCACGGCGGCAGCGCCGTCGTTGATGCCCGAGGCGTTGCCGGCGGTGACGAGGCCGTCCTTCTTGAACGCGGGCTTCATCTTCGCGAGCGTGTCGACCGTGGTGTCGGCGCGCACGTGCTCGTCGGTGTCGAACAGCACGATGCCCTTGCGTGTCTTCACTTCGACCGGAACGATCTGCTCCTTGAAGCGGCCCGCGGCAATGGCCGCCGCCGCGCGCTGCTGGCTGGTAACGGCCAGCTCGTCCATCTGCTCGCGCGTGATGCCGTAGCGCGCTGCCACGTTCTCGGCCGTGATACCCATGTGGATCTTCTCCCATGGGTCGTGCAGGATGCCCAGCATGTAGTCGACCAGCACCGCGTCGCCCATGCGCGCACCGTAGCGCGCCGAGGTGTCGAAGTACGGGCCGCGGCTCATCGATTCCGAGCCGCCGCCGATGGCGATGTCGCAGTCGCCGAGCGCAATGGCCTGCGCCGCCGACACGATGGCCTGCAAGCCGGAGCCGCAGAGGCGGTTGACGTTGAAGGCCGGCGTCTCGATGGGGCAGCCCGCATCGATGGCGGCCACGCGGCTCAGGTACGCGTCCTTCACGTCGGTGGGAATCACGTTGCCCATCACCACATGCCCGATGGCATCGGCCGCAACGCCGCTGCGCTCGATGACGGCCTTGACGGCGGTGGTGGCCAGTTGCGTGTTGGGCACGTCCTTCAGTGCGCCCCCGAAGGTGCCGATGGCGGTGCGGGCGGTGCCGACGACGAAGATGTCACGGGGAGTCATGGATTGGAGTTTCCTGCGTTGGAGGATCAAATGAAATAGCGCCGAAAGAAGCACTCAGCGCCCCGTGAAAGACGGCGTCTTCCGATTTCTGAAGGCGTCAACGCCAATACGAAAGTCGTCGGTGGCAGCGCAGTCCCGAAAGGCGGCCGCCTCGGCGTCGAGCTGGCCGGCCAGGTCGCGGTCGCTTGAGCTGCGTATCAGCCTGCGCAGGTGACCCAATGCCAGGGTTGGGCCGCTTGCCAACCGGTGCGCCAGCGCCAACGCCTCCGCCCCCAACTCCGCGGCCGGCACCACACGACTGACCAGACCCATGCGCTCAGCGGAGTCGGCGTCGTACGTCTCGCTGAGCAGCGCAATCTCCAATGCGCGCCTCAGCCCTACCCGGCGCGGCAGAGCCCACGATGCGCCGACGTCGCAACTGGCGCCAATGTTCGCGTATGCGAGGTTGAAGCGCGTGCCGGCGGCGGCCAGCACGAAGTCCGCCTGCAGCATCAGGCTCAGTCCCGCGCCGGCCGCCACGCCATGGACCTGGGCGACAAGCGGGGCGTCCATGGCGTCCAGCACACGTACGGCCTCGTGCAGGGGATCGATCAGCTCCGCTGCGCCGCGCTGCGGGTCGGCGCTGAGCACGGCTAAGTCGCCGCCAGCCATGAAGCCGCTCCCAGCGCCGCGCATGATCACGGCGCGCACGCTCGGGTCAGCGGCCAATTCGCGCACAACGGAGAGAAACGCGCGCGCCATGGGAGGATCGATGGCGTTGAGGGCCGATGGCCGATTGAAGCAGATGGAGGCCACAGCGCCGTCGCGCTCGAGCAGCAGGGGAAGATCAGTGGTCATGAAGAGCTCTCGGTTCTGAGAAGGCGCCGTACTCCTGGAAAAACACAGTACTGCCGGAGTACGCTGCCAGCAGTACCCTCCGACCAGGCACCCGATTGAATAGCCGGGCCTTCGTTGATGTTTTTATGCCGCGTCGCGCCGCACCGTCGTCTCAAAACTGGCGACAGCGTCCGTGCCGGACAGCTCTTGCCGATCCCGCATGCTCGGCACCACCGTCTTCTCCAGCACGATTGGATTGCGGATTCCGAATCCGTCGCCGAGAGTTTGAATGGCGCCAACTTCCTGTGTCAGCTTGTCCACCGTCACCGAGGCATAGTCCTTCACAAGCCCCGCGAGCAGGCCGTGCGCCTGCAAGAGCGCGGCCCATTCTGTGGCACTTCGCGCAGCCAGTTTGTTCTCGATGGCGGCTGTCATCGCCGCGCGATTGACAACCTTCAGCGCACCCGTCAAGAAACGAGGATCGTCAAGCAGTTCCGGCGCTTCGATCAAGACAACGAATTTCTTCCAGTGGGCATCGATATAGGCGGAGACGACGACCTCTCCGTCCGCGCAACGGAATGAATCCGCCGGCGCGGACAGTGGCGCACTGTTGCCGCTTCGTTCAGATTGGATGCCTGTCATCAAGTACTCAACGATCGGACCGGTCTGCAGGTGCAGCGCCACGTCGTACAAGCTGACGCGCACCACTTCCCCACGGCCGGTACGCTCGCGACGCAACAGTGCAGCCAGAATCCCATGACACAGAGCATGCCCGCACGCCGCGTCTACCACCGTGAAGCCGACCTTCGTGGCGGGCTGCCCAGGAAATCCAGTGGTGGACATCATGCCGCTTTCCGCTTGAACGATCATGTCGACTCCGCCGAGTTTGGATCCGATGTCACCGCGACCGAAACCGGAGACGGATGCATAGACGAGCCTGGGATTTCTGGCGAGCAGTGTCTCAGCCGCCAGACCCAGACGCTCCATGACGCCTGGGCGCGCGGACTCGATAAAAACGTCAGCCTCCTCAACAAGCCGAAGAATCTGCTCGCGGCCAGCTTCGGTTCGAATATCGACCTGTGCGATCCGCTTGCCGCGGTTGTAGCCGACAAAGACCGGTGATTCGGCCAACGAGACCGCGGCCGCGGAACGCAGTTTTCGGCACATGTCGCCAGATGGTGGCTCTAGCTTAAGGACATCGGCCCCGTAATCGGCAAGCAACAGGGCTGCGGACGGCCCAGCGATCATCTGTGCAAGCTCGACTACTCGGAACCCCTCAAGCGGTCGCTGCTCGCTCCCATCTTGAAGTCCCGTACGATGCGGCGACATTGCCGAGGGTAAATCGCTCATCAGCGTACCCGCAATGTGCCGTGATACTGGACGTCATCCAGACGAATTTGTTGGCGCATACTCTTACAGACTAATCGCGCCATCGTGTGCATGACCGATCCCACTAAAAATGAAAGCAACCCTGAATTGCGCATCAGTCGCCTTTTTGTCGGGATAAAAAGTTTAAAAATCTCTGCACGCGCAACTCCACAAAATAATCAGCCGTTTCGACGCTAGAAAGCGAGTGCAGGTCAGCCAGCTCTCGCCGGGGTCACTCGATAATAGTTCCGGACTTTTTAATGATTGGACCCCATTTATCGATTTCCGTTTTCACAAACTTGCGAAAATCCTCAGCATTCAGTCTATTGGAAGCGCCTCCAAGCCTTACGATTTGGGCTGCTACGTTCGGATCGGTCAAAATCTCGGAGACTGTTGAAGACAGTTTTTGAACCACCGCAACGGGCGTCCCTTTTGGCGCCATTAGACCCTGCCAGGAATAGGCTTCGAATCCGGGAAATCCGAGTTCAGCTACTGTTGGAGTGTCAGGAAGCGCCGGTGCCCGTGCTGGGCTCGTCACCGCCAAAGCCCTAAGTTTCCCGCCCGTAATATGCGGCAAAGCTGACGGCAAATTGTCGAAGATTGAATCTACTTGCCCTCCCATGATGTCTGTTATGGCCGGCGCGCTTCCGGGGTATGGCACGTGCAGCATGTTGACTTTTGCCATTGTCTTAAACAACTCACCCGCTAGGTGAGTGGAAGAGCCGCTACTTGCGGAAGCAAAAGTCAACTTACCAGGATTTTTTCGAGCGAAATTCAGATAATCGTCAAACGTTTTGAACGGCGAAGACGATGAGACGACCAATACATTCGGAACAATTGCAATACCGGAAATTGGAACGAAGTCTTTCTGGATATCAAACGAAAGACTTCGGTAGGCGGTGACATTCGTCGCATTTGATACGGTTGCCAACAGTAATGTGTATCCATCGGGAGCCGCGCGTGCCACCGATGCCGTGCCGATGTTGCTTGTGGCTCCTGGACGGTTGTCAACAGCAAAAGATTGTCCTAGGCGAGCAGACAATTCCTTCGCTGTGAGTCGACCGATCATGTCAGTGGTCCCACCGGCAGGAAATCCCACAACAAGACGCACCGGTCGGTTTGGATAATCGTCTTGCGCAAATGAAGGCAGAACATGCCACGCCGAGACGCCACCAGCAACCGATAGAAATTTTCTTCTGGCAATCATCAATGTCTCCATCAAGCCTCAGACTATTCCGGAGCAAGGCATATGAGCAAACCTGGTCGTCCACATTGTGATAAGTTCGCGCTTGCTCTGACCACATTCACTCCTGTTAGCGCTAGGCGCAGATGAAGCTGGTCACGCGGCTGCAGCCTGCCTTCGCAGCCGGCGCCTTAATCTCGATATACGGCGCGCCAGCTGCGCGCCGCTGATGCTTGGCTTGCCACGAATCAGCATCCTGGGCTTGGCGCAGCGGCTCATGGAACGCCATGGCTTGGTCGGCTGCCCTGTCTATCCCCGAAAGCCACAACTTCTGATCGTTCAACCGATGCCGTACATCTCCGTGCCCCTGCTGACGCACCCTCGAAAGGGCCGCAGGTGGGCGTTGCCGCCGGCGGCTGCGTCACTTCGAACCTCAGGTGCAACCTCGCACCAGGAGATGGTGCTCGCGCTGTGAGCTCCGGCCGTCCGCGCATTGCGCGCGGACGGTGGGTCGGACAGCAACGCCCCGACATAGCGAGGAGCAAGCCGTTCGGGACACCTTTGTCCGTGACGCGCTCCTTGACTTCGCTGCAGGCGACCGCGTCCGGCTTTGGAACGCAGTGACCGCGGAACCCAGCTCGCAGGCATCGGCAATCCACCCTGCGACCCCACCGCCCATGCGACCGAGGTCCTGCTCACCGTCGCAGGCATCGAACGGACAGACCAAGTCAAGGCAGAGCGCCGTCTGGTCCGCACCGACAATCGTCCCGAGTTCGCCGGTCGAACGATGCAGACCTGGGCCGCTATCAACGGCGTCATCCAGGCCGGCAAGCCGGTGCAGAACGCCTACCTCAGGCGCTCTTGATTTGCGCAGGATCGAACGGTAGCAAGCGCAGCCGCTTGCCAGTGGCCGCGAAGATCGCGTTGGCCACTGCCGGCGCGATCGGCGGCGTGCCGGGCTCGCCGATGCCGCCGGGCGCCTCGCGGCTCGCAACCATGTGCACCTCGACCTTCGGTGTCTCGTTCATGCGCAACACCGGGTAGTCGTGGAAGTTGCTCTGCTCGACGCGGCCGTCCTTGAAGCTGATCCTCCCATACAACGCGGCCGACAGGCCGTAGACGATCGCGCTCTCGATCTGGCGGGCGATCGTCTGCGGGTTGACCGTCATTCCGCAGTCCACGGCGGCGACGACGCGGTGCACCTTCGGCGCTCCGTCGGCTGCCACCGACACCTCGGCGACTTCGGCGACGTAGCTGCCGAAGCTCTGCGCCACCGCGATGCCGCGGAAGACGCCGGCCGGCAGCGGCTGGCCCCAGCCGGCCTTCTCGGCGGCGAGCTCGAGCACGCCCCTGTAGCGCGGTTGCTGGGTGAGCATCGCGCGGCGGAACTCAAATGGGTCCTTCTTCGCCGCGGCGGCGACCTCATCGATGAAGCTCTCGATGAAGAAGATGTTCTGCGAGTGCCCGACCGAGCGCCAGAACCAGACCTGCGGCCCGGGCTCCCTGCGGCCGTAGGTGAGGCGCTGGTGGTCGATGTCGTACGGATGGTCCGCGATGCCTTCCATCGCGAAGCTGTCGACGCCGTTGTCCGGAATCTTCATGAAGCCCGACGCGGCCATGATCGACGGCGAGCCGACGCCGCACTTGAGCATCGTCACGCGGCCGTTGGCATCGACCGCGCCTTCGAACTTCGCCACTGACGCCGGGCGGTAGTATCCGGCGGCCATGTCGTCCTCGCGTGAGTAGATCAGCTTGACCGGTGCGCCGGAGAGCTTAGACAGCAGCACCGCATCGATCAGGAAGTCAGGCGCGAAGCGCCGGCCGAAGCCGCCGCCCAGCAGCAGCGTATTGACCTTGACCTTGGCCGGCGTAACCTGGGCGACCTGCGACAGGATGCCCTGCGCCGGACCCTCGCTCTGCGTGCCGGCCCAGACCTCGACCTCGTCGCCCTTGACCCAGGCGGTGGCGTTCATCGGCTCCATGCAGGCGTGCGCGAGGTAAGGCACCTCGTACTGCGCTTCGACCTTCAGCGCGGCGTTCGCGGCGCCATCCTTCGGATTGCCGCCCTCGCGCGTGATCGCATCGGCGCGCCCGGCGCCCTCGGCGAGGATTTCGCTCACCTTCGCTGACGTCAACGACGCACTTGAGCCCAAGTCCCAGTCGATCTGCAGCGCGTCGCGGCCCTTCTTCGCGGCCCAGTAGCCGGTGGCGAGCACCGCGACGCCGGTCGGGATCGTGAGCACGCTCTTCACGCCCTTGACGGCTTTGGCCTTGCTGTCGTCCACGCGCGCCGGCTTCGCGCCCGGCTGCGGCGCACGTGCCATCACCGCGACGAGCAAGCCTGGCACGTGCGCGTCGATGCCGAACTTCGCGCTGCCGTTCACCTTGCCCGGCGTGTCAAGGCGGCGCATCGGCTTGCCGAGCAGGCGGAAGTCCTTCGGGTCCTTCAGGACCGGCTTTTCGGGCACCGGCACCTTCGCCGCCGCCTCGACGAGTGCACCATAGCTGAGCTTCTGGCCGCTCGGGTGGATTACGTGGCTCGCTTCAGTGCGGCATTCATCGACCGGCACCTTCCATTGCGCCGCGGCCGCGGCCACGAGCATCTGGCGCGCCGCCGCGCCGGCCCGCCGCAGCGGCTCCCAGTGGGCGCGTACGGTTGTCGAACCGCCGGTGGCCTGTATGCCGAAGGCCGGGTTGGTGTAGGCCTTGTCGATCGGTGCCCGCTCGACACTGACGAGCTTCCAGTCGGCGTCGAGTTCCTCGGCGAGCATCATCGGGATCGCGGTGAGCACGCCTTGACCCATCTCGGCCGAGGCGCAGATGACCTTGACGCGGTTGTCCGGCGTAATGCGCACCCAGGCGTTCGGCGCGAAGGTTGCGCCCGGCGCCGCGGCGAGTGCACGCCCGGCGGCCAGCGGCAGAGCGAAGCCGATTGACAGCGCCGAGCCGGTCTTGAGGAAGCCGCGGCGGGAGGTTTGCAGCACGTCCATCTCAAGCCCCCTTCGTCAGCGCTGCCGACGCATCCTTGATCGCCGCGCGGATCTGGTTGTAGGTGCCGCAGCGGCAGAGGTTGCCGCTCATCGCGCCGACGATCTCGGCGTCGTCCGGCGCCTTGTTGGACTGCAGCAGCGCGCACGCGCTCATGATCTGGCCGGACTGGCAGTAGCCACACTGCGGCACATCCTGCTTCAGCCACGCGGCCTGCACCGCGCGCCCACTGGAGGTCTGACCGACGCCCTCGATCGTCGTAATCTTCTTGTTGCCGACCACCGAGATCGGCGTCTGGCATGCGCGCACCGCCTGGCCGTCCAGGTGCACGGTGCAGGCACCGCACAGCGCCAAGCCGCAGCCGAACTTCGTGCCGGTCAGCTGCAGGTTCTCGCGCAGCACCCACAGCAGCGGGGTGTCCGGCTCGGCGTCGACACTGCGCGCTCGGCCGTTGACGTTCAAGGTGATCATCGACATTCCTCCGCGCCTCTGACGAGGCTTTGTTAAAAAAGCGAGTGGGTTGCCATGGACGAGGGTCACCCGCCTGGCGTGGCGAAGTCGCGCAGCGTCAGCGACGACCGCACGACCGGTTCGACCGGACGAATCCACGTGGCCCGCTGCCGCTCGGCCAACTGGGCGGCATGCAACGACGAGACCTCTTGCGCGATGGCAGCACTGACCGCACCCATCAACTCGGCGTCCGAACTTCGCGCCAGCACACCGATATTGATCTTTACCGGGTGCTCGAAGCCGGTCGGCGCCAGCCTGGTCGTGGGATGAAGGCTGCGGTAGCGGTCCCACAGTGCGACATCGACGAGCGCGTGATCCGCATCGCCCGCCTCGACTGCCGCCAGCAAGTCCTCGCGAACGTTGAATCCCTTCATCGAGGAGCTCAGGATGCCGCCGCGCCACGCACCGAGAGCGAGCGACGCCATGGAACCGGCGCGAACGGCCACCGTGTGGCCTTGAAGCGCGTCGAGCGTACTGACCGACGGAGCGCCTCGACCGATCAGCACCATCGCTGTCGCACGGTAGGGGCCGCCGCCGACCACCGGAACCAGGGCCTGGTAGGGACGCTGGCGTAGTGGTTTGGCGCCAGGATAGTCGGGCGTCCGCGCCCTTTCCGCGATCATCGTGGCGAGGTGAGGTTCGTAGAGCGGAATTCCCGCGACTAGGTCACAAGCGCCCGCAGCAAGCAGGGCGCGCGCATCCAGGGAAAGGTTCCCTTCCTTGTCGTAGCGGCCCTCGAACCAGACCAGTTCGAGGCCGCGGCCGATGCGCTCCGCCACTGCCCGCATCATCGCCACGTCGAACCCTCTCGCCTGCCCGTTGTCGACGGCGGAATAGGGCTCGCTGTCTTCGGCCATGCACAGTCGCAGGGGCTCCGTCCCGGCCGCCCCACTGGCGTTCATGGCGAACGCGCCCAGCCACGCTGCACAGAGAGCGCGCATCAAAGCTTGCCCCCCGTCTGCACGTAGACCCAGATCAACTTGATCTGGTCCTCCGTCAACGAGTTCTTCCAAGGCGGCATCGCACCCTTACCCTCCTTCACTGAGTGAAAGAACCGGTCCGAGTCCTCCTTCGGGAACTTGCGAAGGTCGAACGACACCGTGCCCGGGTTCACCATGTTGAAGCCGTGGCAGTGCGAGCAGTTCTTGGTGTAGAGGCTGCGGCCAGCGTGGGCCGCCTCCAGATCGAGTGTCGGTGGCGCCGCGGGGTTGGCTTGGGCGTTGGCTTGTGTGACCTGTGCCCACAGGCCGATGACCGCCAGCACGGCCGCGGTGGCAGACAGCGTCATCGAACACCTCATTGCTGCACACCGAATGTCCACACGGCACCACCTGCCGGAACGCTGGCCAGGCGCTCGTCACCGGAGAAGAGCGGATACAGCCCTCCGATGCCCGAAAGCGCCGTCACGTATTGCCTGCCCTTGTGGGTCCACGTGATTGGCTGGCCCATCGAGGCCGAGCCCGTGCGGTAAGACCAGAGCAACTTCCCGGTGCTGGCATCGCGTGCCTCGAACTCGCCCGTCATGGTGCCCGTGAAGACCAGGCCGCCGTCGGTGGTCAGCACGCCGGAGTAGCTCGGGATGTCGCGCGGAATCGACCACTTCTCCTTGCCGGTCACGGGATCGATGGCCTTCAGAAAGCCACGCGGACCGTCGGGGTAGGTGAAGCCAGTGAATTCGATCGCCAGGAACAACTCGCCCTGCTTGTATTCGGGTGTGACGGTCTTGTACGGCATACCCGCATGGATGGCGTTCAGGTAGACCCAGCCCGTCTTCGGGCTGAACGACATCGGCGGCCAATTCTTCGCGCCCAGCGCGCCGGGCCAGACCTCGGTCTTCTCGCCATTGCGCGCCTTGGCGGTCACCTCGGTTTCGATCGGGCGGCCGCTCTTCAGGTCGATGCCCGTGGCCCAGTTGACCCTGGGCACGAATGTGTTGGCCGCCAGCACCTTTCCGTTGGTGCGGTCGAGCACGTAGAGGAAGCCGTTACGGTTGGCGTGCAGGATGACTTTCCTGATCTCACCGTTCACCTTAAGGTTGGCCAGGACCATCTCATTGACGCTGTCATAGTCGAAGGCGTCGTTCGGATTGAACTGGTAATGCCAAACGATCTCGCCAGTCTTCGGACGCAACGCGAGCACCGAGGCCGTGTACAGGTTGTCTCCCATGCGCACGGCTGCGTTCCACGGGCCGGCGTTGCCGGTGCCCCAGAAGACCAGGTCCTGTTCGGCGTCATAGCTGCCCGTCAACCAGGTCGAGCCACCGCCTTTCAGGTAAGTGTCACCAGGCCAGGTTTCCCCGCCCTTCGTGTCGGGGGCGGCCGTCGTGTGGCGGCGCCACACCTCCTTGCCCGTGCTGGGGTCGATGCCGACAATGAAGCCGCGCGTCCCGTACTCGGCACCGGACATGCCCGAGATCAGCAGGCCGTTGACGACGAGCGGCGCGCTCGTCACCGAATAGCCTTCCTTGTAGTCGGCGAGCCTCGTCTTCCACAACTGCTTGCCGCTCTTCGCGTCCAGCGCTTGCAAGTGGGCATCCAGCGTGCCGCGAAAGATCTTGCCCTCGAAGATGGCCACGCCACGGTTGACCAGGCCGCAGCAGACAAACTTGGGAACGTCTGCCGCGAAGTCCAGTCCTGTCTTCCAGAGTTGCTTGCCCGTCAGCGCGTCGATCGCGACCGTCGCGTCATGCGTCGGCACATACAGCACGCCGTCGTGCACGATCGGCATTGCCTCCTGGCCGAGGTTGTTGCCCAGACTCTGCGTCCACACCGGCACGAGCTTGCGCGCGTTCCGCGTATTGATCTGGGACAGCGGGCTGTGACGCTGCGCCGAGTAGCCCATGCCGTGAACGAGCACGTTGTCGGTGGTCTTGCCGTCAGCCAGCAGGTCTGCGGACGATTGCGCCATCGCCAGCGTCGCAAGCGAGAGTGCCCACAGCGCAGCGAGTCGCGGGAAATGTCTGTTCATGCTACCTCCAGGGTTGGTGTTGTCTTGAGAGAAAAGACCTCTTCCAGTGCCGCTGCCCTGCCGAGCAAATCCCTGTTCCATTGGTGCAGGCGAGCATCCACCCTGCATCATTTGCATTCGCCAACATGGTTCGTCAACACAGCTATATTACTTAGTATGCTGCGTGAGCAAGAATCCGTCAATCGGATTTGAAGGGCCACGATGCAAGACTTGTCGCCGACAACGGACTCAGTGAGGACTGCCTGAACCTGAACGTCTCGGCACCCGAAGACGCCGGCGACGAACCGCTTCCCGTGATCGTCTATATCTTCGGCGGCGGCTTCGAACTCGGCGCGAACACCCGGCCTTGAAACTGCCAAGCAGTTCCTCGCCGAAGGCGCGCGTGTCATCGTCACCGGCGTCAATCCGGATTCCCTCGCCAAGGCCCAGGCGGAGTTGGGTAGCGAAGTTCTGGTGCTGCGCGCCGATTCAGCCAACGTGGCTGCGCAGAAGGAGTTGGCGCAAGCCGTCCAGGCTCACTATGGTCAGCTCGACATCGCCTTCCTCAACGCTGGCGTATCCGTTTGGATGCCGATCGAAGAGTGGACGGA